>JBMFXH010000110.1:0-7225 GCA_049964475.1 Vulcanimicrobiaceae bacterium
GCGTATGCTCGACGAAGATCCAGGTCTCGGGCTCCTCACCCGTTCGCACCGCTTCGTGTAAGCGGTGCTGGATCTCCCAGACCTCGCGGTACGGGCGCAGACCCAAATCGAGGATCCGCGCCGTTCCCAACGTGCGGTCTATTTTGCGGCTCCGACCGGCGCCTTCGGTTTGGGATTGACGATATGGATCGCCTTCCCGTGCGCGGCTTCGGCTGCATCCATGATGCCTTCGGTGAGCGTCGGATGCGGGTGGATCGAGAGCCCGATATCTTCCAACGTCGCGCCCATCTCCAGCGCGATCACACCTTCGCCGATTAACGATTCGGCCTGCGGAGCGACGATGTGCATGCCGAGCAGGAGGTCGGTCTTCGCGTCGCCGACGAGTTTGATGAGACCATCGCTCTCGTTCATCGTGCGTGCGCGCCCACTCGCTGCGAGCGGGAACTTGCCGATCCGTACTTCGTAGCCCTTCGCTTTTGCCTCTTCCTCGGAGAGCCCGACGGTGGCGACCTCGGGGTCGGTGTAGACGCAATTCGGTATCGCAATCGGATCGAATGCCGCACTCGTATCGCCGCCGATAACCTCTGCGGCAACGACGCCCTGCTTCATCGCACGGTGCGCGAGCAAGGGCTGTCCGGTGACATCACCGATCGCGTAGATGTGCGCGACTTTCGTGCGCATGCGCGCATCGACGGCGAGGAAGCCTCTCTCATCGACGGCGAGCCCCGCCGCGGCGAGATTGAGTGCGTCGGTGACGGGGCGGCGCCCGACGGCGACGAGTGCCATCTCGAACTCGCGCGTCTCCTCTTTGCCGCCGGTGCCTGCGCCGGCGATCGTCGCTTTAACGCCCTTGGCGGTCGTTTCCAGCGTCGCAACTTTCGTGTCGAGCACGATCTCGACACCCTGTTTCTTGAGAATACGTCCGAGCGTTTTTGAAATCTCGAGGTCGCTGCCGGTAAGAATCTGCGGCAGCGCTTCGACGACGAGTACCTGCGCGCCCATGCGCGTGTACACCGTAGCGAACTCCAAGCCGATCACGCCGCCGCCGATAACGAGCATCGTTTTCGGAATCTGTTTGATGCCTACCGCATCGTCGGAGTTGATGATGCGTTTTCCGTCGCGCGGCCACGCCTTGATATCGATCGGCGCCGAGCCCGTTGCAATCACGACGTGTGTCGCACGAATGCGCTCGTTGCTTCCGTCTTTGCCTTTCAGCGCGATCTCGTTGGGCGAGACAAACGACGCTTCGCCGTACATAAACTGCACGTTATTCGCTTTGAAGAGCGTTTTGACGCCGCCGACGTTCGATGCGACGACGTCGTTCTTGAATTTTTCGACCCCGGCGCGGTCGACGGTCGCCTTGGGAACCTTCAGCCCGATCGCTTCGGCGTGGTCGATGTGGCGAATCACTTCACCGACGTGCAGCAGTGCTTTCGTGGGAATACAGCCCCAGTTCAGGCAGACTCCGCCGACCTCGTCGCGATCGACGCAGATGACGGATTTCCCAAGTTGGCCGAGCCGGATGGCGGCATGATAACCGCCGGGCCCCGCACCGATGACGACGGCATCGACCTGATGTTCGGCCACGAAAAGACTCCTTACGCGCAGGCGTGGATGAGGGTAGGTACCCCTCGATTATTCCGCCGCGGAAGGCGGCGGGCCTCCGTGGTCCAATTGGATCCATCCATGAGTAAGATTGGTGCGCCCAACCTACCCCTCCAACTCG
The DNA here is from genome assembly GCA_049964475.1 of Vulcanimicrobiaceae bacterium. Taxonomy (GTDB): domain Bacteria; phylum Vulcanimicrobiota; class Vulcanimicrobiia; order Vulcanimicrobiales; family Vulcanimicrobiaceae; genus JABEUX01. The sequence goes on from JBMFXH010000110.1 coordinate 1,727, forward strand.
ATCGCGACTCGATCGTACCGCTCTATCGCCAGCTCTACGAAGGGTTGCGCGAGGCGATTCTCTCCGGTTCGCTGCCTGAATCGACGCGTTTGCCTCCCGAGCGGGCGATGGCCGAGCGCCTGGAGATCAATCGCAGTACGGTCGTGCGCGCCTATCGCGAGCTCGTCGCCGACGGTTTGCTCGACCAGCGCGTCGGCTCCGGTTCGCGGGTCGCATCGCGCAAACGAGCCGTCTCGGCGGGCGAGCGTGGGGCGAGCGTCCCGTGGTGGGTGACGCTGCCGCCGTGGCGGGTCGGCGAGTTCCCGATGGTGCTCGGAGAGCTCGCCGCAAAACAGGAGCCCGGCCGCATATCGTTCGTGCAGGGCGTCGCGCCCGACGAACCTTCGCCGCTCGTCGAACTCGCGGGATCCTTCGCGCGGGTCGCGAGCGATCCACGTTTTATTCTGTCGTACGGCGATTCGGAGGGCTACGAGCCCTTGCGCGAGGCGATTGCGGCGCGCATGCGCGCCCGCGGTGCGCGCAGCGTCGTCGCGAAGAACGTCATCGTGCTCACCGGCTCGACGCAAGGCATCGCCATCGTCGCCCAGAGCCTCGCCGAAGCAGGCGACGAAATCATCGTCGAGTCTCCGTCGTATCCTGGAGCGTTGCAAATATTTCAAATCGGCGGTCTGCGTGCGATTCCTATTCCCGTCGATGACGAAGGCATGCGCGTCGATCACGTCGAGGCGATTTTGCGCACGCGTCGCCCACGTTTTATCTACACGATGCCGTCGATGCATAACCCGACAAACGTCACGATGAACGCCGATCGGCGCGTACGGCTCGCAACGATAGCGAGGCGCGCCGGGGTTCCGATCATCGAAGACGATCCCTACGGGCCGCTTGCATCGCATAACGAGAGCCCGCTGCTCGCGCTCGCTCCCGATCACGTCGTCTATCTCTCGACGTTTAGTAAAACCGTCGCGCCGAGCTTGCGGGTCGGGTGGATGGTCGCTCCGCGCACGATCGTCGATCGATTGCTCATGCGCAAACAGGCCTACGACATGGCGACCAGCCTCTACGTGCAGGCCGCAATCGTCGATTATCTCGAGCGTGGCTACGACGCACACATCGAACAATTGCGCGAAGAGCTCCACCTCCGCCGGAGAATCGCCGACGAAGCGATCGCGAAATATTGGCCCCACGGCGTCCGCGCAGTCGGTCCCAGCGGCGGCTTCTATCTCTGGGTCGCGACTCCGCGAGAGATGCGGGCTCGCCCGCTTCTCGATGCAGCCGAGCGCCTCGGCGCCTCATTTCTCTTCGGCGAAGCGTTCTTCGCTCATTCCGGCGGCGACCATAACTTTCGCCTAGCTCTTACTGCGGTACGGCGCGACGAGATATCCGAAGGTATCCGTCGCATCGGCGAAGCGATGCGTAGCCTGCGCGGATGAAGGGGCTGCAAAAACGCTTGCTCGCCTGGTATGCGAAATACGGGCGGGCGAATTTGCCGTGGCGTGTCGTGCGGAATCCGTACTACACGGTCGTTAGTGAGTTTATGCTTCAGCAAACGCAGGTGGATCGCGTCGTGCCGATCTTCGGAACGTTTATATCGCGTTTTCCGACATTTACGGCGTTGGCAAGGGGGCCGCGATCCGAAGTGGTGCGATATTGGAAGGGGCTCGGCTATAACACGCGCGCGGTCCGCTTAAAAGCGCTCGCCGATGCAGTGGTTGCGAAATTCGACGGGGAGATGCCCAGCGACGAAAAGGCGCTCCTCGAACTACCCGGGGTCGGCCCATACACCGTCGCCGCGATTCGCGCGTTCGCCTTTAATTACGACGCGGCCGCGAACGATACCAACGTTCGTCGCATCGTCCATCGCGTTCACTTCGGCATCGAATATCCCGTAAAGGCGAGCACCAAAGAACTCGAGCGGATCGCGCGCGAGCTCGTGCCGAAGGGCGAGGCGCACGATTGGAATTCGGCGATGATGGATCTCGGCGCGCTCGTGTGCACCGCTCGCGCTCCCCGTTGCGCGGCGTGCCCTCTGCAGACACTCTGCGTCGCCGCGCCGATCGATGCGGCGCGCCTCGAGCGCCTGCGCGAGGAATTTTCCAAGCCGACGAGCGCTAAAGACCCGGTCCCGTTCGAATCGACGGCGCGCTTCGCGCGCGGTCGCATCGTCGACCGTCTGCGCGAACTTCCGCCGGGAGAGCGAATTTCGTTGCTCGATTTAGAGCGCGAAATCATCGGCGTCGTTCCGCCGAATATCGGTGAGCGATTCGATGAGTTAGTGGCTGCGTTGGAAAAAGACGGCATCGTTGCGCGCGACGGGGATGGAATATCGTTGGCGTGAGCTTAAAAATCGAAAACGGCGTCGTAGCGAGCCGTCGCCGTCGCGAGGCGAACGCCCGACTCATCGTAGATGCCGAACTCGGCGTAGCGGGGCGCGTAGAGATGGATCGAAATCGCTTCCCGCGCCGTTGCGTTTGCGACGCTGTGAAGATCGAGCGCACCGTCGAGTACGTCTCCCTCCCCGGCGTGCTGCACGCTCTGGCCTACCAGCCGTAACGCAGGGGTGCCGGCGGCGTTCGCGCTTTCGCTTCGATGATAGCGAGCGACTTGCAATTCGCCCGAAAGCACGCGCGTCGCGCAGTAGGAAGCGCCGTGGTCGTGGATCGGCGTACGTGCGCCGGGAAACCACAGGAGCGCTAAAACCTCGAAATCATCGCATGCGAAGAGGCGGGATCGCGTGTAGCCGATCTTCTTGCGCGGGAGGAGACTCTCCCAACGCTCGCGCCGGGCGATTCGCTCGGCGATGATGCGATCGACATCGATGGCGGCGATCACGCAACCCACTCCTCGCGGTCGCGTGCGACCCGCTGCGCGATCGTGCGCGCCTGTTCGACGATCTCCGGCACGGCGGTGCTCTCGTAGAGGATGCCGCGCAATAGCGGCCCCAGCGCAAGCAAACGTTCGTCGATAAGCCCTTCGGCATCGATCGCTTCACCGTACTGCGTTGCGTCGAGGCCCAAGCCGAGCGGATCGCGGCGTATGAGGCCCCGGCGCAGGAGCGAGCGAACCAAGGGATCGGCGTTGAAGGCGAGATCGCCGTTGGGGCCGGTACAGTTGACGACCGATGCCACGCGAATAAGGCCTCGCTCGCCGCGACTGCAATAGTCGATGCGAATGCCGTCGCTCTCTTCGGTCGCGCCGACGATCTCACCACGGAGCGGTACGTATCGACCGGCCCGGCGTAGCGCGATGACTGCATCCTCGGTCGCCGGTGGTACGCGATAGCGCAGCGCTCCCCAGAGCGGAGCGAGTCGTTTGAGAAAATGTCGACGTTGCGCGTTCGTCCATCCTCGCCAAATGCGCTGCGATGGTTGCCGCAGCGCCTCGGCGACCTCGCGCCAGTCGCCGCCGACGGTGATGCGATCGCGCATCGCCGCTCGCACCGAGCGCAGGAGCGAGAGCGGCGAACGCTCGTCGATATTGAGGTCGCGGTAGTTGCACGCGCGCACGCCGGGAGCTTCGCGAGCGGGAAGATAGCCGTGACGCGCGAGCGTGAATGCCGTCCCACGACGCTGCACGTACTGAAACGCGGCGACGCGATCCATGGCGGTGAGGCCGCTGCCGATGCAGAGCATATCGCCCGCGGGGAGTTCGCTCGTCTCGGTACGCCAGGGATCGCCGAAATAGCGCGTGCTCTCGCGGAGTTCGCGCGGCAAGAAATCGTCAGCGGGTTTCGCGTTGCCCAACGCGAGAACGACCGTATGCGCGCGAGTTCGGCGGCCGCGCGAATCGGTGAGGAGGAAGTCGTTTCTCCCGCGCTCGAGATCGACGATCGCCGTACGTTCGATGCGTATCTGCGCGCGTTCTTCGGTAACGAATCGCAGCGACGCGCCGACGTAGTCACCGAATCGCTCGCGCGATACAAGCGCATCGGGGTCACACTGTAGCGCTCGCACGAGATGCCCGGAATCGCCTGCGACGACGCTCATCGCGCGCGCCGGTCCGTTCATAAGCCATATCGGCGAGCCGCTCCCGTAGGCGGCGCCGCGCCCCGGCTCTTCGGGGGAGAATAATCGGAGCCGCGCGTGCCGGGCGAAGCGCGCACAGGCGATCGCGACCGCCGCCCCTGCGAGGCCGCCGCCGATAACGGCAACGTCATCGACCTCTCGTTCGCCCTTCATCGTAGCCGGTTCATCGGCAGGTCGGGCGCGCCGGTTAAGCGCAAAAGATCGCTCGTGGCAGCAATTCCGTTTCCCAAACGTAAAGTTTCGAAGACGATCGCAAAAAAGGAGCTGGCGCTGCTCGAAGCGGCCTATCCGCACGCGGTTACCGCGCTCTCCTATCGCAACCCCTTTGAATTGCTGGTCGCCGTCATTCTTTCCGCGCAGTGTACCGACGCTCGCGTCAATCTCACGACGCCGGCACTCTTCGCTGCCTATCCCACACCGAAGGCGTTAGCCGCAGCGCATCTCGCCGATGTCGAGCGACTGATTCAATCCTGCGGTTTCTTTCGAACGAAAGCGAAGAATATCATCGGCGCCGCGCGTGCCCTGGTCGCAGAGCACGCGGGGCGCGTACCGGAGAGGCGCGAGGAGCTCGAAGCGCTTCCGGGAGTCGGGCGAAAAACTGCGAGCGTCGTGCTCTCCGTTGCTTTCGGTGAAGCGGCCTTCGCCGTCGACACGCACGTTTTTCGCGTCGCGCATCGTATGGGGCTTACGACCGGCACGACGCCGCTCGCCGTCGAACGCGACGTCACCGCGTTATTGCCGGAATCAAAATGGCGCTTCGCGCACCACTGGTTGATCCTCCACGGTCGTACGATTTGCAAGGCGCAAAGACCGCTCTGCGACCGGTGTCCGGTTCGAGAGCTCTGTCCGAGCGCGCCTAAAAAGAGAGCGGGCCGGGTGAATTCAGGTGCGGCGGGCGTGGAAGTTCGGCGTCGCGCGCGATCGACTTCAAAAGCATCGAAGGCGTGATCGGTTCGCCGTAACCGCTCTCGGTTGAGACCTTCGATACGTCGATGAGGCTTGGGATCGCGCTATCCGGAACGAATTGATAGTCGCCGTCGAATTCGAGGCCGCGAATGCGGACTAACTCGACGCTCTCGTCGAGTTCGAGCGCGATACGATACTCGCCGAAGCGTAATCGGAGCCGCAACGGCCTTTCGAGTCGAACCAACCGAACGCCGTTTCGCTCGCCGAGAATCGAATTCAGACGCTTGATGCCCAGCGCGAGCGCATCGCCGAAGGTGCGTAACGAACGCTCCGCGCCGCCCTCGGCGCGCGCACCGCTCGATGCGTCGCTCTCGTCGAGAAGCTCGCCTAGCGCGCGTCGCGCGCGAATGCGTTCGGCGGCTGCGACGATGGGGTTTTGGCCGGTGAAACTCGGCTCCATGGGATCTGCCATGCGGAAAGTATTGCCACGCGCATAGGCGAAAGTCCCGCGCATGAAGCAGGTAAAGCACATTGCCGTTCTTGCCGTCGTGCTGGCGGCCGCCTTTGCCGC
>JBMFXH010000111.1:0-7187 GCA_049964475.1 Vulcanimicrobiaceae bacterium
AGGTGGCGGTCGCGATCGTTGCAACCGCAATTCGGACATAAATAGTTCCGAAGGTCGGACCCCACCGTGCCCATTATTGCCATCAGCGGGCTGCGCGCATCGGCGTTGGGATGGGGCATCCACGCTGAAACCTCCGTATCGCAAACGGCGCAGAAGGGCACCGCGCTACCCCGCGCTCACGAGCTCTCGCCCGATCCCATGCGCTCGCGCGCGATCAATTGCGTAGCGTTAAAGAGCGATTCAAATTGCCCGGCATCGGTCCACCACCCGTCGAGGACGTCGTAATGCAGGTCGCCTTCGCGGATGTAGTGGTTGTTGACGTCGGTGATCTCGAGCTCGCCGCGATGCGAGGGCTTTATGCGGCGGATAAAGTCGAAGACGCGGCGGTCGTACATGTAGATGCCGGTCACTGCATACCCGCTCTTGGGCTGCGCGGGTTTCTCTTCGATCCGCACGATACGCTCGCCGTCGAGTTCGGGCACCCCGAAGCGCTCGGGGTCGGAGACGGCCTTAAGCAGAATACGCGCGCCGGAATCCTGTTGCTCGAAACGGCGCACGTATGGCGAGATATCGTCCTGTACGATATTGTCGCCGAGAATGACGACGACGCGGTTCCCTTCGGCGAAATGCTCGCAGAGTTTGAGCGCATCGGCGATGCCGCCTTCGCCTTCTTGGTACGTGTAATAGATATCCTTCAGCCCGAACTCCGAGCCATTCCCAAGCAGACGCAGGAAATCACCCGCCGAATTGCCGCCTGTCACGATCATAATATCTTTAATGCCGGCACGAACTAGCGTCTCGATCGGATAGTAGATCATCGGCTTGTCGTAGATCGGCAAGAGATGCTTGTTGGTAACTTTCGTGAGCGGGCGCAAGCGGCTGCCGAGCCCACCTGCGAGGATGATGCCTTTCATGAGCGAGCGATCTCCTTATCGGTGCGCGTACTGGCGCTGGTAGTAGGCGAGGAACTCCCCGGATTTTAGCGGGCGCCACCACGACTCGTGTTCTCGGTACCACGCGATGGTCGCCTCGAGTCCGCGTTCGAAATCGATCTGCGGGTGCCATCCCAGCGCGTGGGCCTTTGCACTCGAGATCGCGTAACGGCGGTCGTGCCCTTCGCGGTCGGCGACGTGCCGAACGTGGCTTTCGAACGAACGCCCGCAACCCGCGAGGAGCCGGCGGGTGATCTCGATATTGGTCCGCGGATTGCCGCCGCCGACATTATAAACCTCGCCGAGTTCACCGCGTTCGAGCACGCAGAGAATACCGCGTGCGTGATCCTCGACGTGGAGCCAGTCGCGCACCTGCAGCCCGTCACCGTAGAGCGGCACGCTTTGGTCGTCGATCAGATTGGTCACGAAGAGGGGAATCAGCTTCTCGGGGTACTGGTAGGGGCCGTAGGTATTGCTGCCGCGCGTGACGAGCACCGGAAGATCGTAGGTGGTGCGATAGGCGAGCACCTGAAGGTCGCCGCCGGCCTTGCTCGCGCTATAGGGGCTGCGCGGGCGCAGGGGGGAACCTTCGATCGATTCGCCGCTCTCGACGTCGCCGTACACTTCGTCGGTGGAGACTTGGAGGTAGCGGCCTATCCCTCGCTGGCGTACGGCTTCGAGGAGCGTGTGCGTGCCGAGAATATCGGTGCGCAGAAACGCCTCCGGGTCGAGGATCGAGCGATCCACGTGGGTCTCGGCGGCAAAGTTCACGATGGCATCGACCCCTTCGCCGATCGCCTCGGCGACCGCGGCCGGGTCGGTGATATCGCCTTTCACGAAGCGATAGCGCGGGTTCTGCGCGATCGAGGCGAGGTTTGCCGGGTTCGCGGCGTAGGTCATCGCGTCGAGATTGACGATCTCGACCGCGGGGCGCTCGGCGGCGAGCAAGCGGATGAAGGCCGAGCCGATGAATCCGAGGCCTCCGGTAACGAGATATCGCATCGGGGGCTCCTTCGCGCTTGCACAACCTCCCTCCGCCCGTGCTATACTCCGAAGGTTGCCAACTCGCCCGGCACGGAGGCCGGGCTTCGATGGTCCCAAAGAAACGTTCGCACCGCTCGGAGAGCATCGCGGTCGGGGGCCAGCTGAAAGGAACCCCTTCATGTCCGTTATCTCTATGCGCGAGCTTCTTGAAGCCGGCGTGCATTTCGGTCACCAGACCCGCCGCTGGAATCCGAAGATGAAACCGTACATCTTCCAGGAACGCAACGGCATCTACATCATCGATCTCGCCATCACGCTCCAGCGCGTCCGCGACACCTACGAGGTCGTCAAGCAGATGTCGCGCGAGGGTCGCGTCATTCTTTTCGTCGGAACCAAGAAGCAGGCTCAAGAGGTCGTCAAGGATGAGGCCGAGCGTGCCGGGACGTTCTATATCAACCAGCGTTGGTTGGGCGGAACGCTGACGAACTTCTCGACGATTCAGAAGCGCATCGCGCGCCTCCGCGAGCTCGAAGAGATGCGCCTCCAAGGCGATTTCGACCGCTTGCCCAAGAAAGAGGTCGCAAAGCTCCAGGACGAGCTCAATAAGCTCGAGCGCTTCCTCGGTGGAATCAAAGAGATGCATCGCCTTCCCGACGCCATCTTCATCGTCGATCCGAAGAAGGAGCGCATCGCGGTCCTCGAAGCGCGCAAGCTCGGCATCCCGACGATCGCGGTTATCGATACCAACTGCGACCCCGATGAGATCGACTACCCGATCCCCGGCAACGACGACGCGATTCGCGCCGTGAAGCTGATGGTCGGCAAGATGGCCGACGCGATCATCGAGGGCCGGACCGAGGCGGAGAGTTCGTTCGACGGAGCTGTCTACGCCCAAGCCCCCATCAACGAAGCAGGCGCCTTCGAGGCGGCAGAGGCCGTCGCAGGTTAGTCATCGCCCCCGTGAAGAGACCCGTCGCAAGGGAGGCCGTCGTCGGCCTCTCTTCGTACGCATGAAAGCAAACGAACGCCAAGGAGAGAATCTGTGAGTACTATGACCTACCAACCGAAGGCCGATGAGATCAAGGCCCTACGCGACGAAACCAGCGCTCCGATGATGGATTGCCGAAAAGCGCTGGTCGAAGCCGGCGGTGACCGCGAGCGCGCCAAGGCGTTGCTCCTCGAACGCGGTGCGGCGCAAGCCCAGAAGAAATCGGAGCGGGCCGCAAACGAAGGGTTGGTCGGCAGCTACATTCATGCCGGTGGGAAGATCGGCGTTCTCGTCGAGGTGAACTCCGAGACCGATTTCGTCGCGCGGAATCCAAAGTTCGGCGAGCTCGTGCGCGACGTGGCGATGCATGTCGCCGCGATGTCGCCGGCCTACCTCGATCGCGCATCGGTTCCCGACGACGTCGTCGCGCAGGCGCGCAAAGAACTCGAAGAATCGGTGCCCGCAGGGAAGCCGCCCGAGGTCGCCGCGAAAATCGTCGAGGGCAAGCTCAACAAGTGGTACGAGGAGCACTGCCTACTCGATCAGTCGTTCGTGAAGGACGATTCGATCACGGTCGGCGATCTCGTCAATGCCGCCGTCGGAGCGCTCGGTGAAAACATTCGCGTTCGGCGATTCGTGAAGTTCGCGCTCGGCGAGTAGGCATACGTGCAGGCAAGCACCGCGCGGTTCTCCCGTGTCCTCATAAAGCTCTCCGGCGAAGCGTTCGCTTCGAGCGCGAACGGTGTGGACGTGCGGACGACCGAGACGATGGCGCGGGAGATCGCCGACGTCGCGCGCAGCGGCGTCAGTATCGCCGTTGTTGTCGGCGGCGGGAATATCTGGCGCGGTAAAGAGCACGAAGCAGCCGGAATGGAGCGCGCGACCGCCGATTATATGGGGATGCTCGCCACCACGATCAACGCGTTGGCGCTGCAGGATGCGCTCGAACGGATCGGCGTGCCTTCGCGGGTGCAGACGGCGATTGCGATGCATCAAATCGCCGAACCCTATATCCGTCGGCGGGCGATTCGCCATCTTGAAAAAGGGCGCGTCGTCATCTTCGCTGCCGGAACCGGGAACCCGTACTTTACGACCGACACCGCCGCGGCTTTGCGAGCGGTCGAGGTCGGTGCGCAGGCGATTCTCAAGGCGACCAAGGTCGACGGCATCTACACCGCCGATCCCAAAAAAGATCCGGACGCACGGCGTTTCGAGCGGATCGATTACATGGATGCGCTCAACCGCGGCCTGGAAGTGATGGATACGACGGCGATGGCGCTCTGCATGGATAATCGGTTGCCGATCCTCGTCTTCGACATGGGGGTCTCGGGGAACATTCGACGCGCGATCTACGGCGAAGCGATTGGAACCTACGTTGGTAAAAATGAGGCGACGGTGATCGCCGGAGGAGTGGCATGAACGATTCATTTTTTAAAGATGTCGAAAGCAAGATGCAGAAATGCGTCGATGCGACGCGGGCGGAGTTCGCTGCGATTCGCACCGGGCGCGCGACCCCCGCATTGCTCGATCGTTTGCACGTCGATGCCTACGGGCAGAGCGTTCCGTTAAAGCAGGTCGCCGGCATCGCCACTCCCGACGCCCGGACGCTCGTCATTACCGCCTACGATAAGGGCGTCGTCGGCGAGATCCGCAAAGCGATAGAAAAAAGCGACCTCGGCATGAGCCCGAACGTCGACGGTACCACCATTCGAATGAGCGTTCCGCCTTTGAACGAAGAGCGCCGTCGCGACCTCGTGAAGGTCATCAAGAAGAAATCCGAAGATGGGAAGATCGCGCTTCGTAACGTGCGCCATAAGGCACACGACGATATCAAAGCACAGTTGAAAAGCTCGACGATCACCGAAGACGAGAGCAAGCGGATGCAGGAACATCTGCAAAAATTGACCGATCGATATAGCAAAGATATCGATGGATTGGTCGTAACGAAAGAAAAAGAAGTGATGGAGGTCTGACGCAGCGCCTCGTGGACCCGCAATTGGCGTTGATGCCTGAGGTCCATGCTCGCCGATTGCTTGGCGATCGGTGCGTGCGCACGCATGTCGTGCGGCCGTACGGAGGCTGGGCAGGGGTTGGAACGCTCCGTGTCATCGCCGTGCGCGCTGTCGATAGCGGGCTGGAACTGCTGGTCGGTTACGAGCGGTACGACCGCATCGAGGGATCGTGAAGGCCCCGGCTGCCGCACCGAGCTCGGGAGCAACAGCAGCGATACCGCGGCATATCGCGATCATTATGGACGGCAACCGCCGCTGGGCGCGGCAGCGCGGCCTCCCTGCCGTCGAAGGGCATCGTCGCGGAATCCTCGCCTTGCGGGAGATCACGCGCGCAGCGAGCGATGTCGGGGTCGAGGTCCTCACCGTCTACGGTTTCTCGACCGAGAATTGGCGTCGCGAGCCGACCGAGATCTCATTCCTGTTCGATCTTTGCGTTTTTTTTGCTCGCACCGAGCTTGCCGAGCTCAACAAGAATAACGTTCGCGTTCGCATCATCGGCGATTGGGAGGCGTTGCCCGCGCGTTCGCGCGAGGCGCTGGAGTCGCTCTCACGCGATACCGCCGGCAACACCGGTCTGCTGTTAAATCTTGCCGTCAATTATAGTTCGCGGGCGGAATTGCGCGACGCGATGCGCGCTCTCGCTCGGGAGGTCGCTGCCGGCACATTGGATCCGGAGCAGATTAGCGAAGAGACGCTCTCGGCGCATCTCGCGACCGCCGATCTCCCCGATCCCGACTTGGTCATCCGCCCGGGCGGCGAGCGACGCCTTTCGAATTTCTTGCTCTATCAGGCGGCCTATGCCGAACTGGTGATGAGCGATATTTTTTGGCCCGATTTTTCGCGCTCCGATTTTACCGCTGCGATCGAGGAGTTCGGGCGGCGCGCTCGACGCTGGGGCGCATGAGCGAGTCGGTCGCATCGAGTTCGGCGACCGCCGTACGATCGGGGCGCCCTCGCGTGACCAAACGCCGCGTTGCCGTCGGGCTTTTGATCGCCGCAATCGGATTGCCCTCGATCGTCTGGGCGCCCGCGTTCGATCTGTTGGTGCTGGCGATCGGCCTCGCGTGTCTCTACGAACTCAATGCGCTCTGTGAAATCAAAGGGCAAGAGCTCGAGTACCCGATCGCGGTTCTTGGTGTTTTCGCCTATATCGTTCTCGCAAGTCTCGGAAGGCTGCAAAAATGGGAGGGCGTTTTGCTTGCCGGGGTGACGATCGCCGCATTCTCCATCGGCATGTATGGCGATCAGCGCGGCTACTTCGCACGCACCGCCTATACGTTACTCGCCGTCCTCTATATCGGGAAACTGCTCACCTATCTCGTCTTCTTGCGGAACCTTCCCGGCGTCGGCGCTTACTGGACGGTCTTCGCCTTGCTCTGTATCGCCTTCACCGATATCTTCGGGATGTTGATTGGGAACCGCTTCGGACGCCGACAACTCACGCGGATTTCGCCGAAAAAGACCGTCGAAGGTTCGCTCGGTGCGTTGCTCTGCGTCGCCGCGTTCGCGGCCGCCGCCAGTTTTTACGCACCGCTCGGGCTCACGCTCTGGCAGGCGGTTGCGCTCGGTGCCGCGACCAATATCGGCGCGCAGGCGGGCGACTTGGTTGAATCGGCGCTCAAACGCGACGTCGGCGTGAAAGATACGGGCACCGCAATCGTCGGCCACGGCGGCTTTCTCGACCGTTTCGATTCCTATCTCTTCGGCGGGACGGTCTTTTTCGCGGCATTGCATCTCCTCGGACTGTTGAGCGTACGCTGAAGATGGCGCACAGAAAGGTGGCGATCCTCGGCTCGACCGGTTCGATCGGAACGCAAGCGCTCGACGTTATCGCTGCAAATCCCGACCGCTTTGAGGTTGTCGCTCTCGCCGCCGGTGCAAACCGGTCGCTCTTAGAGCACCAGGCACAGCGCTTTCGCCCCGGTGTGGTCGTCGATGCGGGATCGGGCGCCGAAGGGCTCTTGCGTGCAGCGACGGGAAGCGGCGCCGATATCGTCCTCGCGGCGACCACCGGAGCGGTTGCCTTCGAGGCCCTCTTCGCCGCTGCCGAGCGCGGTATCGATCTTGCGGTCGCCAATAAAGAAGCGATTGTGGCCGCCGGCGAGTTGCTGGTCGATGCGACGGTTCGTGGCGGCGGTCGATTGCTTCCCGTCGATTCCGAGCACAGCGCGCTCTTCCAATGCCTCGTCGGCGAAGATCGCGCTCGCGTGGCCGCGCTGCTGATCACGGCGTCGGGCGGCCCGTTTCGGGTCGCCTCGGCGGAGATGCTCG
>JBMFXH010000112.1:0-7155 GCA_049964475.1 Vulcanimicrobiaceae bacterium
CGGCAACGGTCTGGTGCGGACGTTCGCAGGGTGAAGCGCCCGGCGTCGACGGCGGCGTCTTCGTTGCCGGTGATCTCATGCCGGGAACGTTCGTCGACCTCGAACTGACCGCGGCGACCGCCTTCGATTTCGCCGCTCGCGTCGCGACGAGAACCCCCGCGCATGCCTGACGAATTTATTCCGCGCCCACGGCGTAGCGTTCCGCCGTCTTCCGAGCCGCCCACCGCTCCGTTGAAGCGTCCTTCGCGGCTCGCTCGTCGCGTCGGCGTCGTAGCCGGTTTAGCGGTGCTGCTGCTGGTTTCGACCGTGCTCGGATTTGCAATCTTCAAGCACGAGACGCCGCTGCAAATCATTGGCGACGCGCTGATCCCCTCGCCGCAGCAAGTATTCGGCCGTTCGCAATTGCGCGTGCTCGTCGTCGGACTCGATTACGATTACACCGATAACGATCAACCGTTCTCGGCACAATCCCGCAGCGACGTCATTTGGGCGGTCAATCTCGATCTCGTCAACAAGCGCATTTTCGAGCTTTCCGTCCCGCGCGATATGGTCGCTACGATGCCCGACGGCAGCGAAGCGAAGATCAATCAGGCGCAGGCCGACGGCGGTGTGAAAGAGGCCGAGCAGGTGATCTCCCGCTGGCTCGGCATCCCGGGATTCGACCGCTACGTGATCTTACGCATTAACGCGACGCGCGAACTGATCGACGATATCGGCGGCGTAACGGTCGATGTTGAAAATAGCGATCCGAAAGATAAGAGCCCCATCAACTACGACGATAACTGGGGGCACCTACATATCCACTTGAAAACCGGCGTTCAACACCTCGACGGAGCGCAGGCCGTCGGTTATATGCGCTACCGCCACGACTGGTGCGGGGACCCGTGCCGTATTCGTCGTCAGCAGGAAGTGCTCCACGCACTCGCTGCAAAACTGGAACGCGACAAATTCAACACGCTTTTACACGCCGGCCAGCTCGTAAAAACGATGCTCGCCAACGTGCAGACAAACTTCTCGAAAGCGGAGCTGTTGTCGCTCGCACATTACTACGTCGGAATTAAACCGTCGCAGATAATCGCACACCAGGTTCCGTACGTCGCAAACGTCTATCTTCCCGGTTACGGCGATTCGATCGTGCCGGATAAAAACGCGCGACGTCGTCTCGTCGAGTCGATGCTGATCGCACCGCCGTCTCCCGCTCCTACCGCCGACCCGGCCGCGCTTGCCGCAATCGCGCCTTCGTCGCTTCGCGTCGATATCGAAAACGGCAGCGGAATCGACGGGGCCGCAGCGGATCTCGCGCGCCTTTTGAAATCGGAGGGCTACCGAATCGGCAAGGTGGGGAACAGCGCGTCGTACCACGATAACAGCGTCGTGCGCGCTCATTCCGCCATCGCGTTTGCCGGAGATAAAGTGGCCTCGGGCCTCCCCAAAGCGATGAAAAATGCGCTGGTCGTGGAGTCGCCGGCGGCGGGGACGACCAGCGACGTCACCGTCGTGATCGGCCGCGACGATGGGCTCGCCGTGCACGCATTGCCGAGCCCCGGCGCCTCGCCGACGCCGTAAAATCCGTCATGCGGCAATACATTCGCATCGCCGTTGCGGTGCTCGCAGTTCTTCTCGCCATCGAAGGCGTGCGCTGGTTTTTGCGCGTTTCGAAGCCGCATCCAACGCTCATCGAACCGACGACATCGCTCCACCGAGCAATCGGGAAGGGCCCGCTCGTGCGCGTCGCTCGCGTCGTCGAAAAGCTCCAGCCGACGCCGCGTAGTAGCGGCGAGCGCCTGATAGCGCTGACCTTCGACGACGGGCCGTACCCCATCTATACGCCGATGCTGCTCGACGAGCTCAAACGTCTCCGCATACGTGCGACCTTCTTCCTGATCGGGCGCGATGCGGAGTGGTGGCCGCAGATCGCGCGGCGTATCGCTGCCGACGGCAACGAGATCGGCGATCACACGCAGACGCACCCCGATCTCGACCACGAAAGCCCGGCGCAGGTGCGTCGAGAACTCGTCGAGGGGCGCAACACGCTTTTGCGCATTACGGGGGATCGCTCCGCAGCCGCGCTCTTCCGGCCTCCGCACGGCCGTTATACCGCCGCGACGCTTCGCGTCGCGCAGTCGCTGGGTATGAAGACGATTTTCTGGAGCGACGATCCGGGGGATTGGCGCGAACTCAGCGCGCGCGAGATCGAAGCACACGTTGCCGCTCACGCAACCGAGCCGGAGATCCTCTTGCTCCACAGCGGAAAGCGCACGACCGTGAAAGCCCTGGAAAAAATCGTTCCGGCATTCCGACGTGCGGGTTATCGTTTCGTAACCGTCGGCGAGATGCTCGCGCTGCTCGGTGCCCGCCGCGTCGAAGCCGCTCGACGGCTCACGACGCATATCACCTACTCAAAGGAGTAACCTTTCGTGCCACGCTCCATTATCGATACGGAATCGAGCCGCCCGATCCATCGCCGACGACTGCTCTTGCGCGCGCTCGGCTTCGTGGCGATCGCCCTCGTTGCGGTTCTTTTGGCGCTCTGGCTCCTCCATCGAGCGCCCGGAGCCCGGTCGAGCCAAGGAAAGATCGGGGCGGGGCGGAACCTGAACCAGCTCGCTCTCAAGGAGACTTCATGCTTCGTCGTTTAACCCTCGGACTCGCCGCCATCAGCGTCGCAGTCGCAGTCGCCGCGTGCAATTCCAGTACGTCGACCAACCTCAATATCGGTCCCAATTTTGCGACCTCGACGCTCTATGCGGCGAACACCTCGCTTAATGCCGTCGCGATCTTTTCGTCGACGACCGCTTCGCTGACCGCGCCGAGCTATCAGATCGGCGGTGCATCGACGACGCTGAACGCTCCTCAGTACCTCGATTTCGACTCGACGGGCAACCTCTGGGTCGCGAACTATAATGCGAGCACCGGCTCATCGTCGATTCTCGAGTTTCAGCCGCAGGCGACGGGGAACGTTCTTCCCTACGCGACCTACCTCGGTTCATCGCTTGCGATTCCCGAGCCGCGCGGCCTGACGATCGAGCGGGCGCAGAACCTCATGGCGGTGACCACGCTCAATCCCGCCTCGATCGCTCCGAGCCAGCTGCTGGTCTATTCGATCGTAAGCGGCGCACCCGCGCTGCAGGACGCGATCGGCGGCTCTGCGACGCTGCTGAATATCCCGACCGGAGCCGCGTTCGTCTCCGGCAGTGCCGTGATCGTGGCGAATAGCGGCGACGCCACCGTCGCAACGTACACGCTTCCATCGCCGTCGCCGACACCGGTTCCGACCGCAACGCCGGTGCCGACCGCGACGCCGAGCCCGACGCCCAGCCCCTCGGGCTCGCCGACGGCCTCGCCGTCGCCGACGCCGGCTCCCGTCGCGACGCCGCTGAATCTCGCGCCGTCCTCGGCGATCGTCGGTTCTTTAACGCATCTCGGCTCGCCGCGCGGCGTGACCGTGGCGAGCAACGGCGCGATTTACGTCGCCGATCCCTCGGCGGTCGGTATCGGTCCGGCGGTGCTGGTCTTCGCCGCGAACGCGAATGGGAACGTCGCGCCGACGGCGATCATCGCGGGCTCTTCCACCGGCTTCGTCGCTCCGAGCGATGTCAAAGTCGACGCGAGCGGTAATATCTATGTCGCCGATAGCGGTGCGAACAAAGTCTTCGTGTTCGCCCCGGGTGCAACGGGGAACGTCGCACCGAAGGCCTCGCTCTCGGTCGGAGGGACGGTCGTCGGCATCGCGCTGAGTCCGTAGCATGCAAAGACGATGAGCCAAGGCGAATCGCAGGGGCTCTATTCCGCGCTTGCGGCGCTCATCGCCGCAAGCGATCCGCAGGAGCGCGCCGATATTCTCGCGCGCGGCGCCGGCGATATCGCGCATCCGCGGTTCTCTTCGGCGTTACTTTTCGTCGACGATGCGCTCGTCGTCGCTACCGCACCGGAGGGAGTGGGCGGATTTCGCTTGCGTGACGGTTCGCACGAACTACGCCGTCTCTTTCTCCACGCGCTCGCGCGTTTCGAACGAAGCGGCATCTGTTTCGTTCCGCGCGACAAGCAGCGAGTTCTTGCCGGCGTGAGTCCGTCGGTGCTCGATTGCGATCTGCTCTTTATCCCGCTCATTGCCGCGCAGAAGACGATCGGGGTCGTAGCGATCGGTCTCGATGCTCCGCTCGACGAAGGTTTACAGGGCGATCTTGCCGCTTTTTGCGGCGTGGCAACGCACCTGCTCGATACCTCGCGCGCTTTGGCGGCCGCGCACCGTTTATCGCGCGATAGCCAACTTTTGGCGATGGTCAACGAGCGACTACATAAATCTCTCGACCGGAAGGATGTCCTCGGCGGTATCGTCAGCGGCGTTCGCTCCGCTTTTAACGCCGATACCTGTACGATTTTCGAGCGTCCCGGAAACGCCCGCATCGTACCGGTTGCCTCGAGCGCCCCATTCGTCGATGCACCGACGACGGCGATCGAATTAGAGAGCGAATTACGGAAGGTGTTCTCCGGTCTGGCGGCGCGTCGCGACGATTACGATGCGGTTCACGACGCGGCCAAAGGCGGAGCGCGCAGCGCGATCGGCGTGCCGTTTATCGTCGACGGTAAAATCGAAAACGCGTTAGTCCTCGAATCCGCCCAGCCGCACGCTTTCGACGACGCCGATATCAGCGCGCTACGATCGCTCGCTTTCCACGTCGGCTTGGCATTATCGAACGCTCGTCTCTACGAGCGCGAGCGAGCACGCAGAACGCAAGCCGAATCGTTGGAGCGCGTCGTTCGCATCCTTCGCGACACGCAGTATGTGGACGAAGTGCTGCTGGTCTTCGTGGTAACGACGTCGCATGAGTTGCCGATCGATTGCTTTGCCTACGTCCTCGACGGCGACGTGCTCGTTCGCCGTGCCATGCGCTCGCGCGATAGTTCGCGCGGGTTCACGCCGCACGATCGTGTCGAACGCGCGGGGTTGGAACCCTTTCTCGTCGTCGACGATCCGTCGGATTCGGCGCTGCTTCCGCGCGCATCCCGCGAAGCGTTGTTCGGCGACGGTTCCGGGGTGGTCGTGCCGCTGCGCATCGACGGCAACCTGTGGGGGCTCATCGCCATGCGCAGCGTCGACGGTGGCTTCACCTGGCCGCAAGACGAGCGCGCGATGTTCGTTCGTACGCTGGCCTCGCATCTCGAGATCGCCCTGGCAAACGCACACGCGTACGAACGCGAGCGACGTCGTGCACAGGAGCGCGAGACGCTCGCCGAGGCGGCGCGCACGATCCTCGGTCAGGTCGATCTGCCGACGCTTGCCGAAGTGATGTCGCGCTTGGCCGCATCGCTCGTCGACGCCGACCAGGCATGCGTTTTGCGTTGGATGGGCGACCGATACGGGGTCGTCGGCTCCTACGGCGGAGCGGTCGAGGATCTGATCGCTCGCACCGGTCTCGCCCTCGATATGCGCGTTACGCAGGCGATGGGAATCGGTCCGGAGGAGCGCCGCGTGCAGCGCCTGATCGAAGGCGTCGGTTTCGCCGTCGCTCCCCTCGTCCACGGAGCGGGAGATGGCCCCAATGATGCGATCGACGCCTTTCTGCTCGTTGGAGCGAAGGGCGACATTCGTTTTGGCCGCGACCGGTTGCGGCTGCTGCAGGAGCTCGGCGCACTCACCGCACTTGCGCTGCGCAATCTCGAACTCTATGCCGCGTCGACCGACGCGAACAGGGCACTCCACGAATCGAACCAATTCAAGGACGACCTGCTCGCGATGTTGGCGCATGATTTCCGCGGTCCGTTGACCGTCATCGAGGGATACTGCGAACTCCTGATGGAGAACGCCAACACCAACTCCGAGGAAATCGAGACGATTTACGCGCAAGCGAAGCGGCTGGTGCGCCTCGCCGAAGACGCACTCGCGCTCGCGCATTCGCAAGGCGAGAGCTTTGCCTTGGAGCAGACCCCAACGGATTTTTCCACGTACGTGGCCGAGAATCTTACGGAGATTGCGCCGAACAATCCGCGCGTCGTCTTCGCTCCGGGAGAAAACGAAATTATGGTCGAACTCGACCGGTCGCGCTTCCGGCACGTGCTCGACAATCTCATTTCGAACGCCCTAAAATATTCGGGCGAAGAGATCGTCGTCAACGTGACCAAAAAAGGTGGGCGCGCAGTTCTCGAAGTCACCGACCACGGCATCGGCATTCCACAGGGCGATCTAGCAACGGTCTTTACCCGGTTCGGACGCGGTAGCAACGCTCGTAACCGCGGCATCGAAGGGTCGGGTATCGGCCTCTACGTTGCCAAAAAAATAGCCGAGGCGCATCGCGGAAGCATCCAGGTGCGTTCTAAAGAAAATGCGGGGAGTACGTTCTCGGTCGATCTCCCGCTCTTGCCGGCGCGCGAACGCACCATAACATCTGACCTTTCTCGGAGTATATAGCTCAGCATGGCCTTCCTGAAAACGCTCTTCGACGCAAACGAACGCGACATCGCCCGTCTTCGCAAAACGGCGATTCAAGTCAATGGGCTCGAAGCGGAGATCTCGGCGCTCGACGACGAAGCGTTGCGCGGCAAGACCGCCGAGTTCCGCCTGCGCCTCGATCGCGGCGAAGATCTCGACCACCTTCTTCCCGAGGCCTTCGCGGTTACGCGGGAGGCAGGGCGTCGCGTTTTGGGAATGCGGCATTTCGACGTCCAGATCATGGGCGGTCAGGTGCTCTATGAGGGACGCATCGCCGAGATGCGGACCGGCGAGGGCAAGACGCTCGTCGCGACGCTGCCGGTCTACGCGCGCGCATTGGTAGGGCGCGGCGTTCACGTCGTTACGGTGAACGACTATCTAGCGCGCCGCGACGCAGAATGGATGGGCCCGCTCTATCGTTCGCTCGGGCTCTCGGTCGGAATCGTCCAACACGGGCTCGAACCGACCGAACGACGCGAGGTCTACGGCTGCGATATCACCTACGTTACCAATAACGAGGTCGGGTTCGACTATCTCCGCGATAACATGGCGTGGCAGAAAGAGGATCTCGTTCAGCGCGATCTCTATTTTGCACTCATCGACGAAGTCGACTCGATCCTGATCGACGAAGCGCGCACGCCGCTGATTATCAGCGGGCCGTCGCAAGAATCGACCGATCTGTACGGGAAGTTCGCCCAGGTTATCCCGCGCTTGAAAAAGGGCGA
>JBMFXH010000113.1:0-7092 GCA_049964475.1 Vulcanimicrobiaceae bacterium
AGGATCGCGACGGCGGCCCCGTAGAGCGTCTCCCAGAGCGAGCGCGTGAAGAAGGCGTGCGAGGGAATGACGAGCACGCCGGCGAGCATCGAGCCGACCGACGAATACGGCGTGAGGACGATCGCACCGAGTAACCAGCCGGCGACGGCGACGGCGACCGCGGCCGGGCTGAGTGCCAAGGTCGCGCCGAGCATCGTGGCAACGCCTTTGCCGCCGTTAAAGCCGAGCCATGGCGAGAAACAATGGCCGAGTACCGCCGCGAGCGCGGCGATCGCTTCGATCGCAGCGCCGCTTCCGAAGCGGGCGGCGAGAAGCACGGGGAGCGCACCCTTGGCGACGTCGAGCAGTAACACGGCTATCGCTCCGCGCTTTCCGAGCGACCGCAGCGCATTCATCGCTCCGATATTTCCCGAACCTTGCGCGCGGATGTCGGTGGAGTAGAAGAGGCGCCCGACGACGAGTCCGAACGGAATCGAGCCGACGGCGAAGGCAAAGAGCCCTATGAGGGCGTCGGCCATGCCGTCTCCTCCCGTTCCTCACCGCGACGCGGGCGAAATTCGATCGTCAGCGGTACGCCTTCGAAATCGTAGGCTTCGCGAATCGTATGTTCGAGGAAGCGTCGATAGGATGGCTGCACCAAGTCGGGATCGTTGCAGTGCATGATAAAGAGCGGCGGATGCGCGGCGACCTGCGCTGCGTAGAAAATGCGCAACGCCTTCCCACCGGAGATCGGTGCCGGGTGCGCCATCACCGCATCGCGGATTAACGCATTGAGCTGTCCCGTCGGTGCACGACGATCGAGGTTTTCACAGACGTGTGCGACGAGCGGCATCAGCCCGCCGAGTTTTCGGTGCGTCATCGCCGAGAGAAACGTAATCGGCGCAAAACGTGCAAACGGCAGCATATCGTAGATGGCGTTCTTGAGGTCTCCCTGTTGGTATTCGCCTTGTTCGCGCACGATATCCCATTTGTTGCCGACGAGGATGACGCCCTTACGTTCCTCGATTGCCAGACCGACGAGCCGGCGATCCTGTGCGGTAATGCCGTGCATCGAATCGAAGACGATCAGCGCGATGTCGCAGCGAGCGAGGGCATTCAGGCTTCGTAACGTCGCATAGTATTCGATATCGCCGATCGCCTCGGGGCGCTTACGCATCCCCGCAGTATCGACGAGCCGATATTTTCCGCCGCGCCAGACCAACTCGGTATCGATGGCATCGCGTGTCGTTCCCGCAACGTCGGAGACGATCGCACGCTCTTGGCCGACCAGCGCGTTGAGAAGCGAAGATTTTCCGACGTTGGGGCGGCCGACGATCGCCAACGATATCTCTTCGCTGCGCACGGCGTTCGGCGTATTCTCGGGCAGCGCCTCAACGATCCGATCGAGGAGATCCCCGGTGCCCTCGCCGTGGATCGCCGAGACGACGATCGGCACCCCGAACCCCAAGCGCGAGAACTCGGCGGTCGCGCTATCGGCGGCGCTCGGTGACTCGGCCTTGTTGGCGACGAGGATAATCTTCCTGCGGATGCGGCGGAGGATCGCGGCGACCTCTTCATCGAGCGGGTTCGCCCCTTCGCGCGCGTCGACGACGAAAAGGATTGCGTCGGCGGCGGCCGCTGCTGCCTCGGCTTGCCGCCGGGTCGTTTCGGCGAAGGCATCGCCATGGGCGACCGCCGCTTCCGGGTCGATTCCGGCCGTATCGACGAGATTAAAGGTGTGGCCCTGCCACTCCGCAAGGGCGTAGAGGCGGTCGCGGGTGACGCCGGGGGTGTCTTCGACGATCGCCAAGCGAGCGCCGACGAGCCGGTTGAAGAGCGCGCTCTTCCCGACGTTGGGGCGTCCGACGATGGCGACGGTCGCCGGTTCGACGCGCGCGAGAACCGGCGTCTCCGATGCTTCTAAATCCACCGACGGGAGATTGGCGGTTCGGTCGGAGTTTGCCCGCCTCGCGCCGAACAGAGCCGATCTTCCATGGCTGCACTCTATATCGAGACCTTCGGCTGTCAGATGAATGAGGCCGATTCCCAAGAGATCGCGCAGCGCGCTAGCGCCGCGGGGTATGCGATCGTCACGCGCCCCGAAGACGCGCAGGTCGTGCTGCTCAATACCTGCACCGTTCGCGATAATGCCGAGCGGCGCGCGTACGGGCGGATGAATCACTTTCGGGCGCTGAAAAGCGCCGATCCCAGCGTACGTATCGTCGTGATGGGCTGTCTCGCCGAGCAGGATCGCGATCGCATGGCGAAGCTCGCGCCGCACGTCGATGCGATCTACGGAACGAAGGAGTTGCGCGCGCTCGGCGACCGCCTCGAACGCTGGCGTGAGGATTTCGGCGAGGATCCCGATGTCGAAGCGATCGAGCAGCGAGCCTTGCTCGAACCGATGGGGGGCACCGCCGACGGCGTTACCGACGCATTCTCGCACCTGCGTGCCTTCGTCAACGTGCAACGCGGGTGTTCGTATTATTGTACGTTCTGCATCGTTCCGCACGTGCGCGGGCGCTTCGACCATCGCCCCGCCGTGGAAATTCGCGCCGAGGTCGCCGAGAAAATCGCCGCTGGTGCGCGCGAGGTGATGCTCGTCGGCCAGACCGTGAACGCCTGGCGCGATCCCGCCGACGGTTCCGATTTTCTCGCACTCGTTCGTTCGGTCGCCGCATTGCCCGGTTTAGAACGGCTCTCGTTTATCTCTCCGCATCCGAAGGATTTCTCGGAGGCGACGATCGCCGGCTTCGCCGAGATCGCCGCACTCAATCCGCGCGTCCATCTGCCGATGCAGTCGGCGAGCGACCCCGTGTTGCGTCGCATGAACCGCAAATATACGCGCGCGCAGTTCGACGAACGCATCGCGTGGATCGCGCGATATCTTCCGGCGTGGGCGATCACCACCGACATCATCGTCGGGTTTCCCGGCGAGACGGAGAGCGATTTCGAGGCGACGCTCGCCTACGTGCGGAGCGGCGTCTTCGCCAACGCGTATTCGTTCATCTATTCGATCCGTCGCGGGACGCCGGCGGCGAATTGGGAGCAAGTGCCGCGGGAGGCGGCACACGCGCGTTTCGAGCGCCTTATCGAAGCGCAGAACGATGCCAGCACGGCATACCACGCCCGAAAAATCGGGCGCGTCGAACGTTGCCTCGTCGTGGGGCCCTCGAAGAAAGACCCGAATCGCTTAACGGCAAAAGCAACCGATAACGTGACAGTCAACGCACCGATGCCCCCCGATTACGATGCCGCACTCTACGCTCGCGAACCCTGGCTGGATATCGAAATTCTCGAAGCGCACGTGTGGGGAAACTCCGGGAGTATTCGCGCGCGTGCCGCCGGTTTCGCCGAGCGGGGCTCGCCGGTAGCCTTACCGGTGCTCTCGCTTCTGTGACCGATGGATAGGCGTTCCCACGCGTGAGTGCACCGACAAAACGCTCGCCGGCGATCGAGCAGTATTTCGAAATGAAGGCGCGCAACCCCGAGGCGATCTTACTCGCCCGGGTCGGCGACTTTTACGAAGCGTACGGCGAAGACGCCGAGACGATCGCCCGCGCGTTGCAGATCGCGCTGACCGGCAAAGATTCGGGGGGTGGAACGCGCGTCGCCATGGCCGGCGTGCCGCACCACGCACTCGATACCTATCTGCGCCGGCTCGTCGATCAACGGTTCGTCGTCGCGCTCGCCGAGCAGATGGAAGAACCGCGTCCCAACAAACTGGTGCGCCGCGATATCGTTCGCGTCGTCACACCGGGGACGCTCGTCGAGGAGCATCTTCTCGACGGGAAACGGAATAATTTCCTAGCCGCGCTGAGTTACCTCGACGATACCTTCGGCCTCATGTACTGCGACATTTCAACCGGCGAGAGCTTCGGCACCGCATTTGCAAGCGAGGCCGGCGAGGATGAGCTCGTCGGCGAACTGGCGCGCATCGCGCCGGCGGAGATCGTTTTCGATATACCGGAGGGCGGCTACGCGAGGCTACGGCAGCAGATCGAAAATCTCGGTGCACGTATCGCAACGCTGCCGATCGGCGGCGCATCGGCACGAGCGGTCGACGCGGTGCCGGGCTTTTCGCTCGTGGAGTCGCTCGCGATGGCGCGCGCGGGCGAAGTGCTCGAACGCTTTCTCGCGCGTACCGGGATCGTTACCGACGGTGCGGCGCTGCGCGCGCGGACGGAGTACCGGCGGGATGCCGCGCACGTCGCGATCGATCCTTCGACCCGCAAGCACCTCGAATTGCTGCGCGCCGAAGGAGCGAACGAGCGCGCGACGCTGCTGGCGACGCTCGACGGCTGTGCGACCTCGATGGGCTCGCGTTTGCTCGCGCGCCGCATCTCGGCTCCTTCGATCGAGCGCGCGAGACTAGAACGCCGGCTCGACGATATCGCAGCGCTCGTCGACGCCCATTCGCTGCGCGGCGAGCTCCACGACATTTTACGTCGCTGCTTCGATCTCGAGCGGATCGCTCAGAAAATCGCGTTACGTCGCGCGAATCCGCGCGACCTCGCTTCGTTGCGACGGACGCTCGAGGCGATGGCGGAGATTCCCTCGCTCTTGCCCGAAGCGCTCGCGCGGCGAAGGGCGGCGTTGCTCGGGTTCGACGGCGTGCTCGCCGATCTGCATGCGACGCTCGCCGAGGAGCCTCCGGCGCGCCTGAGCGACGGCGGAGCGGTGCGCCCCGAGGCGGACTCCGAACTCGCCGATTGCATCGCGTTGCGAGGCGACGCGCGCGGACGTATCTCGGCGCTGGAGGAGCGCGAGCGCGAGCGAACCGGGATCAAGAGTCTCAAGGTCAAGTACGCCAGCGCCTTTGGGTATGCCATCGAGGTCGGACACGCGTATGCCGCGCGCGTCCCGGCCGAGTACGTCCGGCGCCAGACGCTCGCCGGCAGCGAGCGCTACACGACGCCGGAACTCAAAGAACTCGAAACGGCGATTGCAAGCGCGCAGAGCCGCCAAGAGCGGATCGAACAACGCCTTTTCGCCGAACTCGTCGAGCGGGTCGCACTGCGCGCCGATGCGCTCGCCATTGCCGGGGCCGCGCTCGCGGCGATCGATGTCAGCGTTGCGCTCGCCGAAAAAGCCGCAAGCCGCGGCTACGTGCGTCCGGAATTTCTCGATGAGTCGCGCATCGAGATCGTCGACGGGCGCCACCCGGTGATGGAGGCGGTCGTCCAGCGTCGATTCGTTCCCAACGACGTGCGGCTCCTCGAACGCGAGCACCGCTTTCTTTTGTTGACCGGGCCGAACATGGGTGGAAAATCGACCTATCTCCGCCAGATCGGCTTGCTGACGATTCTCGCGCAGATCGGATCGTTCGTGCCGGCAAAGAGCATGAAACTTGGGATCGTCGATCGCATCTTTACGCGCATCGGCGCGGGCGACGACCTCGCCTCAGGGCAATCGACGTTCTACATGGAGATGGCGGAGGCGGCGAATATTCTGCGTCGTTGTACCGCACGCTCGCTATTGCTCGTCGATGAAATAGGTCGCGGCACCGGGACGATCGATGGGCTCGCGATCGCGCAGGCGATCTGCGAATATATCCTCGCACTCGGCGACGGAGCGCCGATGACCTGTTTTGCAACGCACTTTCACGAACTCTGCGCGCTCGCCGAGCACTGGACGGGGGTTGCGAACTACCATATCACCGCGGTGGAAAATCTCGGCCGCGGAAACGAACCGGTTTTCTCGCATCGCGTACAGCCGGGGAGTTCATCGCGCTCGTTCGGTATCGAAGTCGCGCGCATGGCCGGGCTGCCGGCCGGCGTCGTGGAGCGCGCCCAGGAGATCGCCGAGAACCTCGGGGCCGGCCCCGATCTCGAGACCCGCGTTCCGATGCGGAAACGTCCGACGGCGACCGAGAGTCGCGAACAGTTGCGGCTGCTGTGATCGCCGCTCTCGACGAACGGACGATCGGGCAAATCGCCGCCGGTGAGATCGTCGAGCGCCCACTTTCGGTCGTAAAGGAATTGGTAGAGAATGCCGTCGATGCCGGTGCGCGCCGCATCGAGGTTTCTTTGCAGCGCGGCGGCATCGCGCGGATCGAAGTCAACGACGACGGCGTCGGAATCTCGTTCGCCGAACTCGCGCTTGCACCGGCGCGTCATGCGACCAGCAAGTTGCGCGCTGCCGAAGATCTTCACGCCGTCGCCACCTTGGGTTTTCGCGGGGAAGGGCTCGCGAGCATCGCCGCAGTCTCGCGCCTCACCATCGTCTCGCGAACGCGCGATGAAGAGATCGGGGCGAAGATCGTTGCCTACGGGGAGACGATCGAGCCGGTTTCGCGGGTCGCCGCCCCGGCGGGAACCAGTGTGGTCGCCGAGGGACTCTTCGAGAACGTTCCCGTGCGGCGCGAATACCTCAAGTCTCCCGGGACGGAATTTGCGCGGGTGAACGGCTGGTTGAGCGCATTCGCGTTGGCCTATCCGGAGATTTCGTTTTTGTTACGGAACGACGGCGAGCAGCAGTGGGCGATGCCCGCAACCGAGGAACCGCGCGAGCGCCTCGCTGCGGTCTTCGGGCGCGAGGCCGCGCGCACGATGTTGGAGATCGATAGCGCGGCGGCGGCGGCGATGCACGGAAGTTTGCGTGGCTTTATCAGCGCGCCCGGCAACGAACGTGCGGATCGACGCATGCAATTGCTCTTCATCAATCGGCGCCTATTACGCAGCACCTTGTTGGCGGGAGCCTGGAGTGCGGGATATCAGACCTTCGCGATGATCGGCCGCCAGCCGTACGGCGTGCTGATGCTCGATCTCCCTCCCGACCACGTCGATGCAAACGTCCACCCGACAAAAAGCGACGTCCGCCTCCGCTTCGGTTCGCAGGTCGCCGATAGCGTCCGCCATGCACTATCGGCGACGTTGCGTGGAGACGCGCGCGAACGTCTGGCGCACAACTTGGGCGCGCTTCCCGGCGAGCAGATATCGCTCGCTCCACCTGAGCGCTACGAGCAGGCACAACTCCTACAACTCGATGGCGAGTTCCCGAGCGCCGTTGCGACTGCAACGAACGCTCTGCGCGTGCTCGCCCAGATCGACGCAACGTACATTTTGGCGAGCGACGGACGCACGATTCTTCTCGTCGATCAGCACGCCGCGC
>JBMFXH010000114.1:0-6992 GCA_049964475.1 Vulcanimicrobiaceae bacterium
AGCGCGACGAAGCGTTTGCGCTCGACCACACCGGCTCGTGGAGTGCAATCGATCCGTCGCACGTCGGTGAGGCCGCGCGACAATCGCCGGTGCTCGTGCTCACGCCGTGGAGATTTCCGCGCGAGTTGGTGCTCGTTCACGCTCCGGCGTTCGATTCCGGCGATATCGACGCCGAAGATATCGCACTCATGGCCGCCCGTAGCGCAAGCGAAGTGCTCTGCCTCTTCTCCCGCCAACTCTCCGAACGGGAGTTAAGCCTCTACGAACGGATCGCCGAGCTCGGCAAACCGCTCTTGTTCGCGCATACGATGGCGGACAATGAAAGCGCGGGAGAGCGACGGAACGTGCTCGATCTCGCGCGCCGCTATCTCGCCGAACGGAAAATCCCCGCCGCACGTCTCTTTACCGTCTCCGCACAAGAGTATGCAAGCGCGCGTGCGGCCGGCCGCGCCCCCGCCGGCTGGAACGAACTCGATGCCCTGCGAGAGACCCTCGACGGGCATGCAACGGCGCACATGGAGCGCCTCGCGCGCCTCGAGCGATCGAATGCCGAGATCGATCGCGAGGTTCGGCGCCCGGCTGCGGAGTTCGCAGCGCGCCCCACAGGAGCGACCTTTTTGCGCCGCCTCTTCGGTCGCTAAAACCGGCGCGCAGAGAACGTCGCACGCGCGCCTCGCGGCCGCGCCCGTACGTGCCCCGAGAGACTAGGGGGTAACCCCCGAACCCGTCGAAGCAGCATTTCGGTATGCCTATCATCATCGGCCCGGCCTTCCTCGCCCTCGGCGACGGCAGTTCGTCCTTCGCGAGGCTTGCGATCGATCGCGGCCGAATCGCGGCGATTCTCCCAGCCGAAGGTCCCAGCGACCACCCCTGCCCCGAAGGGTGTTCCGTCGCACCCGGTCTTATCGACCTGCACACCAATGGTGCCGACGATATGCTCTTCAATCGCGATCAGGGCTATGCCGTGCCGGTCGCCTCGCGCGCCTACGCTGCAACCGGCGCAACCGGCTTCGTCGCCTCGGTGATGACCGCGCCCTGGGAATCGATGCTGCACGCCGCATCGGAGATCGTCGAAGCCGCCCACGAGCTGGAAGAGAACGAGCCGCAGGGAGCGCGCTGCCTCGGTATCCATTTCGAGGGGCCGTTTCTCAATACGAAATTTCGCCGCGTTCATCGCGGCGATTGTTTGCTGCCGGCATCGAGCGCACGCGCCCAAGAGATGGTCGATGCCTGTCGGGGAGCGCTCGTCATGGTTACGCTCGCTCCGGAGGTCGAGGGCGCGAGCGAATTCGTTCGCACGATGCTCGAACACGGCGTCGCCTGCTCCGCCGGGCACACCGCGGCGCATTATGCAGAGGGATTACTCGCCATCGGTACCGGTTATCGCAGCCTCACGCATGCTTTTAACGGCATGGGGCCGCTCGATCATCGCGACCCCTCGTTGCTCGCAGCGTTCATGCAGGACCGACGCACGACCGTTCAACTCATCTGCGACGGACATCACGTCTCGCCGCCGATGGTCGATCTGCTCTATCGCATGCTCGGCGACCGCGTCGTCCTGACGACCGATTTCATGCCTCCGGCGGGGCCGGGATACCGCGTCGAAGGCGGCGTCATGCGCGCCGACGACGGCACGATTGCGGGAAGCGCGCTGACGATGGATCGCGCGTTACGAAACTATATGGCCTTTACCGGCCTCCCTTTCGCACAAGCGATCGTTGCGGCGTCGCACGCCCCCGCGCGCACGATCGGGGCGCAAGGCGAGATCGGGCGCATCGCCGTCGGTATGCGCGCCGACCTCTCGTTCTGGGACGATCGTTACGAAGTTCTGGCGACGATGGTCGGTGGGGAGTTCGTCTATCGGCGTTCGGAAGCACTCGTTCCGAACTAACGAGAGCTCCCGAGTTCTCGCTCGATCTCCGCTTTCATCGCATCGGTCGAGACCCGCGTCTCGAGAAAGACGCCGATCGCCCCAACGAGAACCGTGAGCGTTCCGCCGACCGTCAATGCCGTCGGCAACCACGGAAGCGCATCGCGGGTGAGCGCGTTGAGTGCCACGGCGAGGCTCGCGAGCACGAACAGACCGATCGCCAAGTGATAGGCCGAGAGCGCGCGTTGTAAATAGCTAATACGGGTTTGATAGAGGCGCAACTCCGCGAGTATCGCCGAACGCTGGTTGTCGCCATCGGACGGCAAGGAGTGAATCTCGACGAAGAGCGCTCGCGCCCGGTCGACCGCTCGCACGACGCGCGTCATCGTCACGTTCAGCAAATTACCGCAGGCGAGAATAAAGACGGCGGGGGCAATCATCTGCGCGATGATTGCGGTGATGGGGGTGCCTTGTGCCATCCCTATCGAAAACGGAAGCGAACCACCGGTCATCCCTCTTCCCCTCCCAGATACGCTGCAACCACTGCGGGGTCTCGCGCCAGATTGGCGGCCGTATCGGTGCGTGCTATTTGGCCGTTGCGTAGCACGTAGCCCCGATCCGCGAGCGCCAGGGCGGCATGCGCGTTCTGTTCGACGAGAACGATGGTCGTCCCGCGGCGGTGTATATCGCGAAGGACCGCGAAGATTTGCGCGACGATCAACGGCGCAAGCCCGAGCGACGGCTCGTCGAGGACGAGCATCCGCGGCCGTGCGACGAGAGCGCGCCCGATTGCCAGCATCTGCTGCTCGCCTCCCGAAAGCGTGCCCGCGCGCTGCGCGATGCGTTCGCGAAGTCGCGGAAAAATCGCGAGCGTCTCCTCGATGCGTTCCTCGACCTCGCGCCGCGACGGGACCGCATATCCGCCGAGCTCGAGATTTTCGCGCACCGTCATGCGCGTAAAGACGCGGCGCCCCTCCGGAACGTGCGCGATGCCTAGCCGCGCGATGGCGTCGGCGGCGCGCTTGCGAAGATTCACCCCGCCGAAAACGAGCTCGCCGGCGCGAATCGGCAGCAACCCGGAGATCGCTCGCAACGTCGTGGTCTTCCCGGCCCCGTTCGCACCGAGGATCGCGACGATCTCGCCTTCCTCGACCTGAAAGTCGATGCCCCGCAAGGCGACGATGCCGCCGTAGCGCACCTCGAGCCCGCGAACGTCGAGCAACGCGCTCATGCCGGTGCACCTAAATAGGCTTCGATGACCCGCGGATGCTCGCGAATCTCGCGCGGCGCTCCCTCGGCGATCTTCTCGCCGTAATCGAGCACCGCAATCCGCTCGCAGAGATTCATTACCAATCCCATGTCGTGCTCGATGAGCAGCACCGTCGTCCCCGTATCGCGGATCGCGCGAATCAACGCCAGCAGAGCCTGCTTCTCCGACGGGTTTAAGCCGGCGGCGGGTTCGTCGAGCAGCAGCAGGCGCGGGCGAGCGGCGAGCGCACGCGCGATTTCGAGGCGACGCTGCGTCCCGTAGGGGAGATTACGTGCGAACTGCTCGTCAACGCCTTCGATGCCGACAAAACGAAGTAATTCGCGGGCGCGTCGCTCGGCCTCCGCACGTTCGCGGCGCTCGCGCGTCGTGTCGAGTAACGAATCGATAATATTCGCCCGCAGCAAGAGGTGCTCGCCGACCATCACGTTCGCAAGTGCCGACGCATTGCCGAAGAGACGCAGGTTCTGGAAAGTCCGCGCTACGCCGAGTCGTGCGATGCGCTGCGTCGTCAACCCCGCAATCGAGGTTCCGCCGATCGCGACGCTCCCTTCATCGAAGCGATAGATCGCCGTCAAGAGATTGAAGAGCGTCGATTTTCCGGCACCATTGGGACCGATGATACCGAAGATCGCGCCTTCTTCGACGGCGAGCGTCACGTTCGAGACCGCCGTCAATGCCCCGAAGCGCTTGGTCACCCCCGCAAGTTCGAGAATGCTCATGCCTCGGCCTCAGCTTCTCCGGCATGGTGGAGTTCGGCGCGTCGTTCTCGATTGGGCAGCAAGCCCTCCGGCCGAAAGAGCATGATCCCAACGAGGATTGCACCGTAGATCAGGAAGTGGATATTGGAGAGATCGACGGTGGTGTGGAAGGTCGTATCGACCAACGAATTGATTTGTGGAAGAAGCGCGGAGTTCACGATCGTTAGCAGCAAGCTACCGACGACGACCCCGACGATATTCCCCATACCGCCGAGAACCAGCATCGAGACGATCAACACGCTCACCTGAAAGCCGAACAGATCGGGCGAGACGAGCGCGAGCTTTGCGGCAAAGAGCACGCCGCCGATTCCGGAGAACGATGCGCCGATTGCAAATGCCGCCAGTTTAGCGCGCAGGACGTCGATCCCCGCATGCTTTGCGGCGAGTTCGTCTTCGCGAATCGCCATCCAGGAGCGCCCCAGCCGGCTTTCGCGCAGATTGCGCGATATCCAGAGCGCAAAGACGATCCCCACGAGCGCGATGTAATAATACGGCATCACCGACGCCCCAAAGGAATGCCCGAAGAATGTCGGTATGTCGAGCGCGGCGATGCCGTTGGGGCCACCGGTATATTTCGTCAGATTTTGGAAGATCTGCGGGACGATTTCGCCGAAGCCCAGGGTGACGATCGCGAGGTAATCTCCGTGCAGGCGTAACGTCGGCGCGCCGAGCAACGCCCCGAACAACGCCGCGAGTGCCGCCGCGAGAAAGAGCAATGCCCAGAACGGCAGGTGCAATCCGAACTGCGGGCTCGCGAGCATTCCATACGTATAAGCGCCGATCGCAAAAAACGCCGCATAGCCGAGATCGAGTAATCCCGCAAAACCGACCACGATATTCAGCCCGAGAGCGAGCATGACGTACACTGCGGCGTCGGCCAAGACGCTAAAGACCGCCTCGTTCCCATAAAAACGCGGAGCGATGGCGAGAAAGGCCGCGAGGGCGAGCGCAATGGCAAGCTTCACGCGACGGTCGTGGAAGCGCTCGATGCCGACGCACGCCGCGATCGCGACGAAGGCGTACGTGTAGATCATACCTTCTCCGGCAGCGATTCACCGAGCAGCCCGCTCGGACGAAAAACAAGCACGAGAATCAGTACGGAAAAGACCGCAACGTTACTCCACTGCCCGCCGATGAACCAGGTTGAAAACGATTCCAGAAGGCCGATGAGAAAACCGCCGAGCATCGCTCCGGCGATATTCCCGATCCCGCCGAGCACCGCCGCGGTGAAAGCGCGTAACCCGGCGCCGAAACCGTTGAGGAACCACGCCGAACCGAACGAGACGCCGCCGACGAAACCGGCGACTCCGGCAAGCGCCCCGGCGATAAGGAAGGTGACGGCAATCGTGCGATCGACGTCGATCCCGACGAGCGAAGCAGCGTCGCGGTCTTGGGCAACCGCGCGCATCGCCTTGCCGAGCCGGCTTCGCTGAACGAAATAATGCAGCGCAATCATCGTCGCAATGGCGAGCGCAACGACGACGATCTGTTGGACGCCGATCTGCAACGCCCCGATCTCTAACTCCGGGTTCGGAATAACGTTGGGGAAGGGAACCGGTGCCGAACCCTGCCAAAGCTCGATGAGGTTCTCGAGCATGAACGAAACGCCGATGGCCGTGATGAGCGGCGCCAGCCTCGGTGCCTTCCGTAGGCGTCGATAGGCGAGCCGCTCGATCCCGGCGTTGAGGAGCGCGCAGGCGAGAATTGCGACGACTAACGCCGCAACGATTCCGAGGATCAGGCCGGCGCCGTGCAAGACGTTCGCCGCACGCAAGGCGACCAGTACGACGAGAGCGGTAAACGAACCGAACGTATAGACGTCACCGTGCGCGAAGTTAATGAGTTCGAGAATGCCGTAGACGAGCGTATACCCCAGCGCGATCAAGGCATAGATCGCGCCGAGTTCGACGCCGTTGGCTAGTTGGGCGAGAAACTCGTGCAAGCCGCTATTCGCTTAGATTGAGTTGCTCGATAAATGCGGAACGTCCGTTGCGAATCGCGTAGAGCGAGATCACGGGTTTGCGGACATCGCCGTTCTTATCGAACGAGATCGGTCCGATCGGCGTCAGCACCTCGTTTTTCGCGCCGCGAGGGATTTTCGCGAGCACCTGCGCGCGCGTCGGCATCTTCTTCCCGTTCGCGACGATCGCTTGTTCGATCGCCGAAATTGCGACCTCGGTCGCCGCATAGGCGTTGGCACTATAGGGGCCGACATCGCTCCCGAACTTCGCCTTGTACGCAGCGACGAATTGTTTTGCCGCGGGGAGTAAGTCGGCGTTCGGAGCCGCAACCGTGTAATAGGTTCCATCGGCGCGTTTCTTCGCGACCTCGGCGATATCGGGGATGCCGTCGCCGCCCATGAATGCCACTTTCCCCATCCCGACGTCGAACATCTGTCGCCGCAGCAGCCCACCGCCGGTGCTGGTGGTGCCGCCGAAGAAAATGAAGTCGGGTTTATATCCTTTGATTTTCAGCAACAGCGCTTTGAAATCTTGGGTATCGGGTGCGATGTGATCGCGCCCGAGCACGGTGCCGCCGAGTTTTGCGAAATCGCGGGAGAAGACGTTCGCGAGATCGAGTCCGTAGGTCTCGTTATCGTCGACGATATAGACGCGCTTGAGCTTGAGATCGAGCGCGAAGCGCGCCGCCGCCGAGCCTTGCCGCGAATCGGTCGTGCAGACGCGGAAAAACGTGTTGACGGTGGGGTTCGCACGGCGCAACATCGCCGCATCCTTCCCCAGCGTCAGGCCATCGCTCACTGCCGAGGGGCTGATCTGCACGATTCCGGCTTGGTTGGTTATCGGAATCTCGGCGGCGGCAACGTTGGAGTTATACGGCCCGATAATCGCGAGCACGCTGTCGTCGGCGATGAGGGTTCGGACGTTGCTCGCGCCCTGCTGCGGGTTATGAACGCCTTGTTGCGTATCGTCGAGCGCCTGCACGGCGAAGGTAAAGCCGCCCGGCACCCCTTGGGCGTTCGCACGGTCGACCGCGAGTTTAATGCCGTCGAGCGTACTGGTACCGACCGAGGCATCCGCACCGGAGAGCGGTAGGTCGACCCCGATTCCGATCGTCGTCGAAGCGGGAGCGGGGC
>JBMFXH010000115.1:0-6961 GCA_049964475.1 Vulcanimicrobiaceae bacterium
GGGCGGACCGGTCTTCGACGTCCCGAAGCTCGATTGGCTCAACGGGCGCTATCTTCGCGAGCGGCTCGACACCGAGCGTTTCGCCGAGCGCGTCGGTGCATGGGGATTTGCGCCGGAGCGGATCGCGCGCATCGCTGCGCTCGCGCAGCCGCGCATCGAGCGACTCTCCGATATGGGCAATCTGCTCGCATTTTTCTTTGCCGGCCGGCTGTCGTACGATCCGGCGCTCTTCGTTTCCGGGAAGATCGATGCCGTGACCGTTCGCAAGGCGCTTGCGGTGATGCAACGGGAGCTCGAGCTTTTGCGGACCTGGGAGAGCGCCGGCATCGACACGCTCTTTCGGCGCGTCGCTCAAGCGATGGAGTTGAAAGTGCGCGACCTCACGCGTCCCTTCTACGTTGCGGTGACGGGAAGCCCGACCTCCGTGCCGCTTTACGATGCGATGGAGATTCTCGGGCGCGATATCGTGCGCGAACGCTTGCGGCATGCGTTAGATATGCTCGGCGCGCCTTCGAAGCGCGAGCTGGAGGAATGGAAGCATATCGGAGCTGCAACGTCGGAGATCTCGGCGTGAACGCCCGAGCGATCCTCCTTGCAGCCGGGAAGGGTACGCGCATGAAGAGCGCGCGGCCGAAGGTTCTGCACGAGTTGTGCGGGCGGCCGATGCTCTGGTTTGCGCTGGCGGCGCTGCGCGAAGCGGGCATCGATGAGATCGTCGTGGTGACGAATGAGGAACTCGACCCGCACGTACGAGCGATGGACGTTCGCACCGTGATCCAAAAAGAACAACTCGGCACCGGGCACGCCGTTCAGGTCGCATTGGCGGCGATGGAGCCGCGGCCGGGGGCTCGCGTGCTCGTTACCAACGGCGATATGCCGCTCGTTCGTGCCGAAACGCTCGCCGCCGTTCTCGCCGCCGGGAACGAGCGCGAGGCCTCGCTCGTGACCGCGCGGATGCCGCTGCCGTCGAATTTCGGGCGAGTCGTTCGTTCGGGAGATCGCATTGCGCGCATCGTCGAAGTGCGCGATGCAACCGAGAGCGAGCGCGCCATCGAAGAGATGAACGCGGGGATCTACGCGTTTCCGGAAGGGCATCTTCGCGAAGCGATCTCCCGCTTGGGGAACGAGAATGCGCAGGGCGAGTACTACCTGACCGATGCAATCGCGCTCTTCTCCGAGGCGGGACGCGCCGCAGTCCCGTTCCTCTCCGAAGATTTCGAAGAGGTTCTCGGCGTGAACGATCGCAGCGAGCTGGCGCGCGCGCGCGCGGCGTTGAACGCCCGCCTTTGTCGGCAGCACATGCTTGCCGGAGTGACGATTATCGACCCGGCGACGACCTATCTCGAGCCGGAACTGACGATCGGAGCGGATACGGTCATCTATCCGGGTACCACGATCTCGCTTTTATCGAGCATCGGCGCCCGTTGCACGATCGGACCGCATGCGAGAATCTCGGCGTCGCGTATCGGAGACGATGTGAGCGTTCGCGAGAGCGTCGTCATCGAGAGCGAGATCGGTACGGGCTCGACGGTCGGTCCGTTCGCACACGTGCGCGGCCATGCCGTTCTCGTCGGCGAGAATCGCGTCGGGAACTTCGTCGAAATTAAGAATTCCCGGTACGAACGCGGAGCGAAATCCGCACATCTCTCCTATATCGGCGACGCGGAGATCGGAGAAGAGAGCAATATCGGGGCCGGAACGATCACCTGTAATTATGACGGGAAGTCGAAGCATCGCACGACGATCGGCAAGCGGGTTTCGATCGGCTCGAACACGTCGATCGTCGCGCCGCGCACGATCGGCGACGATGCGCTGACCGGCGCGGGCTCGGTGGTGACGAAGGATATCGAACCCGGCGGTCGCGTCGCGGGAAACCCCGCCCGCCCATTACCCTAGGCGTCGAACGGGCGTTCGCCGACGAGTCGCTCGCCGAGCTCGCGGATTCCGGCGAGCAGAATGCGCACATCTTCCTCGGTCGTGCGATGATTGACGAAACATGCGCGGAGCGCTCGTTTCCCACCGATGCTCGTCGAGGAGAGAACGGCGATCCCGCTCTCCTGTATGCGAATCACCAGTTCGTCGTTAAAAGCATCGAGCGCGGATTCATCGAGTCCGGCGGGACGGTAGCGAAAGCAGACGACGTTCAATCCTACCGGAGCGAGAAGTTCGAAGCACGAATCCGCATCGATCTTCGCACCGAGCGCCCGTGCCTGTTCGACGTTGCGTTCGATCGCCGCGGCTATTCGGTCGGTTCCCTGTTCCTTCAACGTGAACCATACCTTGAGGGCGCGGAAAGACCGTGAGAGCTCGGGAGTATAATCGGTAAACCACGGCGTGGCGCTTGCAAGCCCGCGGGTCATTCGCGTTAAGTATGGGCCCTCGGAAGCAAACGTTGCTCGATGGGCTGCCTCGTCGCGGACGAGAACGCAACCGACATCGTACGGCGCGTGCGCCCATTTGTGAAAGTCGAAGGCGATCGAATCGGCGCGCTCGATTCCGCGCAGCCGTGCGCGGAGACGCTCCGAAAGGATCGCGAGCGCCCCGAAAGCGCCGTCGACATGAAGGTGGCAACCCTCTTCCCGTGCTATCGATGCGATCTCATCGAGCGGATCGATTGCACCGACATCGACCGTCCCCGCATTAGCGACGATCAGAAAGGGTCGCGCACCGGCCGCGCGGTCCTCGGCGATCGCCGCGCGCAGCGCGACGGTGTCGATTCTTTGGTGGGTGTCGGTGGGAAGGATGCGCAGTGCCTCGCTCCCGATTCCGGCGATCTCGAAGGCACGACGAACGCACCCGTGGGTCGCGGCCGATGCATACCCGGTGATGCGCGCGCGCTGCGGATCGATGCCGTGTTCGCGCACCTCGCCGCCCAACGCACGCGTCCGCGCGACGAGGACGCCGATGAGGTTCGCTTCGGATGCACCGGTCGTGAGTACTCCCGAGGCGTCGGGCGGAAATCGGAAGAGATCGCGCGACCATGCGATGACCTGACGCTCGACGTAGACCGCGCCATGGTTGCGTCCGCCGACGTTGGAGTTCATCGTGGCGGCGAGGAGTTCGGCGATCGCTCCGCTCGGCGTCCCGGTGCCCTGCACCCAGCCGAAAAATCGTGGATGAATATTCCCGCCGGTGTAGGGCAAAATATTCTCTACGAATGTTTGGTAGACGTCGGAGAATTCGCTCGGCGTGCGCGGAAGGGGCTCGTGCAGTCGCTCTTTCGCGCTATCGGGCATCTCTTGCCACGCGGGGCGTTCGCGGACATCGCGAAGAAAATCGACGGCATCGTCGAGCGCGCGATGGGCCGCCGCGCGAAAGGCCTCCCAATCACGCGGGTCGAGCATGTTGCCGATCGATCAAACGTTCGAATGCACGAAAAATCTTTGGAACGTGTTCGTATTTATAGCCGAAAAGCTCGCGATTGTCGGTAAGGTGAACGATGATCGCGGGATCGGCCTCGAAAAAGAGCAGATTCCCATCGCGGTCGACCGAACAATCGAAGCCGACGTACTCCAACGCCAACGATTCGGTGAGTCGTTCGAGCGCGCTTATCGCCGTCGCCGGGAAAACCGCGCGCCAATCCTCGAGGAAGCGTCGCTCTTCGTCGCGCATCCACTGCTCGGCTTTCATCTCCGAACTGTAGTAGTGCACCATCCAGTTCGAAGAGATGGCGAGGTGATAGGGAAGTATCTCGCCGTCGACGGCGACCAAACGATATTTCCGAAAATAGCCGTCGGGGGAAGCATAATCGACCCAGGGCGTGAGAAAGAAGCGCTCGCCTTCGGTTTCGTTGAGGTAGCTTTGCAACTCGGCAGGGCTGCCGACGAGGCGGGCGCCCTTGCCGGCGTGCGAATCGATCGGGCGGACGATGGTCGGGCGACCGATATCTTCACCTTGCAGGGCTTCGCGCGAGCGCTCGATCGTTTCGGGAGCGTTACAGCCGGCGATATGCGAAGCGATCCGGGCGCAACGAACGCGATTGGTCTCGAGCACGCGTAACGGGTCGTTGATGATTGGGCGACCGAGCATCTTGGCGACCAGCTCGGCGAGTAAGAGCATCTCGACGTTCTCGCTCGATTCCCCGATTGCGTTCAAGAGCGCATCGTACTCGGGAAGTTGGAGCGCGGCGAGTTTATCCGGCGTCGTCAGAAAGAGCTTGTGGAGCGTCGTCGTTTCGCGATCGACGAGATACTCGACCGGCGTATTGGCAAACCAATCGCCGGGAGCGCAGAGCGCTAAAATGCGTCGTCGTTCATTCGGCGCAATCGCGCTGAAGAGTTGTCGCACGGCGAGCGCGCGTCGCTGATGGGCGAGTGCCTTCGCGCGGTTTCCGAGTTGGAGTTCGAGTTCGTACATGGCCAAGTGGGCAACGAGATTCTCTTCGTCGAGACCGAGCGCGAGGCGATACTGCGAACGCGCTCCTTCGAGATCGCCCACGGCGTAGAGTTCGGCGCCATACCCGAGGCGCGCGGCGAGCAGGTACGGATCGAGTTCGACGGCGCGCGCGTACGAGGTGCGGGCGCGATCGCGATCTCCGAGCTCCGCAGCGATAAAGCCCCGATTCGAAAAGATCTCGGCGACGGGCGGCGATTGCTCGCTCGCCGTATCGAGGACTGCAAGCGCTCCACGCAGATCGCCGAGCGAACGCAGGCGCAGCGCTTCCTGGTTGGCGCGGCGAAGGTCGTCGCGCAGAGATGTCTGGTTCGCCCCGCTGCCGGGAACGTCGTGCATCGGAGGCTGCATGACGAGCATCTTTTTCGGGAATGCCCCCGCGCTCCTGGCGACGATCGGCATTCGACTGCCGTCCGCTCGGAGAGCGCGCGGAATCGATTTTGCCCCGACCGACGCGATGCCGCTGCTTCGAGCGGCTGTCGCGGCTATTCGTGAGGGGCCCGAGGCGGTCGTTCGCGCATATGCAGAACGCGCAGCGGAGGAATGCGCGGTCGGTGAAAACACCCTGCTCTTCGTTCCCGTCGGAGATGAATTGCGCTGCCGTCAATGCTACGGGGTCGATGTCGAACACGCCATCGATATGCAGGTGCATTCGAACGATGCCGAGGCACTGGTTGCCAGAGCATGGTCGGCGCGGCACGCGATTTTTGCATCGTCCGAATCGCCGCCCTTATTGCCGACCGAACGAAGCGCCTGTGCGGTTCCGCTGCTCGATCGCGGGTCTCCGGTCGCGGTACTCTACCTCGGGTTCGTGCAGCGTCTCCCGCGCGCTTTGCTCGAGCAGCATTGCGCGCTCGCCGCCGAGATCGCTTCACCTTTTGCCTTGGCGTGCGAGCGCGAACGCGAGCGAACCCGCAGCCTCTACGACGGGCTCACCGGCCTGCTGACCCCGCGGGCGTTCCGCGATCGGCTCGCTGTCGCTCTCGCCGAAAGCAATGACGGCGGAAAAGTTGCGTTGTGGTTCGTGGATACCGATCGCTTCAAAGAAGTGAACGATACCTTCGGGCATGCAATCGGCGATCGCGTGCTGCAACAGATGGCCGAGTTGCTCCGTATGCATGCCGTCGCACGATCGGATTTCGTCGCTCGAAACGGCGGCGATGAGTTTTGCGCGGCATTCGTGGGTGTTCCCAAAACCCTTGCCATCGAGCGGGCGCAGGAATTCTGCGATGCGGTTCGCGCGCACGATTTCGGGATCCCGTTGCGCGTGACCGCGAGCATCGGCGTCGCGGCATACCCGTTCGACGCGCGAAGCGCCGCGGCGCTGCTCGAGCAGGCCGACCGCGCGATGTATGCCGGGAAGAACGCCGGGCGGGACCGCGTGAGCTTTGCCGTCGAGGGCCGGGAGACGGCGCTCTATCGGTAGATTCGGAGTATTGCAACGCGTTCCGAGGCGGTACGCGATACCCGGCGAATGCCCCGCCCTATGTCGTTGAGCCCTCGGATCGTGCGAATCGCCGTAACCTGCTTCCTCCTCGCGCTGGTTCTCGCGCCGCACGCGCTCTTCGCTCGTGAATACCGTCCCGATGCACTCGACAAACAGCTCAACGCACTCACCGATAGCCGGCTCCTTGCGATGCCGATTCAACACCTGCTCGATCCGCAACGCAGCGCGGCGGCGCATCGACTGCTGCGATGGCGTCTCCCGTTTTGGATCCTTGCCACGGCAGCGGAGTTCTTCGCCCTGTTGTACCTTTGGAACTCGGGGAACGCCGCGCGTTTACGCGATCTCCTGCGGCGAACGGTTCGCGGTGATGCCGTCGCCGAGTTTGCTATGGGGTCGAGCATCGTGCTCGTCTTTCGTCTCGCCGGGCTCATTCCGAATTACGCACAGTATCGGCTTGATCGCGATCTCGGCCGCTCGGAGGTGCTCGGCGCGCAATGGCTATGGATTTGGCTGTTGGGAACGATTACCGCGATGCTCGTCGGGGGCGCGCTGCTCGCGATCGTTTTCCGCCTGCTTGCGCGAACCAAGCGTTGGTATGTTCCGACCGCGGCAATTCTTGCAATCGCGGCATTCGTCGGCAGTATGCTCTACCCGGTCGTCGTGGTTCCGGTTCTCTGGCCCCATCACGAACGCTCCGTGCAGCTAGCGACCGAGAATCGCGCGCTCGCGGCATCGTTCGGCCTCGCGGAGATTCCGGTGAAAGTCGTACGGGCCGATTACGCGGGGCTTTCGGAACGCGTCGTTGCCGCCGGAATCTTGACGACCCGCGAAATTCTCGCATCGCTTTCCATCGAACGCGCCTACTCGTCCCGCGAACGCGCGTTCTTACTCGCGCGGGTCGATGCGATGCTCGCAGCGCGATTCCCACTGCGCCGAACGACGATCGATATGCTGCTCGTTTTGCTCGGCGTCTCCGTCGCCGTCGTTCTCTCCGAGCGGTTGGGCGTTCGCCGCGACGACGATCCGCTCGCCCGCGTGGCCTTGCTCGCCGCGCTCCTCGTGCTCGCGTATGCGGCGATCGCTCCGGTCGACCTCGCGATGCGGCGTTCGGCGGCCTACGCC
>JBMFXH010000116.1:0-6919 GCA_049964475.1 Vulcanimicrobiaceae bacterium
CTCATCGGCGAGAGCATTCGCTCGCTCGTACACGCGCAGATTCGCTATGCGGAGACCTTCATCCAGAGTTACGAGTTGTGTTTAGGTTCGCTGCTCATCGTCCTGCTCACCTCGCTCTTTACCGGCATGGTGATCTCGCTGGAATCGGCGCAGCAGGCGGTGCAGTTTGGGATCGGGAGTCTCGTCGGAGGCGCCGTCACCTACACCTCGGTGCGCGAACTCGGCCCAATGCTCACCGCGGTGGTCGTCGCGGGGCGCGTCGGTTCGGCGATCGCCGCCGAGATCGGATCGATGGTGGTGACCGAACAGATCGATGCGCTTCGCTCGATGGGGCTCTCGCCGGTCCGGTTTCTCGTCGTGCCGCGACTGCTCGCGCTCGCGATCATGTTGCCGCTGCTCACGATCTTCGCCGATATCATTTCGATCGTCGGCGGTATGTGGATCGCGCAGGCCTACGCGCACATCAATCCGGCGAGCTTTATCTCCTCGGCGCGCCAGGCCGTCGGTTTCGACGACGTCGTGAAGGGGCTCGTGAAGGCACTCGTCTTCGCCTGTATCATCGCATTCGTCGGATGCTACCAAGGGCTCTCGACGCGCGGAGGAGCGGCCGGCGTCGGGAGGGCAACGACGAGCGCCGTCGTTATCTCGATTATTCTTATCTTCGGCACGAATTTCATTATGAGCTATCTGCTCTTCGGAGCGCATTAACCGATGGATGCATCGATTTACGCGCGGCTAGATGACGTGACGCTCTCGTTCGGCGAGCACGTCATTCTGAAAAACTGCAGTCTCGATATCGTCCGTGGGGCGATCACCTGCATCGTCGGGCTCTCCGGCGCGGGGAAATCGACGATCCTGCGGCTGCTCGACGGCTTGATCGAGCCCTCGAGCGGGCACGTCTACGTCGACGGCCACGATCTCTGCCACACTCCCGAACGCAAGCTCGTCGAGCTCCGACAGAAAACCAGCCTCGCCTTCCAATTTGCGGCCTTGCTCGACAGCCTCACGATCGGCGAAAATGTCGGCTTGCCGCTGCGCGAACACACCGCACTTCCCGACGAGAAGATCCGCCATATCGTCGACGATGCGCTCGAAAGCGTGGGGCTCCGTCACGTGTACGACAGCTTGCCCAACGAGCTCTCGGGCGGCATGCTCAAACGCGCGGGTTTCGCTCGGGCAATCGTCACGCGTCCCGAGCTCGTCCTCTACGACGAGCCGACCACTGGGCTCGACCCCATCGTTACCAACCTCATCACCGATACCATTCTTCGCCTCCGGCAAAAGCTCGACGGGACCGCCGTCGTTATATCGCACGATCTCCATTCGATCTTCCGCATGGCCGATTACGTCGCGATGCTCTTCGAGGGGGCGATCATCGCTTACGGCCCGCGCGAGGAGATCCGCAACTCGACGAACCCCTTCGTGCAGCAGTTCCTCACCGGCAGTGAGGTCGGGCCCATACCGGTGTAGAAGGGAGCCCCCAGGATGTCAAAGCAAGCACAAGTAGGAGCCTTTGCGCTGGCGGCGATCGCCCTGCTCTTTGCGTTCTTCTACGTTATTACCGATTTCGGTACGCGGCACGCGGGCTATCGAATCGGCGTCCATTTTCGTTCGGCGGCCGGGCTCCATTCCGGCGCGCAGGTCTTTTTTAGCGGCGTCTCCGTCGGGACGGTCGAGAGCATCAGGTTGCTCCCCGATACGACGGTCGATGTGATCCTTGCGATCAAGCCGCATGTCGGCGGGCAGGCCGTGCGCATTCCCAGCGAATCGAAGTTTCTCATCCAGGCACCGCTGACCGGCGACCCGAGCCTGCTGATCGTGCCGCCGCGCCCGGAGCCGGGCGAGCAGCCGGAGATCATCGCTCCGGGGGTGCTGCCGGTCTCCGAGCAGCCACAAGGCACCAATACCGCGACGATCGCCGACCTCGTTGCCGAAGGGCAAGGGCAGTTGAAGGTACTCAATGGCGTGCTTGCCGATGTTGCAAAACGCGAGCCGAAATTGCTCGACGAACTTCAGCAGACGCTGGCAAATACCAACGCGCTGACGGCGACGGCGAGCGATGCCGTCGCGCGGCTCGCCGCACAGAGCAATGCGATCGCCGATAATTTACAGAGCAACCTCACGATCGCCAGCGGCCATATCGTTTCGATGACGAGCACGCTGGATAAAACCGTGCGTGGGAATTCCAACCGACTCAACGAGACGTTAGCGCAGATTCAGGGAACCGCGACGGCGCTCAATTCCACGATGCAAATCGTGGCCAGCATCGCCAACGACCCATCCTTTAAGGGCAACGTCCTGGCGACGACGACCAATATTGCCGATGCGAGCGCCAAGCTGAAGAAGATGGCGACCGACCTCGAGAGCATCACCGGTGACCCCGAGATGCAACATCGCCTTCGCGATACCATCCGCAATCTCGACGAAACGTCGCAACGCGCGAACTCCCTGCTCGGCGCGCTCGGTGGACGCACGCGATCGCCGCATACCGCCGACGGCGCCGTGCCGGAACGGCATGATTCACGGAAGCCGCTCTCGCTTTTCGCAGCGAACGTGCGCATTAGCGGTTATTCGCCCGAGCACGTCGGTGGAGGATCGCCGTTGCTGGGGATCTCGCGCGGCCCCAATAGTTCGATCGCGCTACGCTTCTTGCCCACGGCACCGACGCAGTTCGTTCTCGGAGCGAACGATCTGGGTTCGGGCGCAACGACGGTCGATCTCGCAGCGGTACGCCGCGTCGGCCGCGGGCTCTACTTCGGTGGCGGGATCCTGTATTCGAGACTCGGCGTGCTCGGCAGCTATTCTCGCGGGACGCTGGGGTTTACGACAAAACTCTACGACGTCTCTCGCCCGATGTTCGATCTCTCGACGAAATTGCGGGTCGCTCCGGGCGTGAAACTCTTCTTCGGAGAGCGCGATATTCTCCACGCACAGCGGCGGAATGTCTATGGAGTCGAGTTTACCGATGCACCGTGAGAACCTCGAGGGACGCCCGCGTATCGGGTTGATCGGTGGGGGTTCGATGGGGACGCTCTTCGGGCGTCACCTCGCCGAGATCGCCGACGTGACGATCCTGGAATCGAACGAGGCGGTGCGCGCGGGGCTCGAAAGTGCGGGCCTTCGCGTGAACGATGGAGAGCC
This sequence comes from Vulcanimicrobiaceae bacterium, assembly GCA_049964475.1. Taxonomy (GTDB): domain Bacteria; phylum Vulcanimicrobiota; class Vulcanimicrobiia; order Vulcanimicrobiales; family Vulcanimicrobiaceae; genus JABEUX01. Next base: position 3,142 of record JBMFXH010000116.1, read on the forward strand.
ACGTAAGGTGCGCATCGCGCAGCGTGCGCGCGATCTCTTTTCCTCCGACGTGCTTTTCCTTTTCGTCAAGGCGGTCGACACGCTCCGTGCACTCCGTCCGTTTGCAGGCGAGCTCAACCCCACCACCGCAATCGTCTCGCTTCAGAACGGGGTCGGGAACGAAGATGCGATCAAAACCGCGCTCGGTGGTGCGGTTCCGGTTATTCTCGGCGTGACGACGGAATCGGCCGAGACCGTCGCTGCGGGGGCGGTGCGAAGTTCGGAACAGGGGATGACGCTGATCGGCTCGGCGGGTGCCTCCGCCGCCACCGCCGCCGCCGTGGCGACGCTGCTCTCGAAAAGCGGTTTGCGCGCTGCGGTCGTGTACGATATCAAGCCGCACCTTTGGGGAAAACTCGTCGCCAACGCCGCCGTGAACGCGCTCTCCGCGATTCTCGACTGCACGGCCGGTGAAATACTCCGCGAACCCAACGCCGCGCGGCTCGCCGAATCGTTAGCAGAAGAAGCGGCAGCGGTTGCGGCTGCGCTGAAGATCGCCCTGCCGTTTGCCAACCCGTGGCAGTACGTCACCGAAGTCATCTCGGTAGGGGCGGAGAGCAAGAGTTCGATGGCCTTCGATCTGGAATTGGGAAACAAGAGCGAGATCGATCACCTCAACGGTGCGGTGGTCGCTCTCGGCCGTCGCGCCGGCGTCGCCACGCCGTTTAATGAAGCTATCGTGCGACTGATGAAATCATTGGAAGCCCTTCGCTCACCGAAAGGAACGCCGACACGATGAACTGCCCAACTTGTCAAGCCGCGATTCCGGCGCAGGCGAGATTTTGTCCCAACTGCGGGGCCCCCGCGGCGAGTGCCGCCGGTGTCGGCAATTACAACGAACCGGTCGCCGAGACCGATAACCCCAAGCAAACGATACAGATCGGCGATTGTTCGATCCGCATCGAGGGGCAGCTGGTCCCGGTCGTCGACGTCGAACTCGGTAGCGGCGAGTCGATCTATTTCGAACACCATATCGTCCTTTGGAAGTCGCCGCAGATCCGCTTGGGCTTCATGAGTCTGCAGAATGCCGCACAACGCTTCTTCGCCGGGTTGCAGATCTTTATATCGACCGCGCAAGGGCCGGGGAACATTTCGTTTTCGCGCGAGGCTCCGGGGCAGATCGTCGCCCTCCGGCTCGCACCGGGGCAGTCGGTCGACGTTCGCGAGCACCAGTTTCTCCTCGCGACCGGCGAGATCGAGTATAGCTACTATTGGCAGCAGGGCTTGGCGAACGTGCTCTTCTCGCGGAGCGGTCTCTTTATCGACCGCTTCGTCGCACGCGCGCGCGAAGGCGTATTGCTGATTCACGGGTATGGAAACGTCTTCGAAAAGACGCTTGCCGCCGGCGAGATGCTCGACGTAGAACCGGGCGGCTGGCTCTGGAAAGATTCCAACGTGCGCATGGAGACGGTGAGCGTACTACAGAGTGCGGGCGGCGGCGGATTACTCGGCGCGCTCGGTGCGGCGGTCGGTGGATTTGCGCTGCAGATGAATCGTTTTTACGGACCCGGGCGCATCGGTATTCAATCGATGACCTATCACGAGCCGGCGGCGGAGGGCCAGACGCAGGTCGGTGGGACGAGCAATATCGGCAACGTGCTCGGCTCGCTCTTCGGCAACAAGCAATAGCGCCGAAACGCGTCGTGCCGAACGCTAGGCCTCCGGCATCATGCGTAGCAGGCGGATGCTGCCGTCACGAACGACGATCGAGATCCCTTGACCATTGCGTGCGCCGATATTTCCGTCGATTCGTTCACTCGTCCCGTGCGAGGTTCCGCGTAAGCCGTAATTCGTAAAGATCGTCCCGCGATCCGTTTGCATGTGCACGTGGAAATGCGCGTTCGCCGCAACGAAGAGCGTCACGTCGCCTTTATCGACGTGGAAATGGAGCGTCCCGGGCCACGCGAGCGCACCCATCGTCGCGGTGATATTGCCGACGCCGACGCGAGCCTGCGCGTAGCCGTCGAGTAATGCGTGAATGCTGCCGCGACGAGTCGCGAGATCGGCGTTCCCTCCGACGTTGCTGACATCGATATCGCCGTCGGCGCTTCGCACGACGAGATCGACACCCGGCGGAACGCGCACCAGTAAGTCGGCGAGGTGCGAGGGGGCATTCACGACGATACCGCGCGCATCGGGGACGATGCTCGGCGGCGGCGGCGCGGCGGCGAGGGCGGTGGCTTCGACCGTATATGCTTGCGTCGGCTGTTTGGGGAGCGGCGCGTACGCCTCGACCTGTGCTCCGGCAACGCGCAGTTCCATGCGCATTCCAGGGTGGAGCTCGCCGACCGTGCGCACGTAAGGCGCCTTGCCGGTGCAGCCGGAGAGCGCGGTCGATAGGAGGACCGCGAGAAGGAGAAGAGTTTGCTTCACCGCTCTTCGCTTCGGTCGCGCGGGTGCGCTTCCTCGTAACTGCGCCGCATATGTTCGAGCGAGACGTTGGTGTAGATTTGCGTCGTCGCCAGGCTCTCGTGTCCGAGCAGCTCTTTGATGGTGACCAAGTCGGCGCCGTTTTCCAACAAGTGCGTGGCGAACGAGTGACGCATCACGTGCGGCGTGACGTGTTTGGTGAGCCCCGAAAGCTTGGCGTAGGCCTGAAAGATCGCCCAGGCCTGCCGATAAGAGAGCCGCGTCTTTCTCCGGGAGAGAAAGAGCGCCGCATCGGTGGAGCGCGGCCGAACCCCCAAATAGGCGCGGATCGCTTCGGCGGCCGCGACGTTGATAAAGACCGTGCGCTGCTTGTTGCCTTTGCCGGTGACGCGCAGCAAGCGGCGTTCCGTGTCGACGTCGGAGAGATCGAGCCCGACCAGCTCGGCGCGACGGATACCGCTGGCGTAGAGCAGCTCCATGATGGCGGTGTCGCGCAGGCGCTGCTCGTCGCTTTTGCCGGCGATCCGGGTGCGCAACAGCGTGCCGACTTCGCGCTCGTTCATCACATGCGGCAGGCGCTTCGCCGCTTTGGGCGGCGGGACGTCGGCGGCGGGGTTGTCGGAGCGTCGCCCTTCGCGGCGCTGCAGCGCGTAGAACGATCGCAGCGCGGCGAGTTTCCGGCGCACCGAGGTCGGGTTGTAGGCGCGAGGGCCCATGAGCTCCATAACGAATCGGCGGATATCCGAGGGGGTCGCCGTCGCGAGTTTTGCAAACGGCATTCCTTGCCCGTGCCCCGGCTCTAAAAACGCACCGAATACCTCGACGTCACGGGCGTACTCCTCGGCGGTTCGCGGCGATTGCCCCCGTTCGAGCCGCAGGTAGGCGGCGAACTCGGCGACGAGCGGATCGGTTGGAATATAGGAACTCATAGGCTCCAGGCCTCCTCACTCACAGGATATCAACATCACCAAATCATTGTTTGTGGCTATTAGATCGCTTGTGGAAAGAATCCCGCCTGCCGGGGAGCTTTTCCTGATCTTCATCGTGCTCGCGGCACTGATCGGAATCATCGCGCGCCCCTGGGGCAGCCGCGCCTGGCAATGGAGCGTCGGCGCGGCGCTGCTCGTTGAGGCGTTGCCGTTTCGAGCGAGCCCGGCGGCGGTCTGGAGCGCGCTCTGGAACGCGCGCGACGTCGGCTTTTTTTTGGTCGGGATTTTGACCATCGCCGAGGTGGCGGCGAGGTCGCGGCTCTTCGAGGTCGCCGCAGAGCGCCTGCTCGCTCTCACCGGCGGAAATCGCGTTGCGCTGCTCGCCTGGATCTTCGGCCTCGGGGCGCTCTGCACGGCGGTGCTTTCGAACGACACCACGG
>JBMFXH010000117.1:0-6859 GCA_049964475.1 Vulcanimicrobiaceae bacterium
CGCGATATGGCACGACGAACACTGCATTTGCGCGACGACGTACGGTTTGGCAAATTTGTGCGTCTGCGTGATGATGTTGTATCCCTCGCGCACCAACGCGCCCATCTTCCCGGCCGGAAGGTGCGCGGGGTCGTAGAGCGCGGCGCCCGCGAGCGGACCTCCGGCGCTCGTGCCGCCGGCGGTGCCGCCGGCACCCCCGGCGCACCCGGCGAGCGCGAGTGCGATGACCGCACTCGCTATCGCATAGAGAGCTCGCACGTCGCGCTCCTTAGAACGCCAACGCCGTATAGGCGTAGCCGAAGCGCTTCTGCAACACTGCGACCGTCGCGACCATCGAGGGCACCACGATCGTTCCGGGAATGAGATGCGTCAGAATATCGGCTGCGACTTGCGAACCGGTCATTCCCGCAGGAGCAAAGCCGCGCTTGACGATCGCGCGCGATTGTTCTTCGACTGCCGTGTGACAGGTGAGCATCACCAACCCGCGTCGTTGTAATGTCTGAATCGAACGATCTTGGTAGGTCGATTTCTCGTTGTCGGGATCGCCGGAGAGATTGAACGGCGTGTGCGAAGGATAGTGGTAATTTTTGGTCGCGAAGGCGCCGTCGGGCCCTTTGATGTTGAAGAACTCACCGATGCGATATTTCGCCCATACGTAGTCGCTGAAGTTGTAGCTCGAGGCCGGTCCGTGCGCGGCGAAGGCCATCGCGATCTTCTGCTCCGGATAGCCGTACCCGAAATGCAGCCCGTTGAGCGCATTTTTGATGTTGTTCCAGACAACCGGATTGGGATTGAGAATCTCCCACATCTGGCGAATCTCCGCCGGGCGTCCCAGAACTTTATCGAAATGCGCTTCGTCGAAGTTCGCTTTCCGTTCGACGAGCGCGGTGCCGCCGGGAACTGCTGTCGCCGCTTCGGCGAGCGTCGGCGCGAGCGCGACGATCGAGGCCGATGTTGCAAGAAAGGCTGTGCGTTTCATGGGTGGGTTCCTCCAGTTGTGAAGCCGTAAGAAGCATAGATGGCGCGCGCGCGCGCGCCGGTAAGAAACGTAACGAACGCTTTAGCCGCCGCCGTGTGCGGCGCCTTCGTTATCGTAGCTGCTTGGTAAATTGCCGTCGCGTTCTCCGAGGCGGGGATGCGTACCACGGCGAGACGCCCGGTGAGTTTCGCTTGATAGAGCGCTTCGGAGATCCATACGACTCCGGCATCCGCGCGCCCCGAGAGAATCCAACGCGGGCTCTGCCGATGGTGGATCTTCGTAAGAATCGTCGTTCCGGCTTTGCGCTTGGTCACCATAATCGTCGAGACCAATGCAGCGCCGCCCGCCTTCCGATACGCCGCCTGAATCTGCCCCGAGACGCCCTCCCATGCGGGGTTGGGCATCGCGACGCGAACGTCCGCGCGGCCGAGATCGCGCAGGCCCATCACGTGCTTCGGGTTTCCTTTTCGCACGAGAATGGCCAGCGTGTTGGTTGCATAGGTGTGCGCCGGGCCGACGATGCCGAGCTTGCGCTCGATCGTCATGCGCTTCTTACCGGAGAGAAAGACGTCGGGTTTTGGATCGATAATCAGATTGCCGATCTGCAACGCGCCGGCCTCGATCTGCTTTGCAAGAATTCCCGGCGGCAGCGTTTCGTAAAACACGCGTTTGATATCGGGATGTTCGCGCTGGAATGCGGCGACGAGCGCATGCATCGCCATGTATTGATTGCCGGCGGCGAAAATAACCAACTGAGCATTCGCGGGGTTGCCGTGAAGATCGGGTACGACGTCGACGTTTGGCACGGTAAAGTTGTAGGGTGTCACGCCGAGCAACGCAGCGGCGAGAATCGCCGCGGCGGCAGCGCGAAAACGGAATGGACGCATCATGCTCAGAGCATAGGAGCGGCGAAGCCATAAGTCAAATAACACATTAGATGCATACCCATTCGTTTAACTTATGAATATCTCGCTTTCGCAGCTTGAAACGCTTGCCCAAGTCGCCAAGCGAGGCTCTTTCTCGAAGGCCGCACGTGCCCTGGGCATCTCTCAACCCGCGGTGAGCCAGCAACTCGCGACCCTTGCCTCGGCGCTTGGCCTCGCGCTCTTTTCGCGCGAAGCAGGGCGCCCGGAACTCACCGAGGCCGGCCGGATGGTTGCCGCCCGCGCCGACAGCCTCGTCGCACAGGCCGAGGCGCTCGAGCGCGAAGCCGAGGGTTACTCCGCCGCGCGCGGCGGCCGGCTCGATTTCGGCGCGACGCGCACCATCGGAACCCATCTCGTGCCGAAGCTCCTCGCCGACTTTCTCCGCGACCGCCCGGCGGTCGAACCTCGCGTCCGGATCGCCAACACTCACGAGGTCGAGCGCCTCGTTCTGCACGGCGACCTACTCTTCGGTTTGATCGAAGGAACGATCGACGAGGCGCGGCTTGAGACGCGCCCCTTCGCCCACGATCGTCTCCGTCTCATCGTCGCGCCGCAGCACCCATTTGCGGGGCGCACGGGTATTCTCGCCGCCGAACTCGCGCACGAACGCTTCGTCAGCCGCGAACCCGGCTCGGGCACGCGCGATCACGGCTACGACGCCTTGCGCGCGGCGGGGGTCGAGCCGCCGATCGCACTGGAGCTGCCCAGCGGTGAGGGGATCGTGCGCGCCGTTGAAGCCGGGCTCGGCATCGCGATCCTCTCCGAACTCGTTGTCGAGCGCGCGATTTCGTTGCATCGCGTCGTACCGGTCGCCATCGACGATCTCGTCCTCGAACGCGATTTTTACATCCTTCTGCGGCGCGAGCGTCCGCTCGCACCGCTCGCGCAGGCGTTCATTTCTACGCTACTCGGTGAACCCGCCGCAGCGCAGAGCAAAGGTTCGCGCAGCACGGTGCGGAAAGATCGACGCCGAAGGAGTGGGCGTTGAAGAAGGATGATGATTTAGCCGCGCTTGCCAAAGCGATCGACGCCGTCGCACCTCGCCGTACGGCGAGCGCCGACGATACCGAGCTGCATCTCGCCCCACCGCACCTCCCCTTCGTCGCCGAAACCGATCCGTCGATCTCCGTCGAAATCGTCGAACTCCGCCGTCTCGACACGACGATGCGCGTCTATACCGCCGGGCCGCGTGTGGTGCGCTCAAATACACCGGGGATCGTCGTCGTTCCGCACCTTTGGGGCGTCGATGCCACGATTCGCGATATCGTGCGCCGCTTTGCAAAGGCCGGCTTTTCGACGGTCGCTCCCGATTTGTATGCGCGTTTCGAAGCTCCGAGCGGCGATGATTCCTGCGACCGGAAGCGCTTCGAACCGTTCGCCAAACGCATCGACCGTCGGCAAGCCGACGGCGATATTCGCGCGGCGGCGCTCTGGCTGCAAGCCCGCTCCCCGCAAGGGCTCATCGGCATCACCGGGCTCTCGGTCGGCGGACACTACGCATTACTCCAGGCCGCCGACAACAACGATATCTTCAACTGCGTTGCGCCATTTTACGGTTCGGTCGATCGCATTACACCCGATCAAATTCACATTCCGGTCTGCGGAAGTTACGGCGAGCACGATTCCCTCGTCTCCGTCGATCAAGTGCGCCTCTTTCGCACGCTGCTGGCCGTGCCGAACGATCTCCGCGTCTACCAAACCGCCGGGCACGATTTCTTCGACGACCGCCGCAGCGCGTATGCGCCGGCAGCGGCGAGCGACGCTTGGAAACGCACGCTGGAGTTTTTCAAAAATCACCTCGTTCCGAAACGCTGACCGATGAGTGCGACGCTAGTTTTCGTGCTTCTTATCGCCGCCGTCGTGGTGACCGCAGCGGTGACCGCCTTCCTTCTGCGCGCCGGCCGTGGCGACCGCGATGACGCGGCGGCGCGCTTCGAACTGTTGCTCGAGCGCGCAAAGAACGATCTCACCGCAACGCAGCGCGAACTCGTCGATTCGTCGCGCGCGGACTTTCTCGCTCTCGCCGGGCAACGCTTGGATACCACGCAAGCGGGTATCGCGGCGAAACTCTCCGAGCTCGTCGCCCCGGTCGGCGAAAAACTCAACCAAGTCGACGCCTTCGTTCGCGAGCTCGAACAAGCGCGCCTCACCGCCTATGCCGAATTACGCACGCAGGTCGAGCAGCTCACCAAAAGCGGCGGCGAGCTCAGCCTCGCGACGGCGACGCTCTCGGAACGCACGACGAAACTCGCATCGGCGCTGCGCAACCCGCAGACGCGCGGGCGCTGGGGCGAACTGCAACTGCAGCGTGTCTGTGAGTTGGCGGGCATGTTGGAGCACTGCGATTTCGAAGCGCAAAAACGCTTCGTCGGTATCGAGAAGGCGCAGCAGCCCGACCTCATCGTGAAATTGCCGCAGGACCGTTTCATTTGCGTCGATGCAAAAGTACCGCTCGACGCCTATCTCGATGCCGTCGAAAGCAACGACGAGGCGGCCAAAGCGGCGCATTTTAAAAGGTACGGCGACGCGCTCAAATCGCGGATCAACGCACTCGCCGCCGCGAAATACCAAACGATTCCCGGCAGCGTCGATTTTGTCGTGATGTTTATTCCCGGCGAGAACTTTCTGAGCGCCGCTTACTCGCAAGACGAAGACATCATCGAGTTTGCCGCAAAGAAGGCCGTTTACGTCGTGGGCCCGCTCACGTTTATGGCGCTGTTGCGGTCGTACGGTATGGTCTGGCAGAGTCTCAAGCAAGAACAGAACGTTCGCGAGATTGCCGCGCAGGGCCGGGTTGTTTTCGACCGCGTGCGCATTCTCTCCGATCATCTCAACGATCTCGGAAAGAGCCTCAACGCGGCGGTGACGGCGTATAACAAAGCCGTCGGCTCCTACGAATCGCGGTTGCTCCCCGGAAGCCGCGAGCTCGCAAAGCTCGCCGGTAACCCCGAAGCGGCAACGCAAGGAGAGATCGAGCGAATCGAGAGCAACGCCGGAGCCATAACGGCATTGAGCGCACAAGAAGCCGCCTTCGCACTCGCACGCGAAGAGGAGCGCGATAGAATCGCGCTCCAAGACGGTTCGCTCGGCGGTTAGATTAGATTTTGTGCGTCGCTTCCCAGCGCTTGAGTGCGGCAAGGGTGTTCGCGACGTGTTTGCCGGGCTGTAAATTCGTATAGGTGTAGATAATCCGGCCCTGCGGTGAGATCACGTACGACGCACGGTTGGCATACTGCGGGGCCGCAGTGAGCACGGCATCGTATTCTTTCATCACCGTTTGGTTGATATCTGCGGCGACGGGGAATTTACGGCGGCAGACGCTGACGGAAAATCGTTGTAATTTCGCAAGCGGATCGTGCGAGACGCCGATCACCGTTGCGTGAAGCGCCTTGTATTTGCCGATTGCGTCGGCGAAATCGTGCGCTTCGATCGTGCAGCCCGGGGTGAATGCCGCCGGGTAGAAATAGAGCACGACCGGACCCTTCTTCAGCGCTGCAGCGAGCGAAAACGGAAATACTTTACCGCCTTGGGTCGCCTGCAATGTAAACATCGGCGCCTTCGCACCGACCGGCAGGGCCGCTTGGGCCGCCGGCGTGAGGATCCCCAGGAGCAGCGCGCCGAGCGCGAGCGAACGGAAAAATGTTGAACGCATAGTCACTACCTCCGTGCCGTTCAACGGGGCGCAGGCCCGCGAAGTTGCACGGCACGGAGGCAAAGCGAACGGAGGCTCGGTTAGAGCCCCATCCGTCGCGCGATCACCACGCGCTGGACCTCGTTGGTGCCTTCGCCGATCTCGTTGATCTTCTGGTCGCGATACATCCGCGAGACCGGATACTCGTCCATGAAGCCGTAGCCGCCGTGGATCTGCACCGCCTCGTTGACCACCCGCCGCGAGACTTCGCCTGCGTAGAGTTTTGCCAGGCTCGCCGTCTGCAGAAAGTCGCGTTTGTTATCTTTTTCCCAGGCCGCCTTGAGCACCATCAGTTTGGAATGTTCGATCTCGCAAAGCATATCGACGAGCTTGAATTGAATCGCCTGGAACTTCGAAATCGTCTGCCCGAACGCGCGGCGTTCCTTTGCATAAGCGAGCGCTTCGTCGTAAGCGCCCATCGCGAGGCCGACGCTCAGCGCGGCCACGGAGATGCGCCCGCCATCGAGAATCGTTAAAAATTGCTTGAGCCCCTCGCCGCGTTTGCCGAGCAGATTTTCTTCGGGAACGCACGCATCGACGAACGAGAGTTCGCGGGTATCGGAGGCGCGCCAGCCCATCTTGCGATATTTCTTACTGCGGGTAAATCCGGGCGTCGTTTGCGGAACGATGATATTCGATATCTCCGAGCGGCCGTCGGCCCGCTTATCGGTAACGGCGGTAATCGTCGTACCGCCGCTAATATCGGTGCCCGAGTTGGTGATGAACGCCTTGGTGCCGTTGATGCGCCACTGCCCGCCCTCGAGCTGCGCCGTGGTGCGGCAGTTGCCCGCGTCGCTGCCCGCCTCGGGCTCGGTGAGACCGAATCCCCAGAGCATCTTGCCCTGTGCGAGCGGCACCAGATAGCGCTGCTTCTGCTCTTCGGTGCCGAAAAGGTAAAACGGTGTCGCGCCGAGCGAGACGTGCGCCGCCATCGTGATCGCCGTCGAGGCGTCAGCGCGCGCGATCTCCATGATCGCCAGAGCATAGCTCACGGTATCGGCACCCGCCCCACCGTAGGCCTCAGGAAAGGGAAGCCCCAGGAAACCGAGCTCGGCCATCTTGGCGACCAGGTCGTAGGGGAAGGCCTCCTCGCGGTCCATCTCCTCGGCACGCGGGCGTACCTCATCGGTGGCGAACTCGCGGGCAAGGCGCGCAATAGCAAGTTGCTCGTCGGTTAAATCGAAGTTCATGCCGGAGGTATAGGCTGCCGACGCCGGAAAACCCCTCTACCAGCAATGATCTCGATTCGCAACGTCTCCCTCA
>JBMFXH010000118.1:0-6723 GCA_049964475.1 Vulcanimicrobiaceae bacterium
GGACTCTTTATCCGGTCACTGGTCGGCATCGATCGGGAGGCGGCAAAGGCCGCTTTTGGTGACTTCCTTGTCGGCCGAACGCTGACGGCGAACCAGATGGAGTTTGTGAACATGCTTATCGAGCACCTCACCGCACGCGGCGTCGTCGACCCGAGGCTTTTATACGAATCGCCGTTCACCGACGTCGATCCGATGGGCGTCTCGGGCGTTTTTTCGGACGCTGACGCGTCGCAGATCGTCGACATCCTGGAAAGGATCAGAAAGAATGCGGCGGCGTAGCCGGGGGATGCGGCAGAACGACGTGGAGAGGGCTTATCTACACGCGTTATTGGAGGTTGCTGTTCGTTATGAGAAATAGCAAATGAATGTTTGGCTAGTTCGCGCGGGCAAAAGAGGCGAAAACGAGGATCTCGCCCTTTCTCAAGACCTTGCCACAATCGGGTGGAGCGAGCTGGGCGACTTAAACCAGTACGCCTCCAAGGTAGATCTCCTCGATGCACTCCGTATGCGCTATCCCGATGCGCGACCCAGTCGACTCCAGAATTGGGCTGGCCAGATTTGGGCGTTTTATAAGACCATGCAGGTCGGCGATATCGTTGCTATGCCGCTCAAAAAGCGCGCTGCAATTGCCTTTGGATACGTTCATGGCCCGTACGAGTACCTGGCCGACAACCTGGCGACCGACGCGGTACATTCACGTAGCGTCCAATGGGTGCAACAGGACGTTCCTAGAGGCACCATCGACCAAGACCTGCTCTACTCGCTTGGTGCGTTTTTAACTGTCGCGAGTATTAGCCGGAATAACGCCGTTCCGCGTATCCAAGCGCTCGTGGAAGGGAAGGCAGCGCCCGAAAAAGCTCGCCTTCCAGACGGAGCTGGCGAGTCACCGGAAGTAGAATCGCCGGAGCTTCTGGACGTCGAGCGCGTTGCCCGGGACGCGATAGTGCGGATGGTGGGCGATGGTTTTAGGGGCCAAGACCTTGAGGCGCTCGTAGCTGCAGTGCTGCGCGCGGACGGATATAACGTCAACCAGACGCGCGCCGGCGCCGATGGCGGCGTGGATCTCCTAGTCGGCCGTGGCGAACTGGGCTTTGAGGCACCTCGCATTTGCGTTCAGGTCAAGTCGAGTGACAGTCCCGAAGACGTGAAGACGATCCGCGAACTCCAAGGCGCGCTGAAAAACTTTGGCGCGGATCATGGCTTGTTTGTGTCGTGGGGAGGATTTAAGAACTCGGTTTATGCCGAGGGCCGGCGATCATTTTTTCAGGTTCGCTTGTGGGACGCCGATGATCTGATTGATGCCATTTTGCGCGTTTACGATCGTTTACCTGACGAAATGCGCGGAAAATTGCCGCTCAAGCGCGTATGGGCACCAGTCGCGAGTGAAGGTTAGCGCCCGACAGAACGACCTGCGGGATGTGCGGGCCTTCACCCATTTACTTTTTGGGGGAATCTCTGCGTGAGCGTCACGCCGAAGGCGGTCGTCTATCCGGCATGTTCTACGCTGGGGCCATCAATTGGAAGAAGGCAGCGAGCGCTCCGGTAAAATATCCCAGATGGATCGAGCCGGTATTTCAGCAGAGGCGTTGCGGAGAGCACATCGCTATCGAACGTGAAATCGAAGAGTTCGCCCGTGCGCCCCGGGCGCACGCGCAGTACTCCCAGCTGCTTCGGCGGCTCGGCGGCGTTCCAAGCGCTGTAGACCTCGATCTCGTCGTTCATTTCGCGGCGTGTTTCGTACGCGTAGCGTTGGGAAGGGCTGCATCCTGGAGATCGCGGCCGAGCGGATCGGCCTGCGCGACGGCATCGAGATCGCTATCGAGCCCGAGAACGTGCAGAGCGGCGACGTAGGCGCCGATCGTCACCCCCATGCCGCCGCGCTCGACGCTGCGCAGGGTCATTAGCGACATGCCTGCCCGCTCTGCGGCGAGCTTCGCCGAGAGCCGCCGACGCAGCCGGGCCGTGCGGATGCGTTCGCCGAGGCGGGCGAGGCGGCGTTCGAGCGGCGGCAGCAGTGGGGCAATGCGTTTGGCCATGCCGTTATTCTAGCATAAAAAGGCATAAACGGCTAGAATAATGGCAGTCCGCCTCTATTCTCTTTGCCACCCAGTTGGCATAGCGACTTGGCATAGTTGTGAAGATGCGAGTACGCGCGATAGGAAGACCGTCTCAAGGCAGCGCTGCTCGCCAGCTCTTATTCTTGGCAAAGCTCTATATCTTTGGCGGAATAATACCTTCTGAGGCATAATACTTCATGACATGGGATGTCGAGTTTACCGACCAGTTCCAAGAATGGTGGGACGGAATTGACGAGGAGGCCCAAGCCGATATCGACGCTGGCGTTCGACTGCTCGCTGAGGTGGGTCCGGTTCTTGGGCGCCCCTACGTCGACACGGTATACGGATCGCGCCATTCTAATATGAAGGAGCTCATTGTCCAGAGCAACGGGCGGCCGTATCGGACATTCTTTGCCTTCGATCCGAGGCGCAAGGCGATCTTGCTGATCGGCGGCGAAAAAACGGGACAGAAACGTTTTTACGACGACATGATTCCGATCGCGGATCGACTGTACGACGAGCATCTTCGAGAGATTCGATAAAGAGGACACGCACGATGGCAAAAAGTTTTGAGGCGCTCCGCGAGAAGATGACCGCCGAGCAACGAAAGCGGAGCGACGCCCGGCTACGGGAGATGCGCAGCCAGGTACGACTCCAAGAACTGCGCGTTGCCCGCGCGCAGACCCAAGAGAGCATCGGTGACATCATGCGAGTTCCACAGTCCTCCGTCTGTAAGATCGAGCAGCGCACCGATGCATACGTCAGCACCATTCGACGCTACCTAGAAGCGATGGGAGCCACCCTGCAAATCGTCGCACGGTTTCCGGATGGTGAATCGTTTGAAATTACCCAGTTTCACGATATCGGCGAGCCCATCGCCGAACCTATGAACGCCAGGCGATTGGCACGCCGCTCACGCGTAAAGGCCTGATGGCCCTGCGATGGCATCCTTAAATCCCACTCCGAAGACCGATCTCGATCGGGTCGAACAACGCCTGAAATGGGCAAGGGAACATCATGCAAAGCAAAAGTGACGAACGAAAGGTTGAGTTCGAAGTCGGAAGCGGAAACGTTTTCGCCGACCTCGGTCTGGGGAATCCCGAAGAACGCCGGCTGAAAGCGGCCCTCATGCGCGCGATCAACCGTGAAATCAAAAATCGCAAGCTGAATCAGTCCGCGGCTGCGGACTGCATTGGCCTGACGCAGCCCGATGTCTCCCGGATTTCTCGCGGGCAGGGGCGTGCGTTCTCGGTGGAGCGACTGCTCGACGTTCTTAAAAAGCTCAATGTTGATATCGAAATTACGATGCAGCACGGTACCGGGCAACTGCTCGTGCGCGAACTCGTGTAACTTTCCCGTCGACTGCTACGTGCTCGGACTTACCTGAACGTCGCTGCCGAAATGCCGAGCTTGCGAAGTTGCACTGCAATCGGATTCATCGAGCTGTTATACCCTGTGATGTCGGCGCGGACGATTCCGTGCGCATCGATCACAAACGTATGCGGCAGCGCAAGATAGGTTGACGCCGTTTTCCCTGACGGCGAAGCGGATGCGTGCGGCGAAGCGGATGCATGCGGCGCAACCGCGCCCCCCGGCGAGAGCAGGACGTGGTGCGCCGAGGCGTACGCGAGGCACTGGGCATCCGAGCGTCGTTTGCAATAGCTCGCCACCTTCGAAAGGATCGGGCGAACGAACGCCGGGAGTTTATTGCCTGACTGCGCGACCATCGAGGGGAGCGTCTTGGGCGTGATGCCGTTGAGGTGAATCGTGAGGTTCGGATCGGGTACGCTCGCACGTACCGGCGCGGGCGCGTGGTTCGACGGGCGATCGCTCACCACGGGAAAGGGAATGTTGAATTTTTTAACGAGCGCTTGCCCGGCGGCTGGATTATCTAAATAATCGACGCCGAGGAAATCGACGCGTCCTTTGAAGCGTTTGTAGTCGGCGACGACCTGCGGCAGTTCCTCCACGCAGCCGATGCACCACGAAGCGAATGCGACGACGACGAGCGGCCGCCCCGCGGAGGCCGGAAGCCCGATTGCGGGCTTGCCAATCTGCAGCGCGCCGAGGTGAAAGGGTGCTCGCGGCATCGCGGCGAGAAGCAAAACAGCGAGCGATGCGATCGCTACAGAACGCAATTTCATGCGACGATATTCGCCGGAGGGCGAAGCCTTCCCGGGCGCTATGGGTGCGGCGGATGCTGGGGGCGAATGACGATCCGCGTCGTGCTACCGTCGCTCCCGTGAATCGTGATGCGCATCGTGCGCGCGGGCCGTGAGCTCTCCTGAATCAACCCGAACTCCAGGCGCTCGCGCCCGTCGGCCGGCAGCGTGAGGCGCGCCTGCATCGGCATGCACACCTCCTCGGTGCAGAAGGTCGCGATCCAACCGTTTGGGACGCCGTGCGCCGATAGTCGCACATGTTGTTTCGGGCGCCCTGCGACGCGCAATTCGTAGCGATAGGCATACCCGCTCACCGTCGGAAGGTTTTTCCCGTGCCAAGCGGAGAGCGTCATCGTTATCATCTGTTGCCCCCGTCGATCGTGATGTCGCCGCTATTGGTGCTCGCCACGAGCGGAAGCCTCTGCGTGACTGGATTCGAGAAACGTTCGGTCGATT
Organism: Vulcanimicrobiaceae bacterium; assembly: GCA_049964475.1. Classification (GTDB taxonomy): domain Bacteria; phylum Vulcanimicrobiota; class Vulcanimicrobiia; order Vulcanimicrobiales; family Vulcanimicrobiaceae; genus JABEUX01. The sequence continues at coordinate 4,676 of JBMFXH010000118.1, forward strand.
TCAACATCGGCGATGCGCCGATACGAACGCCGAGAATCGTGACGGCGAAGAGCGCAGCAGGTAGCGTCATTGATGTCCTCCTAGTAGAACGTTGCTCGATCTACGGCGTGGGATCGCGCTTTGTTTCACGAGGCCCTCCTCTTCACCGTCGGCCGTTGGGGCGATAGCGTTCGAAAAACAGCGCCTCGGCAGCGCCGATCGTCGCGCTATCGAACCGCGAATAGCCGCACTTTTCAGCGACGCGAATCGAGGCCAGGTTTTGCGTGCTGATGAGGCAGACCGTCCGCTCCGCAGCGAGGTTGGCGTCGCCCCACGCCGTTGCGGCGCGCAGCGCCTCGGTGGCGTATCCTTTTCCGTGTGCATCGGCGCTCAATGCCCAGCCCGCCTCGGGAACACCCTGCATCGATGGGGCGATTTCGCGTTGAAAATCGGCGAAACCGATTTCGCCGATATATCGCGCCGACTGCCGTTCCTCAATCGCCCAATATCCGTAGCCTAAAAACTCCCAGAGCCCGACGTAGCCGCGCATCCGCGCCCAGCTCTGCAGGCGCGTCGAGGGGGCGCCGATATACTCGGTGACGCGCGGGTCGGCCCACATTGCGGCGCAGGCGTCGAGATCCTCGGCTGCATGCGGGCGCAACCGCAGGCGTGGGGTTTCGATGGTCGGCGCGCGTTCGAATCGCATCGATTCGGTACCTTATGCCACGGGGCGCTCGCTCCTATGCGTGCAGCACCGCAGGTAACGGCGGCTCGCCCTCGCAAGTGCCGGGATATGAGTATCGCCGAGTTGTACGACCGTAGCGACGCCCTGGAGATGGCGCGCGCCGTTCGCGCGGGCGACGTGACCCCGCTCGAGCTGCTCGATGAAGCGATCGCGCGCACCGAGCGCGTCAACCCGCACCTCAACGCCGTGGCGGCGCGACGCTATGAGGATGCGCGCGTCGACGCAGAGCGCAGCGCGCGCGACGGCGCCTTCGCCGGCGTTCCGTTCGTTGCCAAAGATCTCGGGCCGCCGCTCGCCGGGCTCCCGCTCACGATGGGCAGCCGCTATTTCGCACGCTACGTCCCAACCGAAGATCACGAATTTTTCCGACGCGTCAAACGCAGCGGGGCGGTGATTTTCGCGAAAACGACGACGCCGGAATTCGGGCTCTCGCCGTTCACGGAGACCGCGCTCTTCGGCGCGACGCGCAACCCGTGGGATCTCGCGCGCACGCCCGGTGGTTCGAGCGGCGGCAGCGCCGCACTCTGCGCGGCGGGCGTCGTGCCGATCGCGCACGGCAACGATATGGGCGGCTCGATCCGCATCCCGGCGAGTTGCACCGGGCTCTTCGGGCTCAAACCGAGCCGCGGGCGCACCCCCGGTGTCGGCGGCGTTATCGGGCACGTCAATATCGATCACGCCATTTCGCGCAGCGTGCGCGATAGTGCGGCGTTGCTCGATATCGTGCGCTCTGACGACGGCCCGCGCTTTCTTCCCGAAGTTGCCCGCGATCCGCAGCCGTTGCGCATCGCCGTCATTCGCGGACCGTTGCTCGGGCACGGCTACTCCGCCGAGGCGTGCAATGCGCTCGATGCCGCCGCAGCGCTCTGCGCGTCGCTTGGCCATCGCGTCGTCGACGACGAGCCCGCGGGCATCGATTATTCGGCGATGTCGTATGCGCTGTTGTTGCTCTTCGCAAGCAACGTCGGTTGGATTCTCGGCGCGGGAAATCCGACGCCGCAACGCCGTTTGCGCGGCGACGATATCGAACCGATCGCCGCGGCGATGCTCGCGATCGCGCGCACGATCGCGCTCGACGATCTCACCACCGCGGTCGCCGACCAGCAGCGACTCACCGATGCGTACGAGGCGTTCTTCGAACGCTACGATCTCGTCCTGACGCCGACGCTCGCCGCGCCGCCGGTGCGCATCGGCGAACTCGCCCTCACGCGCGCGGAGGTGCTGAAAGTGGGGCTGCTGACCCGCCTGCGGGCGCCGTCGCTCATCGGGAAGGCCGCGCGCGAGATCGCCGCGCGGATGTTCGATTGGCTCCCCTCGACGCCGG
>JBMFXH010000119.1:0-6684 GCA_049964475.1 Vulcanimicrobiaceae bacterium
GGCGTGATAAATGGCAAAGAACCCAATCATTATGGCGATTGCAATTGCATCGCGGATATTTCGCTTTCGATCCCGCGGTTTACGATTGTGCTTTTGCGATTTGTTTTGGCGACCGCGAAGGACGCGCCCTAGGTTGTGCAATCGAGATCGAACCGCGGTGACGATCTTATCGATATGCGACGTCCGCTTAGTACTCACCGCTTAACCGGCCTGCCAGCAGCTTTGCAACGAAGTCCTTGCCCTGATTCGGGGCGACGAGCGAGTAGGCGTAGAGACGCCAGCGGCGCCGTGGATCGCTCGTCAGAGCAGCCGCAACTCGATCGAGGCTTTCTGCCCGCTCGACCGGCGGTTGCGCCGTCGAACGCTCGATCGTACATCCGATGATCGAACCGGTTTTATCAATGACTCGCACGTCGAGACGCTTCGTCGATGGCTCCAACGGAATATCGATGAGAGAGCTCTGCGTTGTTGTCATCTGGAGGACGGCGCGTTGACCGGTGCCGGTGAACTCGACTCGATACGGCGGGGTTCCGCCCGCCCATCCGATCGATATGCGATCGAGCGATTCCGGGATGAGTTGTGGGCTCGAGAGCAGCGAGGAACGAAGCATATCACGGGACATTCCTCGTGAGACATCGGCCGACAACGAGAGATTTCTCTCCCGGAAAAGCGTCGCTACCACGAGCATAAAGCGCTCGAATCCGGCAATAATCGGCGACGGGGGGCTCGGTAGACCGATACGAATCGTCCGCGTTCTCGAAGCGCAGGATATCTCGTCTGCAGCTATCGGGGTGCGCCCCGCAAGGACGCCTCGAAGGGAGAGAACGGTGACCACCGGATGCGCCCCCGCTCGCGCGCAGCCATCGATCCGTACGCGATCGCCGTTTTCGAGGATGCTTCCTTTGAGCCGCGAGGAGGGGGTGATCCGCACGTCGGCGATCGGTCCGTCGACGCAGTAGAAATCGCCGGCTCCCGTCGCCTCCGCGGCATATTTAGGATCTTTTAGTGCGCTAATGAGCTGCGAGCAAGATTCGCGCTTCATCGACGGTACGGTCGAAGCCAAAAGTGAACTGACGCCTATCCCAGAGGACAGGACGATGACGAGCAGGAGCATGGCCAGCACGCGCATCGCGGTCGGGCTTCTTTCCGCCTCCTTTTTGCACCTGTCGGATTTCATTCGGCAACATTCGAATTTTGCGCCCCGGCTGGCGAATCCAGGAAAGTTCGGCCGATTGCCGATAGTTGCACGCCATGCCCCCGGAACCGCCCTCGGCTCGCCACGCCTTGCTCGCCCGCATCGAATCGATGGATCCCGCCGAGCTGGATATGCTCCCCGTCGGTATTATTACGCTCGCGCTCGACGGCACGATTCTCCGCTACAATCGTACCGAGGCCGGGCATTCGCGGCGCCACGCCGCAGCCCAGATCGGGCGGAATTTCTTTCGCGAGGTCGCTCCCTGCACCGAAGATCCGCTCTTCGAAGGGCGCTTCCGCGAGCTTGCGCGCCCCGAGGGCCACGGCACGATGGAATTCGACTACACCTTCGCCTTCCCGTGGGGCAGCGTGCGCGTCCTTATCTCCTTTTTACGAGCTCCCGGAGCTCCCCGCATCCAAATCGTCGTCACCTGGCCCGCACAACCATAAAGCCGGATTCGCCGAATCTTCTTTGCCTGCTCATCGGCGCGGCGCTCTCCGAGCGTAGCATGAAGGCGTGGGCAACAGCGTTCCGATCATCCGAACCGTCACGTTAAACCCCGCGGTCGATGAGGCAATCGCCGTGGAGCAACTCGTCCTGGGAAGCGTGAATCGCTGCGAACTCGATGCCGTCGACCCGGGCGGGAAGGGCATCAATGCCGGTCGCGTCATCCACCGCCTCGGGCGGCCGACCCTCCTCCTCGGTTTCGTCGCCGGCGTCACCGGCGCATACCTGCGTGCCGCATTGGACCGCGAAGGCGTTCCTCATGCCTTTGAGAGCGTCGCGGGATTGACACGTATTAACGTGATGATGCTCGAACGCGCAAACGGGAGGCGGACGCGTATGTATCTTCCCGGAGCTCGCGTTACCGCACCACAACTCCGGCGATTACGAGACTCGCTCGACGATGCGCCCTCGGGCTCGATCGTCGTTCTCGGCGGTAGCCTCCCTCCCGGAGCTCCCGAAACATTTTACGCAGAGACGATCGCGCGGCTACGCGAGCGCGGCGTCCGCTGCATCCTCGATACGTCGGGAACGGCGCTAGAGCACGCGCTTCCGGCGCGACCGCTGCTCGTAAAGCCGAGCCTCGACGAAGCCGAACAGGTCCTCGGGCGCAGCCTTCCCGATACCGAGGCCGTCATCGAAGCGGCTCACGAATTGCAGCGCCGCGGCGCCGAAACGGTCGTGATTTCACGCGGTGAAGCGAGCACGATCGCGCTCGGGCCCGACGGCCTTTGGGAAGCGCGCCCTCCGGAGGTCGCCGCGTGCAGTACCGTCGGCTCCGGCGACTCGATGGTTGCAGGGCTCGCAATTGCTTTGAACGAGGGCATGCCGTTTCCCGAGGCACTTCGGCTCGGCAGCGCGGCGGGTGCGGCGACCGCGATGACGACCGGAACTCACCTCGGCGATGCGCGCGAAATCGAGCGACTTCGCGAACTGGTAATTATTTCGCAGCGCGCTTCATAAACGGTCCACCGAAGAGCGGCGAGAGGCCGCAAAAATTGATCAGTCCGGAAAGGAGAAAGACCAACCCGATGATCCCGACGATATCGCGGCCGATACCGTGCAGGGATTGATAGGCCCAAAACATGAGCAGGATGCCGACGACGGCGCGGATGATGTGGGCAGTGCCGCTAAAAAGAAAATCAACCATGCGAAAGCCCTTTCGCATGCGCGCAGGGAAGCCCTTGTGTATCCCTAGACTCCGGAGCCGGCGAGAGCACGCAGGTTCTCGGGAAGAGCGATGCCCAGCTCCGTTTTGAGAAGCTTTTCGTAATTCCGAATTTCAGCGACCGCGAGCGGGTCGTTTCCCATCGCCCGATATGCCCGAACGAGCATTGCACGGGGAACCTCATCGAGCGGGTCGATTTCGATCGTGGCACGGGCGGTCGCCACCACCCCCACCCAATCCCCCGCGACGCCCTGCGCCGCGCCAAGCGCGAGGCCGATCTCACGCGCCGCCGATTTTATCCGCTCGATTCGCTCGCCGAACCATTCCCAAGGAGCCCATTCCCACGATTCACTAGCTACGGCCTGGAGGATCGTCGACATGCTCTCCGCATCGCGCAGCGGGTCGGCCTCGGCGGCAAGGGCCATGAGGCGTTGATAGTTGGAACGGACCGACGGACCGAACGACAGCACGCCGTTACAAAGCTGGATCGCCGCCGAATCGCCGAGTTGCTCGCGCGCCCGATGGAGAGCGGCCTTAAACGCATTTGCACCGGCGTCTCCATCGAGATCCGGCCACAAAATGTCGATCGCACGCTCCCGACGGAGTTTTCCCCCCTCGGTGACGATCAGCGCGACGAGGGCCAAGGTTCGTTCCGATACGACGACCGGACTCCCATCGTTGGAGCTAACGCTGCCGTGCACGATATCGACGAACAGCGAGTCATCCGGATCACGTTCGCATCGATGAACGCCGCCGAAACGTCCCACGAGCACATCGAGAACCGCCGGCAGCCGTTGGAACTCGCCCGTTGCAAGTTCGTCGAGCCCAGCTTTCAATTCGGCGCAGCCTTCGCTTTCGGCGAACGCTGCCGCTTTCGTCGTTAACGCCGCCGACAACTCCGGCTTGGCAACTGCCGACGCCACGGCGACCGCAATGCCAATACGTACCAATCCCGATGCATGAGCGATGGCAGCTGCGCGTTCCAAGTAACGACGCCGATCCTCAAATGCCGACGAGCGCTCGGCTAACAGCATCGCCGAGAAAGCATCGTCGCGAGGATCCGTCCACTTCGTCGCGCCGAGGTCGATCCCGTCGAACGCCGCCGCGATACGCCAGTGCGTCGGGGATGCGCCGTGAAAAAGCTGCCGCAGTAACATGGCCTTCGCAAGGTTCGCAGCATGGTCGTCGCCCTGCAGCCAGGAGACGATCAAGGCATTGACGGTACTCGAAGCGTCGGCATAACTTAGGGGAACGAATCGATCCGCTATCGCGCTTCGAAATGCCGAGAACGCTCCTTCGGAGCCGAGCGCACGTTGCACTTCGGCGCGCGATAGAATGCTCTGGAAATACACGAACCAAGCTGGATATCGCGCGATCGTTGCCCGAACCTTTCGATAATATTCCAACGCCTTCTCCCACGATCGCTCTTCCAGGGCGATGACGAGAGCGACCGCTTCGCCGAATATTCTGCCGCCACGATCCTCGCGGAGGTTCGCGAGGACTTCGCGAGCTCCGTCGAGTTCCCCCGATTCAGCGAGTAACAGACCAACGGTCCCGAGCAAAAAACTCCTTAGGAGGGGATTCGGCGGAGCCGCCGCGACCGCCAAGCGGGCCTCCTCGAGTAACTGTTGCGGCGAACGAAACGCTCGTCGGGCCGGCAACAGGGCGAGCCAAAGATTTGGAAAACTCGAAAGATCGAGCGTCGAACGGAGCATATACTCGAGAACCAATCCGGGGTAGGGATATTCCGAGAGATGCAACAGATGTCTTTCGCGCACGATGTGCTCTGCATCAGAGAACCTACCCGTAGTAACGCAACTACGAATCGCGCGAAGTTCTTCGCGAAGCGATCCGGTGGCGCCGAGAATACTGTCGGCCGCCTCCTTCATCTCGGCGCCGTAGCGTTCGAAAATACAGAGTGCGAGAACGGGTAACACGCGAACGATACCGTTGTCGATTTTGGCAAGCTGATATTCTCTGCAAATAAGGTTTGCTATTCGCGATTCTCGTCCGTCGAAGTCACCGAAGTCCTCGACGCCCAGATCTCCGAAGGTTACCGCGGCGATAAGAGCGGAGCGAATATCGGCGGGTAGCGGATCGAGCACTCGACTTGTCAGCCAATCAAAAATCTCGCTCCACATATCGTTGCGCGCATCGAACAGATCGACGGAGTTCTCGTGTCCGGATAGGCGCCGGGCCATCATCTCCATCGGCGCGCTCCACCCCGACGCGATTGCCGCGATGCAGAATAATGTCGATGCATCGAGTTCGGAGAACTCTCTATAAGGCGCGATTTGCTGAACGTTTAAGGCGAGGTCGGAGCGAAGAAAAACCGCAACTTCTCCGTCCGGCAAGGCGTGTAGGACGGCCGGAGGCGGAGCGCGAGCCGAAGTAATCGCGATCGTCCCGCCTTCAAGTTTTTGCACTGCCTGCGCGAGAAACTCGGCGAAAACGCCATCCTCAAGAACCTCGGCATGCTCGAAGAGCAGCATCCATCGGCCGACGCTCCCCAGCTTAGCCGCCGCAGACCTCACCTGCAGGAGGAGGTTCTCCACCGTTTGGCCCGGAGCACATCGTCGCACTTCTAGTCGCTCGCACGGCTCGGCATAACGTCGAACGAATCGGTGCTTGCCAAAGCCGATCGGGGCACAGACCAGAAGAACTTTCAGCCGGTTCGTTGCGGTGCCATCCGCATCACAAATATCCATCGCACCTCGCGAAGAATGTCCCCCCAGTCGGGAGTATATTTCCTCCTTCGCTCAATGGCAAGAAGAAATGAAGAAGACGCTCGTACTTAACAAAAGTGCCTATTTCGGATACGCCTAGGATACGTCCGAACCGATCCTCTCCGGTACCTCATCCTCGCGCATACTCTGCGCCATGAGGTGATCGATATGTTCGTACACAACCACACGACGTCTAGGGCCGGGGTCGATGAGATCGCCGGCGCCGTTGCAGCCCGCCAAAGATGGATTCCACTCGCAAAAGCCGACCTCGCCGATCTCGAGCGAGCGATCGTCCGTCATGAAGATGAAAAGGTTCATCGGCTCTGTCTCTCGCTTGAAGGTGAGGGCGACGGCATAGGCTCGCAGAAGCTCGCCCCCCTGGTTGGGGAGATCGAGCGCCTCTACGATGCCCACGATACCAAAAGCGCGCTGGAATTAGCGCTGGAAATCGAGGATCGCCTCCAGCGCGCCGCGAGCTCCATCGACCATCACTTGCTCCGATTCTCCCACGCCGCCGCAGCATACGAACAAACTCGGGATGCCGGTGCCGATCGACCCCATCGGCTCTATTCAGCGGACGTTCACCGTATGGCCCAGCGCTTCGGTGGAAATGTTGAGACGGCCCTCGCTTTCGTACGCGAACGCGCGATTCCGGAATTACGAGAACTCTTTCTCGATCTGCGGTCGGCCATGGCACGAGGTGCGCGAGCGGAGGTCGCCGAGCACTGCGAACGCATTCGCGAAATATCCACGACGATCGGAGCGCGCCGCGTTCTCGCCGAGACCAATCTTATCGAGCGCTCCTTCGACCGGGGGCAGAGCGAACACGCGCAGGCCTTCTACCGCGATGCCCTCGTCGAGCTCCAAGCCGTCAGCGGTTGGACCTCCGAGCGCCGGGCGAGGGGCCCTGCCGTAGCCGCGGCAGCCGCCGCAGCCGCCGCTGCAGCCGCGGCCGCTGCCGCTACGGCTACGCCTCGCTAGCAGCCGCCGCGAGGAGGCTCGCCGACGTGACGAATTTCTCCCGCGGCTTCGGGGGATTGGCGCGCGCGATTTCGGCGGCATCGATGCGTGTCCAAGCTGCAAAATCGATG
>JBMFXH010000120.1:0-6684 GCA_049964475.1 Vulcanimicrobiaceae bacterium
TCGAATGCGCGACGAAGGCAATCTGTGCCGGATCGATGCCGGTCGCAAGCAGTCGTTCGATGCTCTCGCGAATGCCGCTCGCGACGCCGTCGGCGGCGGTATGCGTCGTCGGAACTTTGACGCGCGCAACGACTTCGCGCGCGCGCGGATCGATCGCGACGGCATCGGTGAACGTTCCGCCGACATCGATCCCGACGCGGAGCGGGGTTAACGTGCCGATCGCTCTCGTGCCGGGAGGCTCTCGGCGAGTTCGTCGTAGAGCATCGCCATCGTTTCGATACCGCCGAAGAATTGTTTGAGCGAGAACTTTTCGTTCGGAGCGTGAATGCGATCGTCGGGAAGCCCGACGCCGATCATCACTTGCGGTAAGCCGTAGATGCGGTCGAAGCTGCCGACCGGCGTAATGGAACCGCCGGTGCCGATGAAGACCGGCGCTTTGCCGAAGCCACGCTCCATCGCTTTCGAGGCCGCAGCGACTGCGGGATGATCGCGCCCGATCAGCACGGCGCGCGCCGTGCCTTCATCTTCTACCTCGACGCGCACGCCGGCGGGTGCGTGGGCGAGCAAATATTTTTTCACCGCGTCGCGCACGGCGAGTGGATCCTGTGCGCCGACGAGGCGCGCCGAGAGTTTCGCACAAGCAAACGAGGGGATCACCGTCTTATGCCCCGGCCCTTGGTAGCCGCCCCAAATACCGTTGCATTCCAGCGTCGGGCGATACCACATCCGCGCGAGCGGATGAACGCCGCGTTCGCCCCATAATTGCGGTACGCCGAGTTCGGCAGCCGACGCGTTCTCGTCGTACACGAGCTCGCGGATCTGAATCTCCGTCGCTTCGTCGACCGTCGGTGCGCCATCGTAGAAACCCGGTACGCGTATGCGCGCTTGCTCGTCTTTGAGCGAGGCGATCAACATCGCCAACGCTTCGATCGGATTGCGAACGATCCCGCCGAAATACCCCGAATGCAAATCCTCGCTCGGGCCGGTCACGCGGACATCCCAATGAACGAGGCCGCGCACCGAGGTCGTGAGCGCGGGGGTATCGGCGGCGTAGACTGCCGTATCGGAGATAATGGCAAGATCTGCTTGCAGAAGTTCGTGATAGCGCGCGAGCGCTCGTTCGAAGTTCGGTGAACCGACCTCTTCCTCGCCTTCGACGAGAACGATAACGTTGAGCGGCAGGTCGCCGCGCACGCGAAGGTGCGCTTCGAGAGCCGCAAGATGCATGAGCACCTGCCCCTTATCGTCGACAGCTCCGCGACCGTAGATATTCCCGTCACGAACGGTTCCCTCGAACGGCGGGGAGAGCCAGAGCTCGAACGGCTCGGCGGGTTGGACATCGTAATGCCCGTAGATTAACACCGTCGGCTTCGTGGGATCGTTCCCAAAGCGACCGTAGGCGAACGGCGCGCCGTCGGTCGGCAATAACTCCGCGTGAAGGCCGATCTCGCGCATCCGCTCGACCAGGACCTTTGCACAACGTTCCATATCGCTTCGATGCTGAGGATTTGCTGAGACCGACGGGATCGCGATCAGCGCCTTCAGCTCGTCGAGGTAGCGCTCGTGCGATTTGCGCACGTAGGCGAGTACGTCCTCATCTCGGTCGACCATGGACGGGCTATTCGCGCAACCGCGCTTCTACCTCTTTCGGCAACACGGGCCCGCTCAGCCGGATCTGCCGCGCGATCGCTCCGACGCGTACCTGGAACGAATGCGCTTTGCCGTCGTACGAACGCGCCTCGGATTGAAACGTGCCGTAATCCCACCACCAACGGCCGTCGATCTTATCAACGATCTCGCCGCTGCGCATTCCCGCGGCCCATGCCGGGCCGCCGGCACGCACGTAGACGCGCATGTATCCATCGACGGTTTTGAAGAGCGCAAAATAATAGGTCGGCCGGAGATTTTGCGGTAACGAGAGCCCGTGCACGAAGAGCACGTGCGCGCGAACGGGGTGTCGCGCCCGCCATGCGAGCAGCCGTTGCACTCCCTGCTGCGCCAAGCGGCGAACGAGCGCCGTGTCGAGCCGACGGCGCACGGCGTGGTCGTGCCACTCACGCACGATCCAGCCTCCGCAATCTTCAAGCCTCAGGCCGATATCGAGGTTGGTCCCCTCCAGTAGCGTAAAGCGCTGTCGGCGCACGTAGAGATAAGCGGCATACGTTTTTTTCGCGCAGTCACGAAGATCGGGCGTCGCATGACGACGTACGACCGAAAAACCGTTCGCCGATAATGACGTCGCAACGGTTGCTGCGGCGATGCGCCCGAACGACGTTCCGTCATCATCGACGACGATATGCAGCGCCGCACTTGGCGGCGCGAGAAGTCCCGGCGGAAGCGCCGCGTTCGGCAGAGGCGCGGCGCCGGCGACGTGCAGGTTAATGGCGAGCAATGCCGCGAGCACCGCAACTGCATACTGATAGGGCAGCGTCGCAAGCATCATCCGTTCGGTTCGATCGCCGGTCTGGTTCGCCACCCACACGTTCGCGGTGTTCGTCGGGTCGCAGACGTTCTGCACCGCTACGAGCGCCATCACACCGGCGACGAGCAACGGCGGTGCGATTGTATGAGCGCCGACTAAGGCAGCAAAAAAGGCGATGCCGACACCGAAGGGGTTGAGCGGGCCGCGATAGAGCACGAGCGGACTCAGCAAGCCGAAGACGAGAACGAATGCCGTCGGACGGGCGATCCAATCGCCGGCAATCGGTGCGAGCGCAGCCTGCATCGCCGGTTCCTTGACGGCAACGAGCAACATACCGATGCCCATGAAGAGCACGATCGCGGGCGCAACGTCCTCGATGCCGCGTATCGCGGCGCCGACGAGGGTTTGCACGACGGCGCGCGGGCGAACGATCGCTGCCCCGAGCACCGCCGCAACCGAGAACGCCGAGATCGCATCGAAGTGCCAGAAAAAATAGAGCGGCATCGGCAAGAGCGGCACGAGCATCGCCACCGCCGGCACCTTCATCGCGACCGAATCTTCAACGTCGAGCACCGTTGCATCGCTCTCCGCTCGCGGTTCGCGCCAGGTCGCGTAATCGCGTTCGCGCGCAAACCCGACGATTGCAAAGGCGACGAGCGCGACGGCATCGACGGCAGCGAGCGCGAGTGCAAAGGGCAGCAAACGCGCCTCGGTCACTCCGAAGAATGTCGTGTAGAAGGTCCAGTTCGCGATATTAAACGTAAAGCCGAGCGCGAACGCCATGAGAAAGAGCGGCCCCGTCAGGCGCCTCGGCACGCCGACGGCAAGCATCGTCGGAAGAACGATCGAGCCGACCATGACGATCGCTCCGAGCCCGGAGAGCGAGACGAAAAGCACTGCCGTGATCGCACAGAGCACGAGGGCGAAGAGCAACGGATTCTCCCCTCCGTACTCGGCGGCGAGGTTCACGATCGCGCGCGCGATCCCGGTATCGATCGTGACGCGTCCGAGCAGAGCGCCGAAGATCACCGCGGCATATGCCGGCGCGAGCACCGTTACGCCGCCGGAGAAGACCGCACCGAGCCGTTCGGCGGGAACGCCGGCCACGGCGCAGAGTGCGAGCGCCATCAGCGGAATCGCTAACAGCGCGGGCAGGATGCGACGCACCATGAGCGCGGCACAGATCGCGAAAATCGCGAGCATGGAGAGCGCTGTCACGGAATCCGGAGCACCGTATCGAGCGGCGGCAACTTTCCGTGCGCGATAAAATCGTTGTAGGTCGCTCGTTGGATGAGGTCGGCACGAAGGATCGCGCGTTGTGCCGCGATGTGATAGCGCTCGAGATTCGAAGCGAGGTGTCCGGGGCGGCTTTCGTTCTTCCAAGCACGCGCGTAGAGCGGAGCGAGCCCCTCATACCAGTCGCGCAGCTCCCAGAACCAATATTTACACCACAGAAGATCGCGGAACGACGGCCCGTTTTTTTCGCCGATATGTTCCCGTGCGTCGCGATAATAAAAGCGAACCTCATCGGCGATCTGATAGGCCCGCGCGAGAACGTCGATCCGCCGTGCCGCAACGAACTCCGCGAAGGCCGCGCCGCGATGTGCCGGTGGCGTATGCGTCAGCAAATGCTGCTCGACGCGCTCGGCCTCCAGGCGAACCGCGGAGAGATCGACGCCCTTGAGCGCAGCCTGATTCGCGGGCAGGAACGGATCGCTCCAGAAGAGCCGGTCCGTCCACTCGTGCGGCGACGCTTCCAAGCGATGCACCGCATCGGCCAGCGCGGCGATATCGCTCGCATAGCGCGAATCGTCGCTCTCGAAGAACGCATGCGGGAATGCTCGCGCGAAGTCGCGCGGCGAAAGGTCGCGCACGGCCCACGCATCGGCAGCGGCGTAGAGCACCGGATACCACGTCGTCGCATAGAGCGTCTCACCATCGTCGTGCCACACCGTCTGAAAGAGACCGAGCACGTGCGCCGCTTTCCCTTCGTCGATAAATCGGCGCTCGTTGGGGATCGCCGTATCGAGGTCGGGAAAAATCTCACTCCAATTGTTCGCTCCCGGCGCGACCATCTGCTGGAAGCCGTCTTTTGCGACAAGATCGATGTACTTGGTAAAGGAGCGATCGTTGCCGTAATGCCAATTAATCAGGACGACGTTGCGCGGCAGGAGCGGTGCGATTGCAGGATCGGCTTCCACCCCGTCATCCCAGAGCATCGTGCGCGCACCCGAGGGCGCGATCGTTGCTGCAAGTGCATCGACATGGTCGGCATAGACGCGCGCCTTCCCGAGTTTTTTTACCATCGTCGCACTTCGGCCGTCCCCCAGCATCGTCGCTTCGTCCGAGCCGATATGAAAGAACGGCGGATGCGGAACGACGGCGAGTTCTTGACGCACCAAGCGCTCTGCGTAGGCGAGCCCCGCCGGGTTCGCGGGCGAGAGCAGAAAACCGTGCGGCAGCTCGGCCATCGCGGCATACCGTTCGTATTTCAACGTGTTATGCATGTGGGCGAAGGTCTGCTGCTCGGGAATGAACGCGACGTGAAAGCGTGCCGCATAGCGCGCGAGTTCGCCGAGTTGTTTGGGGGTAATCCCGTCGAGCGGTGCCGGTAACGGATCGGTTGGACTGACAAACGTGTTTTCCATATACGGCGAATAGCCGTTCATCTTAAAGGCCGCAATCGTCCGGATACGCCGACGGAAATACCGCATCGTCGGCAACGGCCCGCGCGAGACGTCGTCGGAGAGAATGCGCCACTGCAGAGCCGGCGCGTCGACGACGCGCACGCACGGCACGACCGCACGCTTCTCCCGCACGCTCAGCAATTGCGCGAGGGTCGTCATCGCATAGAACGCACCGGCGGCATCCCCCGAGACGATGCGGGCGCGGCCGTCGCCGACCGTGAGCCGATACGCCTGCGCGGGCATCTTCGCGCGGACGAAGCGAATCGCGGGCTGCTTCGAAATCCGCAGCGCTCGGAGCCCGAGATGCGCGCGCCTGCGATCGAGAAGCTCGACGCCTCCCGGGTCGGCGGAGGCCGCGATGCTCGCCGGGGCTCGGTCGGTGCGACATCCTATCGCGACGATACTGCGCGGCCGGGGTAAGAGCAGCGGAACTCGGGCGAGGGCGGTACCCGTAGCGACGAGCGAGAGCGCGAGGATTCCCAATGCGCGGAGCATGCCCCGGCGGTTATCGTCAACGGGGAGCTTTCCTTTCAATCAAAAAGGAGCAGCCGAGCAGGTGCCTCCCGGTGCCGAAGCGGAAGGTGCGCCTACTAAAACCTTACGCCCGGAGGGTCTCGCCCGTGAAACGACTCGCTCTGCTGCTGGTCGCTCTCTCGTTTATCTCCGTTCGGCCGGTCGGCGCTGCAACGATCAATCAGTTGCAGAACCTCCGCGGCAGCGTCTCCTACCAACGCGGCGGCGGAAAGCCGTTGCCGTTGCCGCAGCGGACCGCCGTCGCGCTCACGGATAACGACTACGCGCTCACCGGAGCGGGGAACTCGCTGGCGGGGATCACCCTGCCGGATAGCTCGCGCATCGAGATGGGCTCCGATACGCGCGTACAGCTCTCGTATTTCCGCCAATCGCGGATCGCTCACGCCAAATTCCTCGTCTATCAAGGAAAAGTGCGTTTCCGTATCGAGCACCCGCAGGGTGCACGCGCCGATTACGTCTTTCAAACGCCGAGCGCGCAGATGGCCGTCCGCGGTACCTTCGGCGACTTCTTCGTCTCGCCGACGAAGCTTGTCGTGAACGTCTATTCCGTCAGCAACCCGAAATTGCCGGTCGAAGTCACCTTTAAAAATGGGAAGAAGATCTTTCTCGGCGCCGGACAATCGCTGATCGCAACGTTCGCCGGGGCGCAGGCCGCCGTTACCGTCGGCAATATCAGCCGACAATCACTCTCGAATTTCTCGGAGTTCACAACCCCCAAAGGCGTACCGGGTATCCTCAGCAGCACCGGCGCGGGAAGCGCTGCCGCAACCACGACGACGGCAGCGATCGTCGGCGGCACCGCAGCGACGGCGGCGGTCGCCGGTTCGAAGGGGGGCAGCACGCCGCCGTCACCGACGCCGACCGCTCCACCCACGCCGACGGTCGTCATCCCGATCGGCAGCCTGAATTGCCCGAGCCCGCCGCCCGGTCCGCCGGGAACGCCGAACGCCGTCCCCACGCCTTGCGGCTCGCAGCCGGTCGCACCGCCCGGCCGCCCCCCGCTCAAGGGTGCGCTCGCGCTCGGAGCGGTCCTCGCCCTCG
>JBMFXH010000121.1:0-6580 GCA_049964475.1 Vulcanimicrobiaceae bacterium
CCAGTAGCCCCGTTGCTCGCCGGGCGCACCACGCCGCGCATCTCCTCGGTAACCTCGCGCGCGAGCACCTCGGCGTCGGCTCCGCACCGACGTAGCGTGCTATCGAGTTGCAGCGCGAAGACCGTCTCGGCGTCACCGTAGGCGGCGCGATCCAGGAGTTGCGTGACGCGCATCCCTCGCGGCGGCGCTGTTTCGCGCGCAGCGACCAGCGCGAGCAATCGCTCTTCGTAGCGGCTGAAGACGCGCTCCCACGAGGCGTTCTCGCGCACGTAGGCCTCACCGCGCGCACCGAGCGCTCCGAGTTCGGCGGGCGCGGCCGCATCGATCTGGTGAAAGAGCCGCTGCCACTCCGCCGCATCGCCCGCCTCCCAGCCAGCACCCGTCTCGGCGAGCGCGTCGGCGGTCACCGCGCAGTCGCGGTGCACGGCGACCGGCCTCCCGCACGCCCACGCCTCCATGATGGAGCGCGAAAAACTCTCGTTGACGCTCGGTTGCAAGAGTGCAACGCAGTGTCGCAGCAACCCGTCGCGCTCTTCATCGCTCACGCGCCCGAGCCCGAGTATCGTTTCATCGGCGAAGCGCTGCTGCTCGGTTCCCGCACCGGCGAAGACGAGGTGCAACGCCGAGTTCGGCGCGATCGCGCGAAAGCGACGGAATGCATCGACGAGCAGCGCAACGTTCTTGCCTTCATCCCAGCGCCCGATATAGAGCACGAATTTTTTCTCTGCGAGCGCGCTGGGGAGCCGGCCGATTCCGGGAACCGCGACACCCGAGCCGACGACCGTGCTGCGCGGATCGATGCCGGGGCCGTAGAGCCGGCGCGCGAGTTCGTATTCGGCGCGCGAATTCAAGAGCAGCGCCGCCGATGCGCGCATCATCTCCGCGACCGGTTCGAGATAGGCGTAGGGTTCGTCGTGCAAGCACGGGAGAATCACCGCACGGTCGGCGACCGCGCGCCAGGCCTGCAACGTCGTGCCGTAGAGATACGGCAGAAAGAGCACCGCATCGAAGGTTTTTGCGCGCGCCGCAAGATGTTCGACCAACCTCGACGAGCCGATGTTATCGCGCACGAAGCGCTCGGTTTCGCTCGCGTCAAGAATCGCCGCACCGGGTTTGAGGCTGCGCCGCTCCGTTGCAAGCAACTTGCGGTTGACGGCACGAAACGAAGTGACGTTTGCAGCATCGACCGGAAAGCGCAGCACGGGAAGTTCGCCGATCAGCGAGAGCCCCGGTTTCAGGGTGTTTTTATTCCAGCGGCTCGCAAACGATTCGACGCAGGTGGTGTACACGGTGGTGCTGTGGCCGCGCGTCCGTAAACCGAAGGCGAGATCCCAGGCTAAGCGCTCCGCGCCGCCGACGAGTTCTTCCCCGAACCACGGCGTAACGAGCGCGAGGTTCACCGTTCGAGTGCTTCGATGCGGAGCTTTATCCGGTCGAGATCCTCGCAGAGCCGCACGTTGAGTTGCAGCGAGGTTCGCAGTGCGTCCACCAGCGCCGCATTCACGTTGCGCTGATCGCGAAAAAGAAACGAGAGCACCCGCAACGAGAGATCCTCGAGCATCGGCGCCCCGCGTAAAAGCCGCCGTGAACGCCCGAGCGAGGTGCGCACCTGCGAGGAGGATTCAGCGGCGACGAGCGACTCTTCAATCCGCGCGACGAGCGTCGTAATATCGGCGCCGACTCCGCCGTACCCCGCGAGCAGGGAGGGAACGCTATGCGCGGCGATCTGCTCGTGGATCTTGCCCATGAGCTCGTCGACGTCGATTTCGGGGTTGCCCTTCTCGATCACGGGAGTCGTTCGGCCCCGACGGCCCCGAAGGTCTGCCTAACAGTCAAAGCGTCCATGGCGTCGCATTTCGCCTCGCCAGCCCCCCGCCCCTTACTGCATAAGACGAGGAACCTTGGGTAGTATATCCGTACAGTAGTGGGAAAGGCTCTCATTTGTCGAGCGTTCGCGTTGCAGAGGGCCGGCGGACGGCTTAGGGGGATACGAGGACTACTTGAAAACCGCGCTTATTACGGGCATTACCGGCCAGGATGGTTCGTTTCTCGCAGAACTTTTGCTTGAAAAGGGCTACCGCGTCGTTGGGATGACGCGCCGTACCTCGACCGACGTCCACGAACGCATCGAACACTTTATCGGCGACATCGAGATTCTCTCGGGCGATTTGCTCGACCAGACCTCGATGACGACCATCGTCGACCGCGTGAAGCCCGACGAGGTCTATAACCTCGCTGCGCAATCGTTCGTGCCTGCATCGTGGGCGCAGCCGGTGCTGACCGGCGAGTTCACCGCGCTCGGCGTGACGCGCATTCTCGAAGCGATCCGCTCGGTGAACCCGAAGATTCGCTTCTATCAGGCCTCGAGCTCGGAGATGTTCGGCAAGGTCTGCGAGACGCCGCAGCGCGAGACGACCTCGTTCTATCCGCGCAGCCCCTACGGCGTTGCGAAAACCTACGGGCATTGGATCACGGTGAATTACCGCGAATCATTCGACATGTACACGGTGAGCGGGATTTTGTTCAACCACGAGTCGAACCGACGCGGTAAAGAGTTCGTGACGCGCAAAATCTCCGACGGCGTCGCGCGGATCAAGCTCGGCATGGCGAAAGAGCTCTTTCTCGGCAATCTCGATGCGCACCGCGATTGGGGATACGCAGGCGATTACGTACAAGCGATCTGGGCGATGCTGCAGCAACCCGAGCCCGACGATTTCGTGATTGCAACCGGGCAATCGCACAGCGTTCGTGATTTCGCGCGCATCGCGTTCGAAGTTGCGGGGCTGGGGAGTTACGAAGATTACGTTCGCATCGATCCGCGTTTAGTGCGCCCCGCCGAAGTGGATTCGCTCGTCGGCGATGCATCGAAGGCGAAACGCGTTCTCGGCTGGGAGCCGACCGTGAGTTTCGAGGAACTCGTCGAGCTGATGGTGCACTGCGATCTCGATCGCCTCTCGCAACCGAAAACGCATAACGGCCACGCGCGCATGCCGCGCCTCGACGCCGTCTAGCGTTCGTCACTGCGGCGCTGCAACGCAGGCACACATCTCGATACGCCCACTTCGTGGGCTACTCGATGTGACAAGGCGCACTACTCGATGTGACAAGGCGCACTACTCGATGTGACAGCCCTTGTCATCCCGAGTAGCCCACGAAGTGGGCGTATCGAGGGATTTTCCCAGCACCGTCGCAGAACATCGGATCGAGTTGGAGGACCCTACGATGCACCGATTCACCGCACTGCTGCCCGTCGTCGCGCTCGCCGCAGCGCTTCTCGCGCCCCCCGCACCCGCCGTCGCCTCAGGCCCGCCCGCACCGCACCCCGTGATAACCCTGCGCGATTACCGCGCGCTGACGAACCTTGCTTCGCCGCAGTTCTCCCCTGGGGGCGGGCGCATCGCGTTCCTCGCTATCAGAGCGGATTTCCCGCACGACCGCTACGACGCGTCGCTGATGCTGCTCTCCAGCAGGGGCAACTGGTCGACCGCCGGCGGCTCGCCGCGCACGCTCGTCTCGGGCATGCGGGGGCTGCATGCGCCGCGCTGGGCACCCGACGGTCGCTCGATCGCATTCGTCGCTCGCGGCCGCGGCAAGAAGGCGCAGATCTTCGTCGTCCCCGCTGCGGGCGGGAAGCCGCGCCAGCTCGGTTTTGCACCCAACGGCGTCGAGCAGTTCGCCTGGAGCCCCGACGGGCGCACCATCGCCTACGTCACGCCCGATAACGGCATCTCCGCGCGTGCGAAAGCCGCGCATCACGATCTCTTCACCATCCACGACGACGACTACCAGATAAACGCCGCCCCGAAGCCCTCGCATATCTGGTTGCTTCCCGTTGCGGGCGGCCCGGTGCGCCAACTCACCTTCGGCCCCACCAGCGTGCTCGAAAATCCGCCGCCCTTTGCCGGCTC
This sequence comes from Vulcanimicrobiaceae bacterium, assembly GCA_049964475.1. Taxonomy (GTDB): domain Bacteria; phylum Vulcanimicrobiota; class Vulcanimicrobiia; order Vulcanimicrobiales; family Vulcanimicrobiaceae; genus JABEUX01. Next base: position 3,909 of record JBMFXH010000121.1, read on the forward strand.
GGTCACCGCACCGGTCTGGTCGCCCGACGGCAAACGCATCGTTTTCACGCAACAGATCGACGCGAACGATAGCGATACCGATAAAACGACGATCGTTGCGGTCGATGTTGCTACCGGCGCCGTTCGCGCGCTCACCACAACGCCGAGTTTCGAATATACGCCTTCGTTTTCACCCAACGGAAAAACCGTCGCCTTTCTCTACCCCGAAGGGCCGGGGCCGCTGAGCCACATGAATATCTACACCGTTCCCGCCGGCGGCGGCGCGATGCACGATGTCGGCGCGCACGATGGCGACGTCGCCTCGGAATATACCTGGCTCCCCGATGGGCGCGGATTTCTCGCCATCGTCAACGTCGGTGTCGGCACCGATATTATCGATCAGCCGATCGGCGGCGCTTCCATCGTGCTCGATCGCTTGGGCACGCGCGCATTACCGCTCGCTCCATCGTCGCTCGCAGTTTCATCGAAGGGCGCGGTCGCATTCGTCGCCGATAACGCTCGCACGGCGCCCGAACTCTATCTGCTGCCGACTATTCGGAGCGCGAAGATCCGCGGCGCGCTGGTGCGACTCACTTCGCTCAACGCCGCATTTGCCGATTACGCCTACCCGCAGAGTGAGGCCGTGAACTGGAAGGCCCCCGACGGGCAATGGAGCGACGGCATTCTCACCTATCCCGATGGCTACGTGATGGGCAAGCGCTATCCGCTCGTCGTCTTCAATCACGGCGGCCCCGAAGCGGCCTCCTCCGAAAACTTCGTCGGCGGCGAGATCGGGCCGTTGCGCGATCTCTTCGCCGCGCGCGGCTACTTGGTCTTCGAACCGAATTATCGCGGCAGTGACAACCTGAGCAACGCGCACGAGCACGCGATCTATCGCGATCCCGGCGTCGGCCCTGCGAGCGATGTGATGGCGGGGATTCAAAAGGTCGAGCAGTTGGGGAGCGTCGACACCTCGCGCATCGCCGTCGTCGGGCATTCCTACGGCGGCTACCTCACGACGTGGTTGATCGCGCACTATCACATCTGGCGATGCGCGGTCGTCGCCGATGGTGCGGTCGATTGGACCGAGGAGTACGAACTCGCCGGCGATGGCAACATGGCGTGGGCGCGCTATTCGCTCGGCGGTTCGCCGTGGAATCCGAAGAGCGCCGCGCTCTATCGGAGCGGTTCGCCGATCACCTACGCGGGCAAGATCACGACGCCGACGTTGATTCTCTCGGGAACCGCCGATATCACCGTGCCGATCACCGAATCATTCGCGCTCTATCACGCGCTGGCGAGTCGGCACGTTCCGGTGCGCTTCATCGGCATCCCCGGCGCGCACCACACGCCGCAAGATCCCGTGCATCTCGAGCTCTACTATCGCGCGATCGTGCGCTGGGTCGTCGCGCACCTGTAGGGCGCGCGCGGATCGCCAACCGCGGACGTATAAAGCAATACGTTAAACCGTTTTCACTGTGCGTTTGTATCAACGCCTACGCGGCGGTTATCGGCAGGAGTTTATTTCATCAAGGGTGCTTAGAACCCACATCGGAACAGAATCGTTCCTTGAAACAAGTCCATCCACGATTTCAGCCACGAAAGAAAAGCGCTTAACCGTACTCGAATTATCAAGAACTATGATTTTATGAGCAATACCGGCAGCTTCACGAAGATTTTTTAGTGAAGAATGCCAACGGCGCAAAATATCGTCAACTGAAATCGCATGCCCACCTAGACGCGTCCTCGTATCGATGCGCCCAACGTTTAACGCCGGGCTTGAGGTTCCGATGAAGATCATTACGATGTAAAACCCAGACGCTCTGACCTCGCGCATTCGTTGCATCATTCGTCGGCCCGACAGCGTTGTTTCAACGACAAAGTCGTTGCGTCGCCCGATGAGATCATCCAAATGCGCTAGTACCAACCGCCACGACCGAAGTCGCACGAACATTGCGTCCGGGTCGACGGTGGGCATGCTTTCGAATTCGCCAACAGAGCGCATAAACGTACTTTTCCCGCTGCCGTTGCACCCGGAAACTACATACATCGTCGGCACGGCAAACTCAGATCAGTTCGCGCACGCGCACCAAACGGCTCCCTTGAAGTTCGGAGGCGAAGAGGCGCCCATCGTAAGTTTTTTCGAAAACTCGACCGGCCTCATCACCGAAAAATACCGAAACACCTCGCCGCTGTGCTTCGAGAATCGCGGACTCCGATTTGACCCTCGCTTCATCAGCCAAATATTTTGGATCTAACGCCATCGTACGAGGATTCTACCATAGATTTAGCAAGATATGCCCCAATGACCGAACTGCGATACGCTGTCGTACTCGAACCCAGCCCGGTCGCCGAAGGCGGAGGCTATTGCGTTACCGTGCCTGCGCTGCCCGAGATCGCCACCGAAGGGTCGACCGCCGAAGAGGCGCTGAGCATGGCTCACGATGCCATAATGCTCTCGCTCCAGTCACGGCGCGAATTGGGATTAGATATTCCGCCATCCGATGCCGAAGGTGCAGCAAAGCTCCCTCGATACGCCGTCTTCGACGGCTACTCGGGATGACAGGGGTTTCCGCTTCGCGGCTACTCGGGATGACAGGGGTTTCCGCTTCGCGGCTACTCGGGATGACGACTTGTGTCACGCCGAGTAGGCTGCGCAGCAGCCGTATCGAGGCGTGCTCCATCGATACGCG
>JBMFXH010000122.1:0-6565 GCA_049964475.1 Vulcanimicrobiaceae bacterium
CGCCGGTCTTCAACCTCACCGGGCAGCCGGCGATGTCGGTTCCGCTGCATTGGAGCGCCGAGGGGTTGCCGGTCGGCGTGCAGTTCGCCGCCCGGCAGGGGGGCGAGGCGACACTCTTCGCGCTCGCCGGGCAGCTCGAACGGGCGCAGCCCTGGCGCGACCGCCGCCCGCCGCTCTGGAGCTCCGCCTGGTAGCACCCGGGCTGCCCTGCACTCGGCCACCCTGTTGGCACAGGGAGGGGGGAAGATGGCGCCATGGTCACCCTTCATCGCTTGCCGAGCCCCCGCGGGGATGGTAGACTCTCTAGGTTGCCCTCACGGGTACTTGTGCGTGCGTTTTCGCACGAACGCTCTTGCCCTGCCGCTAGAGGTCAGGGTCGTCCGGGTCTGCATCCGGCGTCCAGAGGAGTCATTCGGTTGAGTCTGTTTGAGGCTTCCCTGCGGCGTGGTTGCAGATCGCTAGATCTGCGAACGAAAGGCTGAACCGATGTCAACCCCAACGAAAGTGAAACGCGCGACCAAAGATCGCCGTCCGAAGAAAAAACCGTGCTCGCTCTGTATTGAGAAAGCGGTCGACGTCGTCTATCGCGATGTGAGCCGTCTGCGCAAGTACGTCTCGGAGCGTGGCAAGATCGTTCCGCGCCGTATATCCGGCGCCTGTTCGAAGCACCAGCGCATGGTCACCGTCGCCGTCAAACGCGCACGCGTTATCGCCTTCCTTCCCTTCGTTGCGGAGTAGGCGGCGACGTAGTGAAAGTTATTCTCTCCCAGGATGTCAAGTCGCTCGGTAAAACCGGCGACGTCGTCGAGGTTGCCGAGGGCTACGGCCGCAACTACTTGCTGCCGCGCGGTCTTGCCGCCGAGGCCAGCAAAGGAGCGATCGCGCAACTCGGGCAGCAGCGTGCTGCCGCCGCCAAACGCGAAGCGAGCGCGCTCGCCGATGCCGAGGCGCTCGCGCAACGCATCGCCGACGCGAAGATCGCGGTCCCGGCCAAGGCCGGCGGCAACGGCAAGCTCTTCGGTGCGGTGACCAATGCCGATATCGCCGAGGCGCTCCAGCGCGAACTCGCCGTCGACGTCGACAAACATAAAATCGAGATCAAGGCGCAGATCAAGGCGCTCGGGTCCTACCCGGTGGAAATCAAGTTGCATCGCAACGTCACCGCGAAGGGCACCGTGAGCGTCGTCGCGGCCTAACCGAAAGCGCAACGAAATGGCGTCGGGCGCCGACACGCGCACCGAGCGACGCCTCCGCCGGCGCGTCGGTGCCGAAGAAGAGCTGCTGCGCCATGTCGGCGCCCTGCTCGATCTTCTCGCCGGAGCGATCGGGCAAGACCAGGTCGTTCTGCGCGCCGGGAAAGTCAGCGCGCTCAAACTCCTTCGCTCGGCCACGCTGCCCGATCGCCTCTGTGCGCTCGGGCGCTTGGTCTTCGAAGATCCCACGCTCGAGCGGGTGACCACCCGCCCGGCGCAGCGCAAAGCGATCGCCGAGATCGAAGAGGCGCTCGCCGAGCTGCTCGCACAGCGATCGGTCGAAGATGCGATCGATCGCAAAGTCAACGAAAAAGTCAGCGCGCGCCACCAAAGCTATCTCAACGATCTCAAGATCGAAGCGCTGCGCGAAGACGGCGGCCCGGAGACCCCGGCGACGCAAGCGAAGCTCGCCGAACTCGACGCGCTCTCCTCGCGCAAACTCGCGCTCGACGCGATGGCGCGCCTGCGCCCCGCGCATCTGCGCGATCTCGTCGGGCAGGATGAAGCGGTCGCCGCGCTCATCGCCAAGATCTCCTCGCCGTATCCGCAGCACGTCATTCTCTACGGCCCGCCGGGGGTCGGGAAAACGACCGCGGCGCGCCTGGCGTTGGAGGCCGCCAAAGCGCGCCCCTACGCACCGTTTGCCAAAGACGCGCCGTTCGTGGAAGCGAACGGCACGACGCTGCGCTGGGATCCGCGCGAGACGACCAATCCGCTCTTGGGCAGCGTGCACGACCCGATCTACCAGGGCAGCCGCCGCGAATTCGCCGAGAGCGGCATCCCCGAACCGAAATTGGGGCTCGTTTCGCGCGCGCACGGCGGTGTGCTCTTCATCGACGAGATCGGCGAGCTCGATCCGGTGCTGCAGACGCGCCTGCTCAAAGTACTCGAAGATAAGCGCGTGCATTTCGAATCCTCGTATTTCGACGAGAGCGCACCGAACGTGCCGGAGTACGTACGGCGCCTCTTCCGCGAAGGTGCTCCCGCCGATTTCATCTTGATCGGCGCAACCACGCGCGAGCCCGACGAGATCGATCCGGCGATTCGCTCGCGCTGCGCGGAGCTCTATTTCTCACCGCTCACCCAGAACCAAATCGTCACGATCGCGCAGGCGGCGATGCGCCGGCTCGGCGCGACCGCCGCGCGCGGCATCGCTCAGCAGATCGCGACCTATACCATCGAAGGGCGCAAGGCGGTGCAACTCGTCGCCGATGCCTACGGCGTCGCGCTCGCACGCAGCAGCGCGGGGAAGCGGCGCGCCGACGCCCTGCCCGCACACGTCACCATCACGCAGGACGATCTGCAGGCGGTGCTTCGCAGCGGGCGCTTCGTCGCCCATACGCCGGCGCGCGCACGGGCTCGGCGCGAGATCGGCAAAGCCTTCGGGTTAGGCGTGCTCCACCACGTCGGCAGCCTCATCGAGATCGAGGCGCTCGCCTTTCCCGCCTCCGCGCCGGGGAAGGGAAGCGTCCGCTTCAACGAGACTGCCGGGACGATGGCGCGCGATTCGGTCTTCAACGCAGGCAGCGTGCTGCGGTCGCTGCTCGGAACCGACCCTGCCGATTTCGATCTGCACGTCAACGTGATCGGCGGTGGAAACATCGACGGGCCATCGGCCGGGCTTGCGATCTTACTCGCCCTCTACTCTGCGCTCGCGCGCGTGCCGTTGCCGCAAGATGTCGCGGTGACCGGCGAACTCTCGCTTGCGGGCAAGGTGCGCGGCGTCGGCGGCGTGGTGGAGAAACTCTATGCAGCACGGCAAGCGGGGATGCGCGCGATCGTGCTGCCCGCGGAGAACGCGCGCGAGATCGACGCGCGGCTCTCGGGCATCGAGGTGATCGCAGCGCACGACGTCGTGGAAGTCCTGCGTGCACTGCGGATCAAACGCGCGCCGAAGTTGCTCGCAACAAAGTCGGGAATTTCGATTAAGACTCGCAAGCGTTCCACAGCCTCGCGCGGGAACTAACGCGCCATGAGTTTCGCACAGCCCGATCTCGCTCGCACCGTCGAGCGCATCCCTCCGCAGAACGTCGACGCCGAGCGCGTCTGCATCGGGTCGGTACTCATCGATCGCGAGATTATGGGGACGATCTCGGAGATCGTTCGCGCGAGCGATTTCTACGTGCACGCGCACGAGACGATTTTCTCGGCGCTGCTCGCGCTCTACGAACGCAACGAACCGCTCGACCGCATCACGCTCGCCGAAGAACTAAAACGCCGCGGGGCGCTCGAACGCGTCGGTGGGCCGGCCTATCTCGGCACGCTGGTCAATTCGGTGCAGACGGCGGCATCGGCGGCGTATTATGCAAAGCTGGTGCGCGAGAAATCGACGCTGCGTTCGCTCATTCACGCCGGCACCGAGATCGTTCAGACCGGTTTCGAAGCCGAAGAGGATGTCGAAGGCGCGATCGATCGCTCCGAGCAGATGATTTTCTCCATCAGCCAGCGGCAGATGGGCGGCGATTTCGCACACGTCGGCTCGCTGATGAAGCCCGCGCTCGACGAGCTCGAAGAGTATTATTATCGGCGCGGCGAGCTCAGCGGCGTGACGACGGGCTTCCCCGATATCGATGCCGTGACCACCGGCTTCAAACCGGGCAACTTCATCATCGTCGCCGCGCGCCCGGGCATGGGCAAGACCTCGTTCGCGCTGAATATGGCGATGGCGGCGGCGCGGAGTGCGGGGCAGCCGGTCGCGTTCTTCTCGCTCGAAATGTCGAATAGCGAGCTAGTCCTGCGCCTGCTCTCGGCGACGGTGCGTATTTCGATGCACGATATCCGGCGCGGAAATATCGGCGATAAGGATTGGGGACGCATTCCGAAAGTAATGGACGAACTCGATGCGTTGCCGATCTACCTCGACGATTCCGGCGGCCTCAGCGTGAGCGAACTGCGTAGCCGCTGCCGGCGCTTGAAGGCGACGCGCGGCCTCGGTGCGGTCTTTGTCGATTACTTGCAGCTGCTGCACCCCAGTTCGATGCAGCGCCAAATGAATCGCAACGAAGAGATCAGCGAGATCTGCCGCACGCTCAAGGTAACCGCGAAGGATCTCGGCGTGCCGGTCATCGCGCTCGCGCAGCTCAATCGCGGCGTCGAGACGCGCAACGAGAAGCGCCCGATGCTCGCCGACCTGCGCGATTCGGGCTCGCTGGAACAAGAAGCGGACTTCGTCGCCTTCCTCTATCGCGAGGGTTACTACAACAAGGAAGCGGCCGACCCCGAGCTGACCGAGTTCATTATCGCCAAGCATCGGAACGGCCCGACCGGGAAAGTGAACCTCCGCTTCGAGGCGGAGTACACGCTCTTCCAGCCGTACGGTGACGAGGCGAATTACCCGGCTCCATAGAATCGCCCGACCATGAACGCGACGTCTGCGATGACGCTCACGCGGTTGGTGCTCGGCGTCTCGGATATCGAGATCTCCGAACGCTTTTATCGCGACGTCCTCGGCCTGCCGACCCAACGCTCCGCCGATACCGTGACGGTTCGGTGGCCGGCGTTTACGCTGGAACTCAAGGAGCGCCCGCCCTCGGATCGCGGCAAGTTTTCCTTCGGCTTCGAAGTCGGCGCCGCCGCCGATGTCGATATGTGGGCGCAACGCCTTCGCGCGGCCCGCGTCGATATCGTTTCGGGGCCGGCGACGCATGGAAACTCGCGCTCGCTCTTCTGCGTCGATCCCGACAACTACGAGATCGAGATTTTCTTCGTCGGTTAAGGTTCGTCGTCGCTGCGGAGCGTCGAAAAGAAGCTCTGCGCCGTGTCGCGGAGGACGTCGAGAATCCGTTCCATGTGCTGTTGAATCTCGTCACCGGTCGCCGCGAGTGTTTCGATGGTGAAGAGAACGTCGCGTTCCTCTTCCCAGATCGCAACTTTCACCAGCTTTTTGCGTGCGTTTAACTGGTTGGCGAGTTCGATCGCCTCGGCGAATTCGACGTCGTCGGGAAGGGTCCAGCCCGACCCGATCATCACGAACGTCGGATCGTCGCGATACGCGATGGCAAAATAGCGCGCGCCTTCGCTTTTGAACGAGACGCGGAAAGCATCTTCGTCGTCGTCACGGTCGTGGAGCAACCACTCCTCGTCGAGCGCGGCCTCGATGCCGCGGACGACCTCTTCGATCACTGGCTGCCTCGCATGAATGCGTCGATAAATTTTTCCGCGGCGGATTTGCTCTCGGTTCGGTCGAGAATGCGCGCGACCGCGCTCGCTCCGCTCTCGCGCACCAGTTCGACGAGTTTCCAGAAGTGTTGCATGAACTCTTCGGGAGAGCTGGCGAATTGTTCGACCGCGGCGACGATGCCGGTGCGATCCTGAGAGGGATAGAATTTCACGGCTTTCATCGATTCTTGCAGTTCTAACAGCAGTGCCGCGTTCTGTTTGGCATCGCGAGCCCACGCTGGCAATTCGTGCATCGCCGCAACGACGTAGAACGTTTCATCATCTTCGCTGACCGAGACCCAGATCTGTTGACCGCGCGCACGCAACGATATCGCGGCGACGTTGGCATCTTCGCCGTGAATATCGATCGTGGTGCGGTGCCCTTCCTCGGCGATAAACCGAGCGATCCGGTCGCGTAGGAACTCCATCGCGCCTATGGTTGCACCTCATGCGCGTCGGGAGCACCGATGCCTTCGGCACGGTAGGCGCGCGTGAGTTGAATGTATTCATCGGAGGCGATCTCAATCCAGCGACGCGCCTCACCTTCGATCGCTTTCTTCACTTTTGCCGGCGCGCCCGCAACTAAGACGTTCGCCGGCACGACGACGCGCTCGCCGACGACGCTGCCGGCAGCGACGAGCGAGCCGCGCCCGATGGTGCAGCCATTAAGCAGCACGGCATTGCTGCCGATGAGCGCTTTGGATTCGATCGTGCAATCTTCCATCACCGCGGCATGGCCGATCGTCACGTCGTCGCCGATAATCGTGGCGATCGTCACGTGAATCACCGCGTTATCCTGCACCGAGGTGCGCGCTCCGACGCGGATCGGCCCGTTGTCGCCGCGCAGGACGGTGCCGAACCAGATACTCGATTCGGGGCCGACTTCGACATCGCCGATCAGGACGGCGGTCGGGGCGACGAAGGCCGACGGATCGACCCGCGGCGTCTTGCCGCGAAAGGTTACCAGCATGCCGACGAGGCTTCGTTTTGAAGCGGGGAGAACCCCGCAACCATGCCGATGATGACACCGCCGCCTATCGTTGCGGCCTCCGCAAAAGTGCTGGTGCCCGGGAAGGGCTATTACGACTATTTCACCGCCGACGGCACGCGCCGACGCATCTATGCCGCGCACTCCGGAGCGCACGATTTGGTCG
>JBMFXH010000123.1:0-6519 GCA_049964475.1 Vulcanimicrobiaceae bacterium
ACGGCTGCCTCGTGTTTTACGCAGCGCCCAGGTAAGCGCGAGCAGCGCGGCGAGCGCGACAAGCCAGGGAGAGCCGGTCAGCACGCTCACGAGCCGATCTCCTCGATCTCCAGCCGCGTTGCACCGCAATCGATCTCGTCACCCACCCGCAATTCGATCGCGCCCTCGAAGGCCTCGCCGTTGAGAAAGGTTCCGTTCGCACTGCGGAGATCGCGCAGATAGAGTACGCCCTCTTCGGCCTCGAGACGCGCGTGGCGCCTACTGACATCGCCATCTTGCAATTGGACGTGACAGTTTCCCGCGCGACCGATCAACGCCGGCGTCAACACGAGCAGCTCGCGGCGCTCCGTCCCTTCATAGATCGCAAGACGCACCGATATCGGCGTGAGATCCCCGATCGGTTCGCGAGCGTCGGGGCGGCGCATGAAGCCGGCAGCTGCAACCAAAGCAAGGGCAGCGGTGATGCCCAGCGTATCGAGGCGCACCCATGCATCGTGGAGCTCAGTCACGAATCTCTACGCGCATCCGCGTGCTTCCGACGACGATCTCGTCGCCGTCGCACAGGGTGTGACGGTCGATACGCGCATCGTTGATATAGGTGCCGTTGGTTGAGCCGCAGTCGACGATCGTCGCTACGCCGTCGCGAATGTCGATACGCGCATGAACCCGTGAGATGCCCGGATCGAGCAAAAAGATATCGGACGACTCGCTGCGACCGATGACGGTGCTCTCGTCAAGTGCAAAAATTCCGTACGCCGGCGCCCCCTGAACCATGTGCAAGAAAAACCGATGGCGGAGTTCCTCATCGACTTCCTCGGCAACGGTCGGCTCGGGCTCGACGCGCACGTCGACGGTACCGGAGGGGATATCCGCGCGTGCGATCATCTTCACGCGGGCCGGGCCATCGGAGAATGTGATGCCGACGCGTGCGGCACAATCTTCGAGCAGATCTGCCCACTGACGCTCGAGATAGTCGCGATGCTCGTCGAGCCGCTCGTAGTCGAGATCGCTGACGCGGGCCTCGTAGCCGCTGGGAGCACGCATGCTTCCGTCGACGACGCTGCGCGTCTGCGCCTCCATCACGGCGACGAGCTTACGGGCGACCTGCGCGGGTTCGAGATCGCTCGGGAAGGTGCGCGCAAAAGACCGCTCGACAAAATCGGCGATGCTGCGTTCGATGCGCGCAAACCAATTCATCGCACGCGCTCCATGCACGCTGCGAAGAATCCGTCCCGTCCATCGATTGGGGCCGTCAGCAGATCGCCGTTCGGATCGGCGAGCGCCGCGAGCGAAGCGGGTAGCGGGACGCGCTGGAATTTTCCGGCGGCGAGAAATGCGTCGATGGGGTTCGTGCTCTCGCGTTCGTCGGTCGAGCAGACCGCATAGACGATCCGTCCCCCGATTTTTACGTGCGGCGAGATTGCGGCGAGGAGCGCCGCCTGCAATGCCGCCATGCGCTCGACATCCTCGGGGCGTCGGCGCCAGCGCGCTTCGGGATGGCGGGCGACCACTCCCAACGCGGTGCACGGCGCATCGAGCAACACGCGATCGAAGAGCATCTCCGGCGGGACGAGCGCCGGTTCGGCAGCGTCGCCCACCACGACGGCGGGCGCGGGAAGTTCGGCGAAGCGTCGGTTCTCTTCGAAGCGCTGTTGGAGCACCGCTATTTTACGCGCATCGCGATCGACGCAGAGGAGCGTTCCGTTCGGGCCGATCCGCATGCCGATTTGCAACGCTTTATTGCCGCGGCCGCTGCAACAATCGAGAACGCTTTCGCCGCGCTGCGGATCGAGGATATCGACGATCGCTGCGGAGCTCTCCGACTGTACCCAAAACGGCAGGCTCGCGCTCTCGACGAGATCGAGCGCCGCGCTCTCGCTCGCACGCACCAGCACGGCATCGCGCGCCAACACCGATCGACTTGCGTGCATTCCGCGAGCAGTCATCATCTCCAAGAGCGGCTCGCGCTCGCCGAGCGCCACCAACGCGTGTGCGGGAGGATCGTTTGCTTCGCGACAGATGCGTTCGATAAGCTCGTCGCCGAAGCGCCCGTGCAGACGACGGACGAGCCAGGTCGGGAGCGAGAAGAGCGCACCGTAATAATCGTCGATATCGGCGTACCGATCGCGTTGCGGCTCCGGAGTCGGCTCGCGGAGATAACTACGCAGAACGGCGTTGACGAGCGAACCCAGCCCTTGATGGCCGTAGCGTTTTGCGAGGTTGACCCATTCGAAGAGCGTTGCGTGGACGTCGGGTTGGGTGTAGCGTAGCTCGTACACCGCAAGGCGAAGCAATTCTTGAATCGTCGACGGTAAGCTCTTCGCACGTTCTTTGAGAAAGGGGCGCAACGCATCGTCGAGCGCGCGCCGCATTTTGATCGCGCCGTACGACAGTTCGGTTGCGAATCGCCGATCGCGCGCGTCGAGCTTCCCGCGCTGCGCGCGATAGGCAAGTGCCGCCTGCGCCGGACGCGCTTCGACGCCGGGTTCCCCAGGAAAGACGTCGCGCACCACCAGCAACGCCACTTCACGCGCGCTCACCCGCGCACCGCCGAGCGCATCTGCCGATATCGATCCCACGACATCGCCCCTTTATTGGGTGCGATCACCTCGTCGATCGCGAAGCGGCCGTTCTCATCGTGCGCGCGCACGATCTTCAGCCACTCTCCGTCGACTGACGCACGGGCAAGCGGCGTCGGCGCAAATGCGCGCACCGCCGCGAGCAGTCGTGATGTGGGCCACGCGAGATCGACGATAAGATCCTCCTTCTTCAACGGTCGCGTCGTGCTTGCTTCGCCGCTTTGCGGCTGAGCCGTAAGGCTCCCGCCCTCCGCACGCACGATTGCCTCGCCGAGCATGCGCGCGCCGAGAGCGGCGAGCCGATCGTGTAACTCGCCGTACTCTTCCTGCGCGCCTATTGCGACGCGTTCCTGCGCCACCAGGGGACCGGTATCCATTCCTGCGTCCATCAGCATGATCGAGAGCCCGGTCTCGCTCGCACCATCGCGCAGAGCCGACTGAATCGGCGTCGCTCCACGATAGAGCGGGAGGAGGGAGGGATGGACGTTCAGCGCACCGAGCCGCGGCCAGGCAAGGAGCTCCGGCGGCAAAATGCGCCCGAAGCTCGCCAACGCGATGAGGTCGATCGGTTCATCGCCGTGCTCGGCGAGAAACGCGCGCATGGAGGTCGGCTCGAAGACCGGCAGGCCGAGTTCGAGCGCCGCACGTTTCACCGGCGTCGGCGCGAGCCGGTGCCCGCGACCGGAGGGACGATCGGGTTGCGTCACGACACCGCGAAGATGCGTACGCCGCGCCGTCTCGCGCAACGACGGAACGGCGAACTCACTGCTCCCGAAAAAATAGGCGGAGAGCATCGGCCCTACGGGAGCGACGCTGCGCGTTCGGCCGCCTCGAGCTCTTCGTCGGTCTGCGCGGGGCGCAGATCCTTCACTTTATCGACGTAGAGTACGCCGTTGAGATGGTCGATCTCGTGTTGGAGGCATATCGCAAAGAGCCCCTCCGCTGCAAACGTCACGCGCTTTCCATGCCGGTCGAGCCCGCTGACGCGAACGCGTTCGAAGCGCGTAACTTCGCCGACGAAACCAGGAACCGAGAGACAGCCCTCGGTCCACTCGATCTCACCCTCGGTCGACTCGAACTTCGGATTGACGACGACGAACGGACCGTGTTCGGGGTTGCCGTCCTGTAAATCCACCGTAAAGATACGTTTCGAGACATTGACCTGCGGCGCCGCGAGGCCGATCCCCGGCGCGTCGTACATCGTCTCGAACATATCGTCGATCAGCTGCTGGATCAAGGGATCCTGCAGCTCCTTGGGGTCGACCCGTTTTGCCACCTTGCGCAGCGTCGGGTGACCGTCGGTTACGATCTCGCGGAGATAGGGCATACCTGGGGTATTCTACCTCCGCGCGCCGTGCTCTCCCTACTACGTCGAGAAGCTCGAGAGCGCGGTCGCCCCCGTGCCCACAGCGTAGCAAGCGGCATTATTGAGGTTGTTGATATAGATCGAGAAGCCCGATCCGGTCACCAGCGCGTTGCTGAGCCCCGTCGAGTAGTACTGGGGGTTTGCCATACTCGGGGTCGCAGACCCGGCCGGTAGCGCGCTCGCCGTCGTCGCCGAAAACTGCGAGGTAAATTGAACCCCGTAGGTCGGCGGTCCGACGATCTCGGTATCCCATGCATTATTGCTATCGCTTGGGAAGGCGCCGCTGGTTGCGACGTAGATCGTCGTCAACGTCGCAGGAACTGCCGTCGCTCCCGGTTGCGGATAGAGCACCTGCACCGTTACCGGTGAGACGCACGGCGTCGTCGGCGCCGGCGTCGACGAGGTACCTCCGCCGTTACAAGCCGCTAACCCCAACATCGCCATCCCCAGGGCGAGCGCTCCCGCTGTGCGGATCGTCGAATGCTTTTTCCCCATCGTACCCTCCATGTTTTGCGAACGCTCGTATACTTTCATAGAACGCTGGGCCGATCCTGAAGGTTCTGTGAGAAGTTTTGACCCCGTCTGCGCGCCGATCTGTCACCCCGAGTAGCCGCGCAGCGGCGTATCGAGGGGCCTCTCCGTCTGCGCGCCTCGATACGAGCGCTTCGCGCTCTACTCGGCTTGACAGATCCCTGTTACTTCGAGGTCACAGGTGCGCTTACGCGGGGGCGCAGCCCCCGCGTAAGCGCACCTGCAGCGCCCGCGTAGCGCCCGCTGCACCCGAGTAGCCCTGCTACAAAATATACCCCGAGAGATCGGCGCTCTCGACGATATCGGCGAGCCGTTCGCGCACGTAGGGCGCATCGACAACCAATTCGCGCTCGACGTCGGGGGCGGCGAAGGAGATATCCTCGAGCACCCGTTCGAGCACCGTGTGCAAGCGCCGCGCGCCGATGTTCTCGCTGCGTTCGTTCACCTCCATCGCGAAGTGGGCGATGCTTTCGATGCCGTCGTCGGTGAACCGCAGATCGACGCCGTCGGCGGCGAGCAACGCTTTGTACTGCGCGACCAGCGCACTTCGCGGCTGCGTGAGAATCGTTACGAAGTCCTCGGCGGTCAGCGAATCGAGCTCGACGCGAATCGGAAAGCGGCCCTGCAATTCAGGAATGAGATCGGAGGGTTTGCTCATGTGAAACGCGCCGGCGGCGATGAAGAGAATGTGATCGGTCGCGATCGCGCCGTGTTTGGTATTCACGGTGCTCCCTTCGACGATCGGGAGAATATCGCGTTGAACGCCTTCGCGCGAAACGTCCGGACCGCCGCGTGCGCCCTCACGCCCGGCGATCTTATCGATCTCGTCGATGAAAATGATACCGTCTTCGCTCGCCCGCCGAATTGCTTCGCGTTTCACCGCATCGCCGTCGATGAGCTTCTCGGCCTCTTCGTCCTCGAATATGCGTAGCGCGTCGGCGAGCGTCACGCGTTTGCTTTTCTTTCGTTTGGGCAACAGGCCGCCGAGCATCTCGCCCATGTCTCCGCTCCCTTGATCCATATTCCCGCCGATCACCCCGATCGGTAATGAGGCCTGCTCTTCGACCTCCACTTCCACGAGCCGCACGTCGTAGAAACCGCGCGCGATCTCGTCGCGCGTCTGTTCGCGGATGCGCTGCGCTTCGGGTGCGGGAACGCTTGGCTGTGCCGGCGGCGTGCTCGGCTGCGCCGTGGCGTTGTTGCCGAAAATCGATCCAAGTGTCGCCGCAAAGGCATTGGTGGGTTGCTGCGGCTGCGCGGCGCGCGTCTCGGGGTGCAGGAGATCGATCGCTCGTTCGACCGCCTGCTTGCGAGCCAGATCGCGCACGTCTTCGCGCCGTTCTTGCGTCACCATCCGGATCGACTGTTCGACGAGATCGCGGACCATCGATTCGACATCGCGACCGACGTAGCCGACCTCGGTGTATTTCGTCGCCTCGACCTTCACGAACGGAGCGCCGGCGAGCGCGGCGAGTCGACGCGCGATCTCGGTCTTCCCGACACCGGTCGGCCCGATCATCAAGATATTTTTCGGTGTGATTTCGCCGCGCAGCTCCGCCGGCACCGAGGCGCGCCGAAAGCGGTTGCGCAGGGCGATCGCAACCGCCCGCTTTGCGTTCTTCTGTCCGACGACGTAGTGGTCGAGCGCTTCGACGATTTCACGTGGTGTCAGCGGAGCGCTCACGGCAGCACCTCGACCGTCACATCGTCGTTGGTATAGATGCAGATCTCGCCGGCGATTCCCAGCGCCGCGCGCGCGATCTCCTCGGCGCTC
Organism: Vulcanimicrobiaceae bacterium; assembly: GCA_049964475.1. Classification (GTDB taxonomy): domain Bacteria; phylum Vulcanimicrobiota; class Vulcanimicrobiia; order Vulcanimicrobiales; family Vulcanimicrobiaceae; genus JABEUX01. The sequence continues at coordinate 6,251 of JBMFXH010000123.1, forward strand.
ATGCTGGTGTTGCGCAGCAGCGCGGCAGCGGCCGCCTGCGCGTAGGGGCCGCCGCTGCCGATCGCTGCGATACCCTCGTCGGGTTCGATCACGTCCCCGGTTCCCGATAGCAGGAAGAGGTGCTCCGGCGTACCGACGACGAGCATCGCCTCCAACCGTCGCAGCGCCCGGTCCTGGCGCCAATCCTTCGCGAGCTCCACGCTCGCGCGCGTGAGATCTTTGAACTCGTTGAACTTCTTCTCGAACTTTTCGAGCAGCGTGATGCCGTC
>JBMFXH010000124.1:0-6481 GCA_049964475.1 Vulcanimicrobiaceae bacterium
ATAATCGGCCCAAGCATCTCCCAAATGCGTTTCAAACCCGGATGGTGCAGATCGATCTCCATCCGATAGCGGTGCAAGGCAATAAAGGGCGGCAGTTGCACCGCGAGTTGCGCGAAGAGCCCGAGTCCAGTCCCCAGCACCAAGGCATAGATCCCCATGTGGTGCGTGAGCGTGATAACGCAGGCCACTGTCACCACGTTCATCGCGATGCCGGTGAGCGAGGCCCAGCGAAACTTGTGATAGGCATTCAACATTGCCGAGAGCACACCGCTCAAACTCACCGCAACGATGCTCGGCATCAGCCAGCGCGTCATGCGCACCGCCACCGCCATCTGTGGCGGGGGAAAACCGTGCGCGATCAAGGGCACATAATAGGGCGCGAGCACCCAGCCGATGCCGGCGCAGAGCACCAGCAGCACCGCAAGCACGTTGATGACGGTGTTGCACAAGCGCCACGCGCTCGTCTCATCGTCGTTGGTAAGATACTCCGAAAAAACCGGTACCAGCGCGCTCACCAATGCACCGTTAAAGACGCCGAAGAGAATCGTTGGAATCGTCGCCGCCGCGAGAAAGGTATCCATCTCCCAGCGCGTGCCGTAGTAGCGCGCGTTCACCACTTCGCGCCCGAACCCAAGCAGGGTGGAACCTAAGGTCGCCGCCATGATAAAAAACGTCGATGCCGCAACGGCATGAATCGATGGGTCCCGTCGCGCACCGGCGATAACGCGTAGCTGCGGTTTAATGGGCCCCGTCCTTGCGTAAAACGGCGGGAATCGTTTTGGCGATAATCGCGAGGTCGCCCCACGGCGTCCACGTTTCGATGTACCGATTATCGAGCTCCATCCACTCCTCGAAACTCACTTCGGAGCGGCCGTTGATCTGCCAGAGGCACGTCACGCCGACCGGCACGCTCAAACGGCGCATCGCGCGGGCGTCGTATTCAGCGATCTCGCAGGGCAACGGCGGGCGCGGGCCGACCAGCGCCATCTCGCCGCGCACCACGTTCACGAAGTTGGGCAGCTCGTCGATCGAGGTGCGGCGAAGGATCGCGCCAAGTGGATGAAGCCGCGGGTCGTCGCGTATTTTGAAGACCGGGCCGCTGGCCTCATTGAGGTGCAGCAGCTCGTCGCGCATTTCGTGCGCGCCTTCCACCATGGTGCGGAGTTTCCACATGCGAAAGCGCCGGCCGTTCTGGCCGACGCGTTCTTGGGCGTAAAACGGTGCGCCCCCGGTAACCCAAAAAACGCCGAGTGCCGCGAGCGCAACGATCGGGAGCGTCAGCACCAAGAGCACGCCGCCGATCGCGATATCGATCGCGCGCTTTGCCGCCCACCACCAGCGCGGGATCCTCCGCTCGCTCGCGGCGGGGAGGCCCGTTGCCTGCACCGCGACGATGCGCTCGCGTACTTCTTGCACGGCTAACCCAACAATGCGGCGCGTGCGGTGCGCCCGACGGTGAAGAGCCCCTCGACGATGCCGAGATCGGCCCCGGGGGCTGCACTGCGGTGAAGGAACGGCACGTATTCGCGGGTGTGGTCGCTGCCCGGTGCGGTCGGGTCGCAACCGTGGTCGGCGGTCACGATGAGATGATCGTCAGGTGCGAGCATACTCTCCAAACGCGGTAAGAGCGCGTCGAGTTCGCCCAACGCCCCTGCATATCCGCGCACGTTGCGCCGATGCCCATATTTCGAATCGAAATCGTTCAAGTTCGTAAAAATCAATCCATGCTCGGTCGCTTCGAGCAGCCCGAACGTCTTCTCCATCGCATCGCGATTATCGGTTACGCGCACGGTGGTCGCAATGCCGTGTTCGCAATAGATATCCCCGATTTTCCCGACGGCATGCACGGCGACGCCGCGGGCGGCGAGTTCGTCGAGAACCGATGTCGGCGGCTCGATCGCATAATCCCGACGATTCGCCGTCCGCACGAAAGCGCCCGGTTCCCCTACGAAGGGGCGAGCGATCACCCGGTTGACTGCATGCGGCGCGACCAGCATCGCGCGCGCACGTTCGCACCAATCGTAGAGCGTCCCAAGCGGCACCACGCCCTCGTGCGCGGCGACCTGAAAGACCGAGTCGGCGGAGGTGTAGAGGATGGGGCGCCCGGTCGCGAGGTGCTCTGGGCCAAGCTCGGCGATGATCTCGGTGCCCGAGGCGGGTTTGTTGCCCAGCGGCGGCTTGCCGACGATCGCGGTAAACGCCTCGATCACCTCGGGCGGGAAGCCCTCGGGGTAGGTTGGGAAGGGCACCTCGGTGACGATGCCCGCCATCTCCCAGTGCCCGGTGATCGTATCTTTGCCGCGGCTCTGCTCGGCGAGCCGTGCGGCCCGGGCCTGCGGCGCGGTGGCGGCGGGAACGCCTTCGAGCGGGGTGAGGTTGCCGAGCCCCCAGCGCTGCAGCGTCGGCAGGTGAAGCCCGCCGAGCGCGCGCGCGGTGTTGCCCAGCGTGTTTGCCAGCGGAGCATCGCCGTAACCGGAGGCATCGGGAAGCGCGCCAACGCCTCCCGAGTCGATCACGAGGATTACGACGCGCGACATAGCACGTTCAGCCTTCGAGTTGCTCGCTCGCTTGCCTTCATCACGCTTCTATATTAACGCAGCGCTTTTAGCGCAAAGGTTGGAGGTGAATGAGGAGTCGCCGCTCGCTGGCCCGAGGCGGAGGTTCTCTGTCAGCCCGAGGCGGGGTTCTCTGTCAGCCCGAGGCGAGGCTCTCTGTCAGCCCGAGGCGGGGCTCTCTGTCAGCCCGAGGCGAGGCTCTCTGTCAGCCCGAGGCGAGGCTCTCTGTCAGCCCGAGTAGCCGCGAAGCGGCGTATCGAGGGCGGTTTCACGAGGACCTTGACGCCCAATTGAAAACATGCCAACATTCGGCTATATGGTTGCCGATATTCGGAATTACTGCCATCGATTCCTGGAGGCGCGCATTGCGGCGGCACTCGCGGACACCCGCGTGGTTACGATCGCAGGCGCCCGCCAGGTTGGGAAAAGTACGCTCGCGCGTCACTTGGCCGGGCGGGATGCCTCCTATCTCACGTTTGATAACCTGGCCACCCTCGCTGCGGCAAAGGAGGATCCGCACTCGTTCGTTCGCGCGCTGCCGCAAGGCACGGTCATCGACGAGGTGCAGCACGTCCCCGAAATTCTCGCGGCGATAAAAAGCGAAGTCGACAGCAACCCGGTACCGGGGCGCTTCCTTCTCACCGGGTCGGCAAATTTTCTGACGATCCCAAAACTCTCCGAATCGCTCGCCGGACGCATGGAGTTGTTCACGCTCCTACCACTCGCGCAAAGCGAAATGGACGGATCCGGCGGCAATTTCATCGACGAACTTTTTTCGCCGACTCCACATTTTCAAACACGGAGCGAGTCGTTCGCAAACGTCCTCGAACGCATCACGACGGGGGGGTACCCCGAAGCCGTCGAGCGAGCCGACCCCGTGCGTCGCTCGGCCTGGTTCGACTCATACGTGACCACGCTTTTGCAGCGCGACATTCGCGAGCTCGGCGCGATATCCGACATCGTCGGGGCCCAGCGTTTGCTGCGCCTTTGCGCCGCGCGGAGCGCGTCGCTGCTAAACGAAACCGCGCTTGCATCGGAGGTCGGGCTCACGCGCAAGACGACCGCAAATTACCTCGATTACCTCGAACAACTGTTTTTGATCTGGCGGCTGCCTGCGTTCGCGCGCGAACGCGGACGGCGCGTCAGCAGGGCACCGAAACTGCTCTCACTCGATACCGGCCTTGCCGCGCATCTTTTCGGCGCCGATCTCGATGCCCTACGCAGCAATCGATCGATGGCGGGGGGGCTGTTGGAGACCTTCGTTGCAAACGAACTTCGCGCGCAATCTTCCTGGGCGACCACGCGAACTTCACTCTTTCACTATCGCGAATACGATGGGCTCGAAATCGATCTCGTTCTCGAACGCCCCGATGGTGGGCTCGCCGCCGTCGAGGTGAAGGCGACTGCGTCACCCGGGAAAGGCGATTTCAAAGCCATGCGCCGTTTTGGTGAGTCGCTGGGGCCCTCGTTCGTTCGTGGGGTTCTCTTGTACAGCGGCGAAACGACAATCGCGTTCGGCCCAAATCTTTTCGCTGTGCCCATCTCATCGCTGTGGGCTTGAAGGGTTCGTTGGCGGCGGCGCCTCGATACGCCCCCTTCGGGGGCTACTCGGCGTGACAACGGAGGGACACTCGGCGTGACAGCGATCTACTCGGCGTGACAAGGCTGCGGCTGGTTGCGATCGCCGTACTCTGGGCTGCGGTACTCTCGGTGCTGGGGCTCTGGAAGTATGCGATCTTTCGCGCCGATGTCGACGACGGCATCTTCACTCAGGTGCTGCTCTCATTCGGATCGGGCTTTTCGACGACCGCCGAGGGCGGGGTCAACCATTTCCTCGTGCACTTCTCGCCGATCCTCGCGCTGTTGGTGCCGTTCGTGCGTTGGGTCGGCGATGCGCGCGCGCTCATCGTTGCGCAGGCGCTTCTCAGCGCGCTGGTCATCTTTCCCGTTTACGGCATCGCTCGGCGCCGCACGAGCGAGGGCTGGGCGCTCGCGATCGCCGGCATTGCGACGCTCTACCCGGTTTTATGCGCCGCCGCCTTTACCGATTTTCACGAAAATGCGTTCGTGCCGGTGCTTTCGGCGGTATTGCTCTGGGCGCTCGACGGCGGCAATTACCGCATCGCCGCGCTCGCCGTGCTCGGGTTGCTCTGCACGAAGGAAGATCAGTTCGCATTGCTCGCGCTCGAAGGCATCATCATCGCGCTGCTCTGGCGCAACGATCGCGCGCGCGTGCGCTTCGGCCTGCTCACCGCGTGCGCGGGCGTGCTTTTTGCAGCACTCTATTTTTTCGTGCTGCGCCCATATATTCAGCCGGGTGCGCCCTACTTTCCGTTGCACTTCTATAATTGGTCCTACGTCGGCTCGGCGCCGTTGGGATATGCGCCGTTGTCCTCGGTGCTGCGACCGCTCTATCTCTTCTGGGCGTTTGCGCCGCTCGCTTTTCTCTCGCTTCGCTCGCGTTATGCTTGGTTGCTGCTGCCGGGATTTCTCGAAGCGCTCGCAACGCATCAAGCAATTACGATGTCGCTGGGAACCGAATACGTCGCGCCGTGGCTCGGCTTCATGTTGGTCGCATTCGCCGACGGCGCAGCCACCCTGCCTCTGCTGCGCTCGCGCCTCGCGCGCACCTGGCTTGCCGCAGCAGCATGCCTCTGCGTGCTGACGCTCTCGTTCAACGATCCGATGGCGCGTTGGTATTATCTCTATCGCCTACCGAACGCGCACGATGCGCTTTTGGAATCGACCCTGCGTTCGCTCCCTCGCGGCCGCACCGTCGGAGCCGAGGATAAGATTTTCGCACATCTCGCCTATCGGCGGCGCGCGTCGTTGGGGCCGAACGGGCAACGCTACTTCATCTACGATCGCAGTCAGAGCTCCGCCCAGTGGCGCAACGTCGACCTTCCGAAGATGCGAATCCTGCTACGCAAGGGGGCCTATCGGGTGCGCTCCGAGCGCGATGGCATCGTCGTGCTGGGGCGCCGCTAGTGACCTGGGCTGGAAACTGTCGCGCGGCGGCGAACCCCAGGGCCCAATGCCTCGTCGCTTTCTAGCCATCGCGCTCTTCCTGTTGCTCCTCGTCGCCGCTCGCGCCGGTGCGAGCGCTGCGAGCATGGCGATCGATCCCCTCATCCATCTCAGTGCCGACCGCGTGAGTTTTTCGTTCGATCGTTACACCATCGATGCGCGCGGCCACGTCGTCGTGCGCACCAGCAACGGCCTGGTGATTCACGGGCAGACCTTCTCGATGGATCTCAAACTCGATCGCTATATGGTCGCCGGGCACGTCACGTTGCAAGCGGGCGGGCACACGCAGCACGGCGCGGCGGTCTCGGCGTATCTGCAGTACGATCGTCTCTACGTCGTGCCGATCACCGGCGAGCCCGATCGCTGGACCTTCATCGATAACGATCTCACCAAGCCCTATAAAGGGCTGATCATGCCCGGCGACGTTTTCTATTTCGCCGATTTCGGCCCGAAGCGCCCGTTTCTCACCGCGCGCGCGGCAGTGATTCGCCCGCTGCATTACGTGCGCTTCGAACACGTGACGCTGCCCTTTCTCGGCGCGCCGCTGCCATTGCCGACCTACTACTTGAATTTCTCCGCCGATCCGAACCTGGTGCAGAACTCCCTCTCCGGTGCCACCTACGATCTCACCTATAATTTTGCCGGCGACGAACACGCGATCTCAGCGCTCCATTTGCGTTACGATTCGATTAACAAAGGCTACCTTTCGTTCGAACAGCACGTGAGCGGGCGCAACGGCTACGCCGTCGTCTCGCTCAACCCGGCGACGCGGCCGCAGAAATATTGGAACGCGATTCTCGATTACCAGCCGAACCAGCGCTTGAGCATCCGCACCTTCACGCAGCTCTTTACCGACCAGACCTGGCTGCAAACCCCGCGCTCGGCATCGCAGTGGTCGG
>JBMFXH010000125.1:0-6323 GCA_049964475.1 Vulcanimicrobiaceae bacterium
GCCGTTCCGCCGTAGTTTGCTGCCGATGAAGACGATCGCAGCCGCAAATTCGCGCGGGTAGCGGGCGATTGGCCCTCGATACGCCCCTGCGGGGCTACTCGGGCTGACAAGGAAGCGGGGGCTACTCGGGCTGACAAGGAAGCGGGGGCTACTCGGGCTGACAAGGAAGCGAGGGCTACTCGGGCTGACAAGGCCTGCCGTTACGCTGCTTCCCGTGCGATTGCGATGCCGTTGCCGGCGATCCGCGCTACGGCGAACTCGAGGAACAACGCAGATTCACCGATCGTCACCAGCGCAGCGCAGAACGTGGCGAACACCGGATCGCGCACGAACGCCATCGCGAAAATAAACGCAAGCGCCGGCGGGAGCAGGGCGATAAGCGAGATTACCACGCGCAGCATCCCGACGATCGGCCCGACACCGCCGTTCCCGGGAAAGATCGTGTAGAGCGCAGTGCCGACGCTCCGCAAAAATATCGTCACAACCGCCGCAGCGGGAAGCGCCACGAGCACGAGCGCGCTATTTCCGGAGACGAGCCCATAGGCCGCCGCGCCGACGGCAAACGGTAACATCGTCCGCCAGCCGGTGGCGACGCTCCACACATAGAGGCGCGCTCGCAAGCTATCTGTGGAGAGCCACCATAACGGCATGCCGATATCCGCATCGAGCATGACCGTCGTCATCAACACGACCATGAACAGCGCGAGTGAGAGCGCCGAAACAAAGAGGGTGATCCCAACATCGGCGGTCGCCGACGAACGGTCGAGATAGCCCGAGATTGCGCCGACGCCCAAGCCGATCCCCACGCCGACGGCGAGCAACCATCGAGCCCCGCTCACGCGCCGGAAGACCACCCAATCCTTCCAGAAAATCGCCCACGCACCGGTCATCCCGCGCGGCGCACCGTAGGATCGTGCCGTCTTCGTCAGCGTCGACGCAGCGCGGGGAGTCAACGGCTCGCCACGCCGTCGGCCGCGTTGCGACAGAACTTTCATCCCCACATACGATGCGTTATAGATCTCCGGGTAAAGATCGCGCGCGCCTACGAACGAAGCGAGCGCTAGGGCGATGAAAACTGCGGCAAGCGCCGAGAGAGCCAGCGGGTTTCCGGCAAGGACTGCGTTCAACGTCCGCCCGAAGCCCAGCCCGATCGCCCAGTGCGCGAGCGGTTGCGCGCCTGACCAGAGAGCGCCGACACCCACGCAGAGCGCCGGCACGATCGCAACGGTCGCAATCGTTACCAAAAGAACGTACGCGACGCGCGCACCCAACCGCAGGCGCACCCGAAACGCAAAGGGCCCCAGAATCGACCCAACGAGAAAGATTCCCAGCAGCCCGAGCGTCATGCCGACCAATCCGCCGAACTCCCCGAAAATCAGTGCATAGAGTAACGCCGCTAAACCCAACCTCACCAGCGAGAAAAGGTTGTTCCGCAAAACTAAAAACGGAATCACGATCTCTTCGCGCAGCGACGAACAGATGAGAAAGCGCGCCTCGGCGAACGATGCAAAAAGCTTGAGGACGCCGCGCGCACCGGGCCACATCGGCAACGCTATAAACAGCAGAATACCGCATGCGATCGGCGTTGCGAAGGGCTCGTGTACCTCGGTGGTGGGTAGGCCCTTACGCTGCTCGGTGAGGCGAAGCCAGACGAAGAATGCGTAGTAGAGGATCCCCAAGAGCAGCAGCACCAGGCGAGCCGGAGCGCGCAGCGTTTCGCGAAACGAATTAACGGCGGCACGCCACTGCAAATATGCGAGCGCCGCCACATCGTCCATCATCTCAGGCGCGCGTCAATTCCAGGAAGAGCTCCTCGGCATCCTCACGCCCCACGCGTTCGCGCAGCTCGTCGAAACTTCCGGCGGCAACGAAGCGCCCGTTTTTAATAATGATGATCCGATCGCAGAGCTGCCGCGCCTGCTCGATCGCATGCGTGCTGAGCACAATCGCGGTTCCGCTCTGCCGGAGTGCAACGAGCAGCTCGCGCAACTCGCGCTGCCCCATCGGGTCGAGGCCGATCATCGGCTCGTCGAGCAGCAAAACGGGTGTGTCGGCGAGCAACGTCGCGGCGATCAACGTTTTCTGACGCATCCCTTTCGAGAGCGCGCGCCCCAGCGTGTCGCGTTCGCCATCCATTCCCAAGCGCTCCAACAACGCAGCGCCTTTCTGTTCCCATCCGGGCGCGAGCCGACTGCTCTTGGCAACGAACACCAGGTGTTCCCAAACGGTGAGCGCGGGGAAAACCTCCGGCGTCTCCGGGATAAGAGCGATCGTGCGGCCGCGGTCGTGGCCGAGCGTCACCCCGTTCCAAGATATCCTCCCCGCATCCGGTCGCAAGAAACCGGCGAGCGCAAGAAACGTCGTGCTCTTCCCCGCGCCGTTGGGCCCGAGCAGCCCGGCGATCTCACCCGCTGCAACGGAGAACGAAAGCTCGTCCACCGCGATTTTCGCGCCGAACCGCTTGGTTAAATTGTGAATCTCCAGCAAGGGGTCGCCTTTCAAAAAGATCCCTTGACACGGCCCTCGATACGCCGCCCTGCGGGCGGCTACTCGGGCTGACAGGGAGGTACGCTACTCGGGCTGACAGGGAGGTACGCTACTCGGGCTGACAGGGAGGTACGCTCCTCGGGCTGACACCATTGTCAACCCGAGTAGATGGCGAAGCCATCATATCGAGGGTGTTTCTTCAGATCGCCGCTGCTACCCATTCCGCTTGAGCGTTGCGACGATCTCGGCGAGCACGCGCTCCACATCGGGCGTCGCGGGCTGCGCGGTGCCCGCGCCTTCGTGCCCGCCTCCGCCATATTCGGAAAGCAGATCGCCGATGCTCGTTTTGCAGGTGCGGTTGAGAATCGAATGCCCAACTTGAATCGACGCATAACTGCCGTCGTGCCCGTCGGCGATGCGCACCGAGACGTTCGCGGTCGGGAAGAGCGTGTAGACGAGAAAACGATTGCCGCTGGGCGGATGTTTTTCGCCGCGCATATCGGTGATCACCACGTTGCCATCGAGCCGACTCTTCGCTTCGAGCAGCGCTTTAAACGCGCTCTCCTCCGCGCGCAACCGCTCGACGTGCACGCTGACCTCCGGGTCGGCGAGCACCTGCTCCACCGGCATCGCTTTCGCCAGCTCCATCAAGTGCTTGAAGTAACTCTTGAACGCCCCGAGCCCGGTGCGCGGATCGAGCGTATAGCCGACGAGAATCCAGCCCTGCGGATTGACGATATCCTCGCGCGTGAGGAGCGCTGCGTCGAGCCGGTCCGTCGCTTCGAGCAAATCGGAGAACCGCTGAAACTTCGGCGATTTATAATAATTCGCGATCACCCGCGCCGCGCTCGGCGCGATATCGTATGCGCCCTTTACCGTGCTGCCGAAGGCCTGCTCTTCCTGGCTGAGGTGATGATCGAACCACATGCCGGCACGTGCATCGTAGGGAAGGTTGGCGAGGATATCGTTGCCGTCGATCGCGATACGCCCGTCTTGCACGTCTTTGGGATGCGCGAAATCGATCGCGTCGATGCTCTCGACTTCTTGTAGGAGAATCGCGCAGGTCAGGCCGTCGAGATCGGCTCGGGTAATCAGTCGCATCGTTTTATCCCTCCCCTAAAAAGGCAACGTGCGCGCCGCTCTGGCGAGCATCGCTGCTGCGTATTTGCGCCTTCGAGCGCCACAGCCCTCCAGCGTAGCCCCGGCGGCGAAAGCCTCTGCAGGCCCGGTGTCGTATGCCCCGGGTATGGACGTTCGCCTGGTGCAGTTGCTCGGTTCGTTCATCGCCGCGCGCAGTGAATACGTGCTCGCGCGCCTAGAGTTTGCCGCCCTGCACCCCGATTGCCCGGCACCACCGAACATCGACCGCTTGCCCGATGCCTCCGAACGCACGCTGCGCGAGCGCTGGCCCTTTGCCGCGAGCGATCTCGCGGCGGCGCGCCTCTACCTCGCCCAGCGTCGTGCCGCGCACGACGAAAATCCGCCGCAACGTGCGGCGCGCGAGCGACTAGAGCGCGTGGTGCGCGAACTCGATGGGTATGCACGCGCCATTCTCTGGGTGCAGACCGTCGAAGAACGCGAAGGGAGTGGCGACGAAAGCGAGGGGTCGCCTTAGCCTTGCAACCCCAACCCCACCATCATCTGAAAGCCGACGCCGAGCGCGCGTTCGTCGATATCGTAGCGCGGGCTATGCTGCGGTTCGTGCCCGCGTTCGGGTCCGCGCACGCCGACGAGAAAATACGCACCGGGGCGCACTTCGTGCACGAACGCCATATCTTCGCCCCAGAGCCCAACCTGGTGCGGATCGGTGATCGCTTCTGCACCGAGCACACGCGCTGCGACCTCGCGCACGACGTCGTTGGTCGCATCATCGTTCACGGTGATCGGGTAGCCCCAGTGATAATCGAAGCGATACTCCAAGCGCATCGCCGAACAGAGCCCGGCGATAATCCGCTCCATGCGCGCGGGCATCGAGGCGCGCACCTCCGGGTCGAGCGTGCGCACCGTTCCCAGCAGCTGCGCCGATTCGGGAATCACGTTGAAGGTGGTGCCGGAATCGAACTTCCCGACCGTGACCACGACCGGTTCGCTCGCGGCGATCTCGCGGCTCACGATGGTCTGCAATGCGCCGACGAGTTGCGCCGCGCCGACGATCGGATCGACGGTGTTCTCGGGCATCGCACCGTGACCGCCTTTTCCGGTAATCTGCAACGAGAAGCGATCCGAGGACGCGAAGAACGCACCGTCGCGAATGCCGACCTTTCCAACTTCGAGCCCGGAATAGAGATGGAGCGAGAAGACCCGATCGACGTGCGGATCTTCGAGCATCCCTTCTTCGATCATCGCTTTCGCTCCGGCGAGCCCTTCTTCGGCGGGCTGAAAACAGAAGACGAGCGTTCCCGGTACGTCGTCGCGCCGCGCCATCAATTCCCGCGCCGCCGCAAGCAGAATCGCAACGTGCCCGTCGTGCCCGCAGGCGTGCATCGCCCCCGGCCGCTGCGAGCGATAGGAGACCTCGGCGATCTCCTCCATCGGTAACGCATCCATATCGGCACGCAGCATCGTCACCGGCCCCGGGCGCCCGCCGCGCAGCGTCGCGAGAATACCGGTCTTTGCAACCTTCGTGCGCAGGTTCGCATCGTCGTAGCCGTACGAGCGCAGTTCGCGCTCGACGAACGCCGCGGTCTCGTACTCTTGAAACGAGAGCTCGGGATGGGCGTGGAGGTGGCGGCGGTAGGCGACGAGCTCCTCCATCGGGACCTCGATACGTTCTTCGGCGAGCATGGCGACTGGGTTACGGCGCACACCTTGCCGGTTCCGCCCGGGCAGCGTGTGCCGGGCGCGAACCGAGCAGGTTGACGGTTGTAAGGAAGTTCCTTACAACCCGTATGGAAGGCTCGTCCGAGGCCGATCGACGACCCATTTACCGCTTTTGGTGAATGGGCTTCGGAGAACGATCGGCGCGCCTATGCCGATCTATAAAGCCTGGGACATCGTCAAAGTTCCCTTCCCATACATCGATCGGCCGGTGCGAGAGCGACGCCCCGCACTTGTCATTGCAGCAGGCCGCCTTGAAACGGAGCGCGCGCTCCTCTGGGTTCTCATGATCACTAGCGCCGAGAACCGCGGCTGGGTCGACGATGTAGAGATATCGGATATCGAGCGAGCCGGGCTTCCCGCCGCATCGGTCGTTCGCTCTGCCAAGATTGCGACGATCGAATGCGACGATGCAGAAAAAATCGGGCGCCTGCCGTTGCGCGACCGAACGCTCGTTGCCGAGCACGTTCGCCGGAGGCTGGGAGAAATCGACTAACCCGGGGCGTACTGCGCGTCGAAAATATAGAAGCCCGGGACTGGCCGACAGAGCCCGATCTTCGGTGAATAGGTCGTCTGCGAGGCCGCATAGAGTGCATTCCCGTCGAAGAGCGCTCGTCCGGAGGGGCCTGCAAGCCCGAGCCCGACGACTTGTCCCTTGCGACCGAGTTCGACCGCAACCGCAACCGAAAGCACGTAATCCTCGCCTTCCGCTGCGGCGGCGCGTGGATAATTCGGCGCGGTGACCTGTTCGACTCGCGCTTCTTGAAACGGATGCGTGCACGTCAACACGCTCGCCGGCTCCGAGATTGCATGAGCCCGAGCGATGATCCCAACCGGGGGCAACGCATGCGGATCGTAGACCGACGGATTGAGGCGCACGAGATGCTTCTTCGGCTTTGCGTGCTTATGCGTGGGCGGCGCCTTCACCCACATCGCCGGGCAATGAACCGTCGGGCTCGCACCGGCGCTACCGACCTTCGAGACCCATACGTACGTCGGTCGCCCGGCGGCAAACGGCA
>JBMFXH010000126.1:0-6327 GCA_049964475.1 Vulcanimicrobiaceae bacterium
AAGCGATGATATCGTCGCGGTGTTAACCGGACACGTGCTCAAAGATAGCGACGCGAGCGTGCGCGTTGCGGACCGCCGCGATGTCGGCGCGTAACTTCCACGCGAGCGCACCGGCGAGTAGCGCAAACCTCGGCCCCGGGTTCGATGCTATCGCCATCGCGCTCTCGGCGCGGATGCACGCAAGGGTTGCGGCCGCACGCCGTTTTGCGCTGCATTTCACGCCGGGCCCGCATGCGCCGACACACGACGGATTGCGCGACGCGATCGAACGAGCGATGCGACGGCTCGGAGCGTTGCCCGGCGTTCGCGTCGAGATCGCCAACGATATCCCGCTCGGTGCCGGCCTCGGTTCCAGCGCGGCGGCAATCGTACTCGCGCTCGGGATCGCTCAACGTGCCGCCGGGATTCGGCTCGACCGCACGAAGATCGCCGCGCTCGCCTGCGAGATCGAAGGGCACCCCGATAACGCACTCGCCGCGCTCTACGGCGGCACGACCATCGCCTGCGATGCCCGCACCGTTATCCGCTTGCCGGCGCTCCGCGAGACGATCGCGCTTTTAACGATCCCGCAGATCGATCTCTCCACTGCCGCCGCACGCGCGCTGCTTCCGGCTCGGTATGCGCGCGCGGATGTCGTCTTCTCGATCCAGCGTGCGGCGCTGCTTGCCGGCGCACTCGCAGGCGGCAAGCTCGACGTTCTGCGCGAGGCGATGCGCGACCGTATCCATCAACCCTCCCGCGCGCCGAAAATCCCCGGCTTGCGCGCGTTGCTCTCGTACGATGCCCCCGGCATTCGCGGCATCGCGCTCTCCGGCGCCGGGCCGACGGCAATCGCGTTATTGGACCGTGGTGCAGACGTACGCCGCATCGGCGATGATTTGCGATCGTTTTTTACCGACGCCGGTATTGCCGCCGTGACGCTCTGCCTGCGGCCGAGTGCGCGCGGACTTATCGTGCGCGACGGGACGCACACCACATAAAAAAGGACGCGCGCGCCAACGCGCGTGCGTCCTTTCTCAACCGTTGAATGTGCGCTATGCGGTTTGGTTGACGTTGGTGCCGACGTTCTCGTCACCATCTTGAATGCCGACAGCTGCTTCCAGCTGTGCTTCGTGTTGTGTCGTGACGAGCGACTTCACGGCGCTCTGTACCCCAGCCGAGGCGGAGGCAATCGAGGAAATACTCATCCTTGTCCACGTACCTTTCCGGAATAGCCGCACCCAACGGCACAGCGTCCTCGGGAGATTGCCGATCCTCGCGCGATCGCCTGCGAATCGAGCGCTGGGTGTGGGTCATGATTCCGTTAACTCCCTCGCCTCGCTTGACGGTTCGGAACGCATGGGGTAGTATGCACGCCATGATCTCGTTCGCATCGCGAATGTCCACTTGCTGTTCCGCCAAGCGCGCGACGGCAAGGTTGCCATTTGCGATGACGTAGAGCGCTCGACGCTCACCATCGAAGTAGGCGCCCCCGTCGCAAGAGCGACGGGGGCGTTTTCATATCCTCAGTCGCTTTCCTCATCTCACCAGGAGGCAGACCCATGCAGGCATCAATCGGAATCGGAATACTTGGCTGCGGCGTCGTCGGCGGCGGCGTCGCTCAACGCTTGCTTGCCGGAGAACCGCGCGTTCACGGCATCGCGCATAGCGTCCACGCCATCGCCGTGCGCTCGCTTGGAAGCGTTCGGGCCGACGGTATCCCGAGATCGTTGCTGATCGATTCGGCGAACGCACTTCTCGCCGACCACCGCATCGATCTCGTGGTCGAGACGATGGGCGGCACGACGCTCGCGGCGGAGTTCGTCGAGCGCGCGCTCGAACGCGGTTGTCACGTCGTCACTGCGAACAAAGCGTTGATCGGCTCGCAAGGGCCGCGGCTCCACGCTCTGGCAGCACGGCGCGGGCTGAGCTTGCGCTACGAAGCGGCGGTCGGCGGAGCCATACCGATCCTGCGCACCATCGACGAGGCGCTTGCGGGCGACCCGATCGAAAGCTTCGTCGGTGTTCTTAACGGCACGTGTAACGCGATCCTGAGCGCGATGGAACACGGCGGAAGTTTTGACGAAGCACTCGCCGACGCCCAACGCGCCGGCTTCGCCGAGAGCGACCCAAGCGAGGATATCGACGGGCTCGATAGCGCGCATAAGCTTGCGATTCTTATTCAGCGCGCGTTCGGTGCCGCAGCTATCACTCCGCGCCTTCGAGTTCGCGGCATCCGCGGAATCGACGGCGAGGCGTTACGCCGCTATAGCAAACGGGGCTATCGCATGAAACTTCTGGCCGCCGCCCGCCGAGATGAGGAAGGCATCGCTGCCGAAGTCGCACCGGCACTCGTTCCGCGCGACCATCCGCTCGGCGCGCTCGAGGGCGGGCAGAACGGCATCCTCATCCATTCGCGCGACGCAGGAGAGCTCTATTTACGCGGTGTCGGCGCGGGCCGTGCCGCAACCTCAAGTGCGATCCTCGGCGATATTGCCGACGTACTGCGGAGCATCGTCGCCCGCACGCAGCGCAACGACCTCCTCGAAGACTTCGCGCCGATTCTCGATATCCGTTCGATTTTCCCCGATACGCTCGCCATCTGGAACGATGGCTTCCTCACATCTCCGGCGACGCAACTCGATGTTGCGCACTCATCGTCGGCACGTTAAAGAAAGGACCGACTCATGTCCACTCCAACCCTGGAAAGCCGATCTCAAGGCCTCAACACTCGGGCACTTCACGCCGCTTTCGACGGCGACCCAACCACCAAATCGCGCGCGTTGCCGATCTACCAAACCACCTCGTATCGCTTCGACGACACCGCGCATGCCGGTCGACTTTTCGGGCTCGAAGAGTTCGGCAATATCTATACCCGGATCAATAATCCCACCACCGACGTTCTCGAAAAGCGTATTGCCGATCTCGAAGGCGGCGTCGGAGCGCTCGCCGTCGCGAGCGGCCAGGCAGCCGCAATCTATGCCCTTCTCAACCTCGCCAGAGCCGGCGACCATATCGTCAGCTCGGCTTCGCTTTACGGCGGCACCTATAACGCATTCGCCCATACGCTGCGTCGATTCGGCATCGAGGTCTCACTCGTCGATTTCGCCGATCTCACGGCAGTCGAAGCGGCGATCCAGCCGAGAACGAAAGCGCTCTATGCAGAGAGCATCGGAAACCCACGCCTCGACGTGCTCGACGTCGAAGCGATCTCGGTGCTCGCGCATCGCTACTCGCTGCCGACAATCGTCGATAACACGCTGGCGACACCCTATCTTCTTCGTCCGATCGAACACGGCGCCGATATCGTCGTCCACTCGGCAACGAAATTCATCGGCGGACACGGCGTTGCTATCGGCGGCCTCATCGTCGATGGCGGCCGCTTCGATTGGGCAACGAGTTCGCGCCACGCGGACTTCACGGCTCCCGATCCGACCTATAACAATATCGAATACGCCGCCGCCTTCGGCCGCGCGGCCTATATCGTGAAGGCGCGCGTGCAGTTGCTGCGCGATATCGGTGCCGCGCTCTCGCCGTTTAACGCGTGGCTGCTGCTTCAGGGGCTCGAGACGTTGGGCGTGCGGATCGAACGGCACGTTACCAACGCCGCGCGGGTTGCAGAGTTTCTCGCGACACATCCGCGCGTTGCATCCGTACGCTACCCAGGGCTTCAAAGCGATCCCGAGCACGATCGCGCACGGCGTTACCTGCCCAAGGGCGCGGGCGCAATCGTCACGTTCGAGGTGCGTGGCGGCGAGACTGAAGCGCGCACAACGATCGACCGGCTGCGTCTCTTCTCGCTGCTGGCCAACGTTGGCGATGCGAAATCGCTGGCGATCCATCCCGCTTCCACGACGCACCGGCAGCTCACGGCGCGAGAGCGACTCGCAAGCGGAGTCGATGCGAGCACGATCCGGCTCTCGGTCGGCATCGAGGATAGTGAAGATCTCATCGCCGATCTCGCGAGCGCGCTGGGAGCGTGATCGAACGAACGATAGCGATCGGCGCGCTCGAACTCGACGGTGGGCAGATTCTGCCCGCCGTCGATCAGCGCATTGCGATCTACGGCGACCCGGCCTGCGGGCGTTTCGTGCTCGTCCTCCACGCACTCACCGGCGATCATCGCGCCGCAGCGTGGTGGCCGGGAATCGTCGGCGAGGGCGCACTGCTCGATCCCCGCGAGTACTGCATCGTCGGCGTCAATATGCTCGGATCGTGTTACGGATCGACGCCGACGCGCGAGCGCATCACGATCGCCGACATCGTGCGCGCGCAGCGACGCGCACTCGATATCATCGGCATCGAGCGCATCGACATCGCGATCGGCGGTTCGATGGGCGGCATGCAAGCGCTCCAGTGGGCGCACGATGCCCCCGAACGCGTCGGCCGCGCCATCGCCATCGGGGCACCGGATCGTACCGGAACGACGGCGATTGCGTTCAATGCCATCCAACGCGACGCACTCGCACTCGATCCGGTCGCCGGGCTCGGTTTAGCGCGCAAGATCGCGATGCTCACCTACAAAAGCGATGCGCTACTCTCGCGACGCCACGGCCGCCGCCCCGACCGCAACGGCGGAGGAGGGTTCGACATTGAGGGGTTCCTCGATCTCCAGGCAGCGCGCATTCTTGAGCGCATCGACGCCGCAACCTATCGCACGCTCACGCATGCGATGGATTCCTTCGATCTCCGCGAGAGCGACTGGCCGGAGAACACGCCGCCGCTCACGTTCGTCGGCATCTCCTCCGACACGCTCTTTCCCGCTCGCGAGATACGTGACGCCGCGGAGCTCCTAGCGTGCCGCGGCATCGACGCTCGCTACATCGAGATGCGCAGCGAGCACGGCCACGATGCTTTTCTCGCCGAGGACGAGGCACTCGCCGAACTAGTCGCCGGGTTTACCCGGGAGCGCGCCGCGCGATAGCCTCAGGAATGGCTACCGGCTTCCGTCTCCGCGCTTTGCAACGACGTTGCTGCCGTACCAGGAGTAGGCGTATCGCGTGAGCACCATCGCAATCGGTAGAAATATCGCCGTACTGGCGATCTCGATGATGGCCTCCGAGGTGTGCTTTTCCCAGAGATGGCCCGCTTCGAATGCGGTAAACGTGATATAGGGTAGAGCGAGGATGTTCCAGGCTCTCCCCCACGATAGGATATACTGCTTCGGTTGGGTCATTTTCGTGCGCTCCATCGGCACCTTATGCGTAGATCCGCTGTAGCGTTGGAATTTCGAGTACGTCTACGGCACATAAGCGCTCTCGTTCTCCATTTTCATTTTTAAGTTCAAAAGTGTGCCAGCCGGCCGGGGGCAATGCAACATCGCTAAGAGAGAGGGTCATGATCAGCACACCAGGCCCTCGCAGGCTGTAACTGGATAATGAAGGAGTAGAGACCCAAGCCGGATGGTTTGAAGCTCTACTCCACAATCTGCTTATAGGAGAGTACTCCCGGTTACAGCTTATAATCGTGCGTGAAACACGAAACGCGGACAATGCCTCGGGCTCCCAGGATATTCTCGATGTTGACGATTTGCGAGGGAGAGACCTTCACCACCGAACGATATCCTCCCGAACCAGCCGGTGGCGGCGTAGCGGGCGGAAAATATCGCCAGTAAAACGGGATCGCCCGATACGACGACCCCTTCTGGTTCGCTGCGAAGGCCAGGAAGTATTCGTTGCGGGCGTTCTTAAATAACCATGCGACTGGGCGAGGATGGTTCTCCGGAGTAAATGCCCATATGTTCACAATAGTCGTGCCGATGCTAGGATTTTCGACGGGAACGTTGTCATTGCCGATCTGGAAGGTAAACGACGACCCCATGCAAGCAGCCGACGCTCTTGGAGCGACTATTTTTGGGAACTCGCTTCGTCCTCCGAACGCGATAAGGGACGCAAGAATTACGCTATCCATTTTGTTGTGTATAATTCTTAAGCCAGCACTTCTGAAGAACGTTGCTTCCGTGCTGGACGCCGTATTCAATGGTCTGCCATTGTGGACCTGTTATTTGATATGGAGTCGAGGTCGCGTTTACGAGATCCTTGGCAATACCTTGAACGACCGGGATACCCGCTAAAAGCGAGAGTAATGTGCCTGTTAGACCGCTGTCACCGTTCGCTTGAAAGAACAAATGCTGATCGTCAGTTAGATATACCCATGCCATTGGTACGCCCGAGGGAGTCTTAATTGCGAAAATATTCACTATCGTAGTTCCGGTAGGGTCCGTGTTCTTCACCGGTAAATTGTCGTTCCCCACTGCGAAATAATCCGGCGAGCCATCGCATTGGCCACCTTCAGGTGCCGTGGAATTATTAAGAGCCACGCACGGTGATGCAGTCTGGCAGGGCGGCC
>JBMFXH010000127.1:0-6290 GCA_049964475.1 Vulcanimicrobiaceae bacterium
AATATTCAAGCAGTTCCCGATAGTGAGCGAACGCCTCGTCGCTCCAGCGCCCCGGTTCGGGTTCTAAGCGCGCCCACGAGAGCGAGAGCCGGAAGATCGTGCAGCCTAGCCCTTTGGCGAGATCGATATCTTCGCGATAACGGTTCCAAAAATCGGTCGCCTTGCCGCGTTCGGTGAGTCCTCGCGAGCGCTCCCAAAGATCGCGAATATCGTCGTTGCCATCGTAGGCCTCGCATTGGTGGTCGGCCGTCGCGACACCGAAATGCATGCTCTCGCTCATGCGGCGGAGCTTCGCCGCTTTGCGAAGAGCTCCGCCGTGAAAGGCGGAGCGATGAGGATGCGGGCAGAAGGCAGTGCGCATCATGAGATTTACGAACAAAACCTGTATTGTGACCGGGGGCGGATCGGGAATCGGCATGGCCGCCTGCTTGCAATTCGCCCGCGAAGGCGCTCGTGTCGTGGTCGCCGACCTGCACGTCGAGGCGGCACAGAAGACCGTCGATGCGATTGCCGCGGCTGGCGGAACCGCGCTCGCGCTCGCGGTCGACGTCGGCAATTCGGCGCAAGTGCAAGCCGTTATCGCCAAAACGGTTGCAACCTACGGTCAAATCGATGCGATCGTCAATGACGCCGCAATGATGACGTTTACGCCGATCGTCGATATCGCCGAAGCAGATTTCTTTCACGTCATCACAACGAATTTAGGATCGGTCTTTTACTTCTGTAAGTACGGGGTACCGCACATGAACGATGGCGGTGCGATCGTGAATTTGAGTTCGGTGCACGCGCATGCGACGACGGCGAACGTCGTTCCTTACGCATCGTCGAAGGGTGCAATCGAGGCATTCACGCGCGGGTTGAGCATCGAACTCACCGCGCGGAAGATTCGCGTGAACGCCCTCGCACCGGGCGCGGTCGATACGCCGATGCTGTGGAACAACCCCAACGTGAAAAGCGGCGCAGAGAAAGTAACCGGTGCGATCGGCAAGCCCGAAGATCTCGCCGCCGCGATCTGTTTTCTCGCATCCGACGAAGCGGCGTTCGTCAACGGCACGACGCTGGTCGTCGACGGTGGACGCCTCGCAAACCTGTAGTCGAGGGCGCGAAAACAGCTGCGGCGCAATGCCATTGTCTCGCAATTCAAAGAACGAACGCATCGACGAACTGCGTTCGTCTGCTTCTCTGGACTACTCTCATAATTTCTCTCAATAAGCCGTTCGCACATCGTTACATGCTCGCAGGCGATGTTTCCGGAATCTATCGTTTTGCCTTCGACTGGGTCTGGGACGAGTGCGTCAAGTATTATCGCGCTCGTCGATTCGCTTGAGGAGCTTCACGGCCGCTTTGCGGGTGACGCTGTCGGTAGCGTGACTCCGAATAAGAAAATGCAAAAGCCCGCGCGCCAACGAGTTATCAGTGCTTGCTGAAACCGAATCCCGATTTCGTCGCTCGAGATGAGCCGCTTTATAAAACGCCGCTGCAGAGACAAAAAGAAATGTGTTTGAAACCGGGTTTGCCACTCTCGTCGAACAGTCGGCCGCGACGGATGCGAGTCGAATTGTCCGCCTGCGAGAAGAAAGGGTGTTGAGGCTACCTAGCGCTGCCGTCGGAGTCGCGAAGGGACACGACGCCTCCTTTGCGACTTCGGGAGCGGTGGCTAGAAGTAGAATGCAGATGACGATCCACGGAGCTGAAAAAATCGTAGCGGCTGTTTTCAACTGCATCGGCTCCTGGCGGCAACGAAACACAGTGTTTCGCTCGTGCGTGTCGAGCGCGGAATTTCGCACGTCACTACGACGCCTGACGCCGTATATCCACCCGGGGGAAGAGGCCTCGGCCCGTTCGCAGAGGCACCTTCCTGGACGAGCGGCAGGGCAATCGCTGGCCATTCGCCCCTTGACACAGAGGTTTAAACTGCTATATTGCTAGCATACTATATTTTTTTGGGTGATACTATGGCATTAAAGCAACTCAACGTACGCGTTGACTCGGAAGTGATCGAACGATTGAAAATACGCGCCGCGATCGAAAAGCGATCGATCGGCGAGATCGTCAATGAATCCCTTCGCGAGTATGGTGCGCGCCATCCCGTCTCGCGCGAAGAGATGCTTGCGATGGTTCGCAATATCGCCCATGAGGATACATCGATACTGAAGGCCCTTGCGGACTGATGCGTGCAGTACCTTACCGAGGACGATATCGTTGCTTTCTATCGCGAGGCGATCGGAGCACCTAAGCTACGGTATGCTGCCGGCCTTTCTTCTGCAGTCGGTCGGCCGCAGCAAAGTTTCGGAGGTGTCGATGCGTATCCCGATATTTTCGAAAAATGTGCTGCGCTCATGCACTCGCTCGCCGAAAATCAAGCATTTATTGACGGCAACAAGCGAATAGCTTGGATTTCCGGAAGAGTGTTTTTGCAAATCAACGGTTACACGTTACGCGCAACCGAGAAAGACGTCGTCGCTCTCTTCCGCGAACGAATTCCGGGCGGCATTACCATTCGCGACCTCGCCGCTTGGATCGAAAGACGCGCCGAAACTCCCGGCGAGGATGACGACGCCGACCGAAGGCCCGACTAGACGGTTCCCCGAGCGTATCGCAGGCGCGCTACCCTTGTAGCGCCTCGGCGATCACGCGCTCTTGTTCGACCGCGTGCGCACCGGGGTAACCCTCCGATGGGCTCGCACGGTACGGGCGCCCGACGTAATCGATCTCGAGCGGGCGTTCGAGCCGTTCGAGCAAGCGACGCCGCACATAGGCGCGTGCGCCCATGTTCTTCGGCTCTTCTTGCACCCAGACCAGCCGTTTGAGGTTGGGATAGGTCGCGAGCAGCGCATTCATCTCCGCGCCGGGCATCGGCGAAAGCAATTCGATGCGCACGATCGCCGTTTTACTGCGCCCGGCGTACTGCGGAGCGGCGACGAGATCGTGATAGATCTTGCCGGTGCAGAGCACGATGCGTTCGATCTTCGATTTGTCGGTTACGCTGGGATCGTCGATCACCGGCTGGAACGAACCGTTCGCCATTTGGTCGATCTCACCGTATGCGGTTTCAAGACGTAGCAACGATTTCGGCGTCATCACCACTAACGGCACGGGATTGGGCGAGCCCGCTTGCAGGCGCAGGAGATGGAAGTAATTTCCGGCCGTCGACGGGTAGGCGACGCGCAGATTGCCTTCGGCGGCGAGCTGCAAGAAGCGCTCCAGACGCGCGCTGGAATGTTCGGGGCCCATGCCTTCGTAACCGTGCGGCAGCAGCATCGTGAGGCGCGAGGTCTGACCCCACTTCGCTTGGCCGGCGGCGATAAATTGATCGATGATAATCTCGGCGCCGTTGACGAAATCGCCGAACTGCGCTTCCCACAGCACGAGCGCCTTCGGCAGCGTTACCGCATAGCCATATTCGAAGCCGAGGCACGCGTATTCCGAGAGCGGACTATTGTGAATCTCGAACGAGGCCTTCGCATCGGCGAGATGCGCGAGCGGAACGTACACCGCATTGGTTGCCACGTCGTGCAGCGCCGCATGGCGATGGCTGAACGTGCCGCGCCCCGTATCCTGCCCGGTGATGCGTACCGGCACGCCGGAGGTGACCAACGACGCAAATGCAAGCGCCTCGGCCATGCCCCAATCAACGAGCCCCTTGTCGGCGATCAGCGCGCGACGGCGTTGGAACTGCGCGATGAGTTTCTTGTTGACCGTGAAATCGGCGGGCACGCGGACGGCGTCCTCGCTCCACGCAAGCAACCGCTTGCGGTCGATCGGCTGCAGCGCGACCGTTTCGATCGGCGTCGCTTGCCCGATCTTCTCGATGAGGCTCTTGCCGCCGTCGGCTTTCACGCGCGCGTTTGCGCTCTGCAGCGCCGCCGTCGCCTGTTCGATCATCTCGTTCGCGCGTTCGGCGGTGATGATGCCCTGCGCGACGAGTTTGTTCGCGAAGAGTTCGCGCGCGGTCGGGTGATTCTTGATTTTATCGTAGAGCAACGGCTGCGTGTAGGCCGGCTCATCTTGCTCGTTATGGCCGAAGCGGCGGTAGCCGATGAGATCGATGATGACATCGCGTTTGAACTGGCGCCGGAAATCGACGGCTAGGCGCACCGCATCGATGCAGGCATCGACATCGTCGGCGTTCACGTGAACGATCGGCACGTCGAAGCCCTTCGCGAGATCGGATGCGTAACGCGTCGAACGGTCGTCGTGCGGATCGGTGGTGAAGCCGACCTGGTTGTTGGCGATGATATGAACGGTGCCGTCGGTGGTGTATCCGGCGAGCGACTGTAAGTTGAAGACTTCGGAGATGATGCCTTGTCCGGTGAATGCGGCATCGCCGTGAATGAGAATCGGCACCGCGCGATTGCCGTCGCGCGTCGGCGCCCCGGCGGCATGATCGCTCTGTAGCGCACGCGCCGAGCCTTCGACGACCGGATCGACCGCTTCGAGATGGCTCGGATTATGCGCGAGGATCACCGTGATGTCGCGCCCATCGTGCGAACGATAGACGCCGGTTGCACCTTGGTGGTATTTCACGTCGCCGGTGACATCGTCGTCGCCGACTTCGCCGCGTTGGTGCGCCGCTTCGAATTCCCCGAGCAGTTCGTCGTAGGGCAGATTGACGACGTGCGCGATGACGTTGAGCCGACCGCGATGTGCCATGCCTAGGACGGCATTTGCAACGCCCTCTGCTGCGAAGCGTTCGAGCATCTCTTCGAGCATCGGCACCATCGCGTCGAGCCCCTCGCCCGAGAAGGTCTTCTGCCCGAGATACGTTTTGCGCAAATAACGTTCGAAGGTTTCGCCGCGCGTCAACCGCTCCAATAAGCGCTGCTGATGCTCGCGCGAGAGCGGCGTGCGGTGCGAGCCGGTCTCGATCGCATCGCGCATCCAGCGACGTTGTTCGCGATTGGAGATGTGCTCGAATTCATATGCGAGCGACGAGCTGTAGGTTTCGCGCAGATGCGGCAGCACTTCGGCGAGCGTATTGCCCGGCACTTTCACGCGCAAAACGCTTGCGGGAATCGCGTTCTGCATCGCATGCGTGAGGCCGTAGGTTGCCGGATCGAGCGATTCGTCACCCGGCGGCGTCGAGCCGAGCGGATCGAGATTCGCCGCGAGGTGGCCGTGCGTGCGATAGGCCGCGACGATCGCCGCCGCCGCCGCAACGCCGCGCATCATTTCATCCGACGGCGCTCCCGACGATGCGCTGGCAATCGGTACCGGTGCCTTCGCTCCGAGTTGCGGCGCGGGGCCCGCAACGAGCCCGAGCGTCGAAAACGCCCGTTCGTAGAACTCGCTCTCGCCTTGCAGCAAGCGGTCGATGCGACGCAAGAATTCACCCGATTGCGCGCCTTGAATGACGCGGTGATCGTAGGTGTTGGTCATCTGCATCACTTTGCCGATACCGAGGCTACGCAGCGTCGTTTCGTCGACGTTGGTAAAGCCGGCCGGGTAGCCGATCGCACCGGTGGCGAGGATCGAACCTTGCCCGGCCATCAGGCGCGGAATCGATGCGACGGTGCCGATGCCGCCGGGATTGGTGAGCGTGAGGCTCGCCCCGGTGAGATCGTCGGCGACGAGTTTATTCTCGCGCGCTTTTGTAACGAGCGCATCGTAAGCGGCGACGAAGCCGGCGAAATCGAGTTTATCGGCGTTCTTGATGACCGGCACGACGAGGAAACGCGTGCCGTCTTTACGTTCGCTATCGACGGCCAGCCCGAGGTGGACACCGGGTTCGACGCGCGTCGGTTTCCCGTTCTCGTTGCGGAAACTGTAGGTGACAAAGGGCATCTCGCTTGCCGCTTGCACGATCGCAAACGCGATGAGATGCGTGAACGAGATTTTCTCGTTGCGCTTCGCCGCTTTGATCGCGGCGTTGAGTTCGCGACGACGCGCGTCGAGCATATCGACGCCGAGCGTGCGGAACGAGGTCGCGGTGGGAATGCTGAGGCTCTGCTCCATGTAGCCGACGAGCGCGGCGGCGGGCCCTTGCAGCGGCGTACGTTTTACGTCGGCGGCGAGCGGCGGCTGCGGCGCGCCCTTCGCGGATGCAGGGCGCGCGCTGCCGTTGCGCAGTGCCGCAGCGATATCGGCGCGCAGCACCATGCCGTCGGGGCCGCTGCCGGGAATGCTAGCGAGATCGAGTTCGAGTTTACGTGCGATGCGCTGCGCTTGGTGCGAAGCAGCGAGTGGGCCGCTCCGCGCGGGCGCGGGGGTCGCCGGGGCGGCAGGCTTTGCAGCCGGTGCGGTTTTCGCCGGAGCCGCCGAAACGGCGGCATTCTCGTCGAGGCGCAGCA
>JBMFXH010000128.1:0-6250 GCA_049964475.1 Vulcanimicrobiaceae bacterium
ACGACGATGCGTTCGCATCGCTCTTTCTCGATGCAGTGAAGGATTGCGGCGAGCGTTACTGGCGTATGCCGCTCTACGACGACTATAGCAACGCGATGAAGAGCGATATCGCCGACCTCAAGAACACCGGCGGACGCCCGGCCGGCACGCTCACCGCTGCGGCGTTCTTGAAGGCCTTCGTCGATACAACGCCGTGGGTCCATCTCGATGTTGCCGGCACCGCCTATGTCGACGGCGAGACGGCGTGGTCGGCAAAGGGCCCGACCGGAACGCCCGTGCGCGCTCTCGTTCATCTCGCCGAGAAGATCGCGGGATAACGATGTCCGCGCATGGCGCGAGCGATCAGGCGCGCCCCTACGAACCCGCCCATGGGCGCGCGGTGCGTCGCGTAACTGCAGGTGCCGTGCGGCGCCGGAAAGGCACGCCGTTTCCGATCGTGACCGCCTACGATGCACCGTTTGCGAGCTTCGCCGAAGCTGCGGGTATCGATATCATCCTTGTCGGCGATAGCCTCGCAAACGTCGTGCTGGGATACGATGAAACGACGCCGGTTACGGTCGAAGTGATGATCCATCACGCGCAGGCCGTGGTGCGCGGCACGAGCCGCGCACATATCGTGGTCGATATGCCGTTCGGCTCCTATCACGTCAGCGACGAAGACGCGGTACGCAATGCGATTCGCCTAGTAAAAGAAGGCGGCGCGTGCAGCGTTAAGCTCGAAGGCGGCGGGATGGAAGCCGACCGCATCGCCGCAATCGCCGCGACCGGAATTCCGGTGATGGGGCACATCGGCGTGATGCCGCAGACCGCCGGGCTCGGCCCCGGTTACAAAAAACGTGCGAACCGCGAGCGTCTGCTGGAACAAGCCAAAAAGGTCGAAGCGGCGGGAGCCTATGCAATCGTGCTCGAGGTGGTCGATAGCGAGATCGCCGCAGAGATTACCGCATCGATTGCCATCCCGACGGTCGGCATCGGTGCCGGCCCGCATTGCGACGCGCAGGTGCTCGTCCTGCACGACGCATTGGGCATCTATTCGCAGTCGCCGCCGTTTGCAAAGCGTTTTGCCGAGCTCGGATCGGCGGCGACCCAGGCGCTGGCCGAGTATTCCCGCGAGGTGCGCGAACAACGCTTTCCGGAGCGGTAAACGCCGCTCGTCCTACGCGCCGTTCTCCGGCGCTATCGCCTTCCACCGGCTCTGCTCGATCGTCTGCGCAAAAACGTCGAAGAGCTCCGGGTCGCTGACGCTTCCGCGCTCTTCGGCCATCACCGCCATCGCCGCGTCGTGCGTTAACGACGGGCGATACGCGCGGGTCTCGGTGAGCGCATCGTAGCAATCGGCGATGAGAATGATTCGCGACCAGATCGGGATCGATTCCCCGGCAAGACCATCGGGATAGCCGCGCCCGTCGAAGCGTTCGTGGTGATGCCGGATCGCCTCGACGATGCCGGTCGAGCTTCGGAGCTCTTGCCAGTGCGGTGAAGATTGCGCTGCGACGATACGAGCGCCGAGAATGCTGTGATCCTTCATGATCTCCCACTCCTGCGCCGTCAATGGCGACGGCTTTAACAGGATGTGGTCGGGAATCCCGATCTTCCCGACATCGTGGATGTGGGCAGCTTCTCGGAGCGCATCGACCTCGGCATCGTCTAAGGAGATCGCCTGCCCCAAAGCCTCGGCGAGACGCGCCACTTGAAGGCCGTGGGTTGCGGTATGCTCGTCGCGCACCTCGACGGCGGCGTGGATCGCTCGGTCGACCTGGGTCACGGCTTCTCCCTTATCGGACATCAAAACGGGAGGCACTTCCATATTCCTCCACCCCCGTCGTATGGTGCCGCCCTCGGCTGCATCATCCCGATGCGTTGCCGATGCTCGCTCCGAATCCCTCTCCGTCACCCGCGCTCGGCTCCCGTTCGGAGTCGAGAAAATAGCTGCGAGAAAAAGCGGGCATTGGCCCCGCCCCGTGGAAGCACCGCCTACGGTCACCTGCCGGCACCGAAGAGTACATCTTCGGCATCGCGCGGGGGCTCTTTGGCCTCGGGAGCAGCTGCTACTCGCTCTTGCGGATCTACCCACCCCCATGCGAAGCAAACGCGCGTCGCATCCAAGGAGATGTCTCGAATGTACACCGATGAAATGCTCACCTGCGTCGATTGCGGACGCACCTTTACCTTTACCGCAAACGAACAGCAGTTCTACGCGAGCAAGGGCTTCACGAATAAGCCGAGCCGTTGTGCCGATTGTCGCGCCGCCCGTAAGGCGAGCGGCGGCCGCGGCGGAAACGGCGGCGGCGGCGGCGGTGCCCGCCGTGAAATGTTCAAAGCGACCTGCAGCCAGTGCGGCGGCGTCGCCGAAGTCCCGTTCCAACCACGTGGCGATAAGCCGGTCTACTGCCGCGACTGCTTCGCGTCGCGCCCTAGCTACCGCTAGGACAATGTGACAGACCTCGTTCGGCGCCGTATGAATCGCTTCGGACTCGCAGCGATTCATATCGGCGCGCTCGCGGTATTCATCCCCGGTGCATTCCAATGGAGCGCACTGGTGGTGGCCGCGATTATTGCTTACCTCACCGGCGCACTCGGCGTTACGCTCTTCTACCACCGGACCCTCACCCACCGCGGTCTACGATTGCGCAAACCCTTGGAATACGTGCTCGCGATCTTCGGCGCTCTCGCGCTGCAAGGCGACCCGATCCGCTGGGTGGCGACGCATCGCAAACATCACGCAAATGCCGACACCGCGAACGATCCCCACGGAATGGATCGCGGTTTTCGTTGGGCGCATATCCGGTGGATCTACAAACACAACGATGCGATTCCGACCGAAGCGGAGATTGCGCGCTTTGCGCCCGACCTCTGCGGAAGTCGCTTCTACCGCTTCCTCGAACGCACGCACGTCTACATGCAGCTGGCGCTCGCGCTCGTGCTGTTTGCGCTCGGCGGATGGACCTGGGTCGTCTGGGGAATCTTCGTTCGCCTCGTGCTCGGCTATCATACGACGTGGCTCGTAAATAGCGCGGCACACTCATTGGGCTATCGCACCTACCACACGAAAGATCTTTCGACCAACTGTTGGTGGGTCGCCCTGCTCTCATGGGGCGAGGGGTGGCACAACAACCACCATGCGTTTCCGTTCTCGGCGCGACATGGTCTGCGTTGGTTTGAATTCGATCCGACCTGGCTCAACGTGCGATTTCTCGCCTTTTTACGGCTTGCCGACCGCATCAAGATCCCGGCCGCGAGTTCGCTCGCCCGGAACCTCCAGCCCGAACCCTAGAACCTCCTCCGAGAACGCCCCGCTCGCCCCTCCGATTTAGGAGCGGGTGAGCGCTGCGTGCGGAGCGCGCTCGTGCTCCGCGGGCTCGGTCGGATAGACTCCGGTCAGACAGCCCAAACACATCTCTTCCCGCTTGCGCCCGGTCGATTCGATCAGGCCGTCGAGCGAGAGATACCCCAGCGAATCCGCGCCGGTCTTCGCGCAAATCTCATCGACGCTATAGTTCGCGGCGATCAGTTCGTCGTAGCTCGCCATATCGACGCCGAGATAACAGGGGTGGAGGATCGGCGGCGAGGTGATCCGCAGATGGACCTCGCGCGCACCCGCCTCGCGCAGCAGCGCGACGATGCGCGGCGTCGTCGTACCGCGCACGATGGAATCGTCGACCACGACGACGCGTTGCCCGCGCAGATTCTCGACGACCGGATTGAATTTCAAGTGCACGCCGCGCGAACGCATCGATTGATCGGGACTGATAAAGGTCCGTCCGATATACCGATTTTTTATGAGTCCCTCAACGTAGGGTAGCCCGCTCTCGGTAGCGTAGCCGATGCCGCCCGGCACCGCGGAATCGGGTACGGCCATCACGCAGTCGGCTTCGACGGGATGCTCGCGCGCAAGCCGTCGTCCCATCTCGTGCCGCGCCATATAGATCGATCGATTATCGAGTTTGGAATCCGGTCGCGCAAAATAAATATATTCAAACATGCAAAGCGCCGGGAACTCGTCGCGCACGTGCACGTGATGCGAGGTGATGCCGTCGCGTGTAACGTGGATGATCTCCCCTGCTTCTACTTCGCGGAGATAGCGGGCACCGACCGTTGCGAGCGCACAGGATTCGCTGGCGACGACGTAGCCGCCATCGTCGAAGGTGCCCAGGCAGAGCGGGCGCACGCCCCACGGGTCGCGAAAAGCAAAGAGTTCGCTCTCCGAACAGAGCGCGATCGAATAGGCGCCGCGTGCCTTCTGCATCGCCGCCTCGATCCGTTCGATCATCGTTCCGGAGCTCTCGACGATGAGTTTTGCAAGCACCTCGGTATCGGAGGAGGCCTGCATCACCGTTCCGGCCGGTAGGGCCGCACGCAGTTCTTCGGTATTGGTGAGATTGCCGTTATGCGCTAAAGCGAATTCGCCGATATCGGTGCGCTCGAGCAGTGGTTGTGCGTTGACGACCACCGACGAGCCCGTCGTGGAATACCGCGTATGCCCGACCGCGAGATGGCCGCTGAGCTGCGCGAGGATCTCTTCGTCGAAGATCGCCCCGAGGAGACCCATCTCCTTATGCGAGCGAAGCGTTCCACCGTCGCCGGCGGCGATGCCGGCCGATTCTTGGCCGCGATGCTGAAGCGCGTAAAGACCGAAATAGGCGAGCCTCGCCGCATCACGACCTGGGGCGAAGAGACCGACGATTCCGCACACGTTGGCTTGCTAATCGTTTGAGCGGCGGCCGCCGAAGATTTGCAACAACGCGAGAAAGATGTTGATCGCGTCGAGATAGATGCTAATTGCGAGCATCACCGCGCTCGACCCGCTTCCGCCCGCGCGAATACGAGCGAAATCGGCGAGCGTAAGGCCTGCGAAAATGAAGAGCACCACCCACGATATCGCCGTCGGCGAGACGAAATGGATGAAGATCGAAACGATGCTTATCAGAATAATCGCAATGAGCGCCATCATCAACACACCGTAGAGGCGCCGGAAATCGAAGGTCGTCGCATAGACGACTGCGCCGAGTCCGAGCATTCCAAGCCCCGTGGTGAGTGCCGCATTCATCACGATGCTCGGCCCGTCGATATGCGCGTAGTACGCGATCGTCGGCGCTATACCGATGCCCTCGAGAAAGGTAAACACGTAAAATAGTAGCAGCGCGACGGGTTCGTTCGCGCTCATGCGCCCGATGGCAAAGAGCAGCACGAATCCGGCGATCAGCGCCCCGAAAGAGAGAAAGCTCGGCGCCATATCGCGAAAGAGATAGGTTGCGAGCGCCGTGATACAGAGGCCGAGCCCGGTGATGCCGAGCACTTGGCTCAGAAGTGCGGGCGTCGATACCGTAGCCCCGTAGGGGGAGGGCGGTTGTAAGCGGTAGTTCATCGCTCTCTATAATCGCTCATGGGTGCGTTAAGGTTCCCTTCACCGTGCGCCCCCCCTGCCGAATGCACGCATCTGCGACCGAGCAGTAATCGCGACCGCGCCTAACGAACGAATGCGCGTGCAACTCGCGTTCGAACCCAAAGGGACCGCCTACGTCTTACGGGTCGGGCGCTTTTCGGTTTCTCAGAGCGCCTTTATGATCGCCGCGGCGGTTCTGGTCGGCGTCGGCGGGGGGCTGGGCGCCGTCCTCTTCCGCGACATGATCGCCGGAGCGGGCTGGCTGGCGTTCGGTCGGCTGCTACCATTTTTCAAAGCACACCTTGGCCCCATCGGCCTGATCCTTCTTTTAGCGATCGGCGGCTGCATCGCCGCGTATATCACCGTGCGCTTTGCACCCGAAGCGAAAGGGCACGGCGTTCCCGAGGTCATGGAAGCGGTCGCACTGCGCGGCGGGGTGATGAGGCCGCGCATCATTGCGATCAAGTCGATAGTCTCGGCGACCTCAATCGGTTTCGGCGGTAGCTGCGGGCGCGAGGGACCGATCGTGCAGATCGGTTCGACGATCGGCTCCGTGCTTGGCCAAGCCACCAAAGCTCCCGCCTCGGTCGTCCGAACGCTCGTCGCGTGCGGAGCGGCTGCGGGTATCTCGGCGACCTTTAACGCTCCGATCGGCGGGGTCTTTTTCGCCGCCGAAGTGATTCTCGGTGAGTTCGCTCCGCGTTCGTTTGCCGCAATCGTCGTCGCCTCGGTGATCTCCGCGGTGATCGGGCGCGCGTTCTTGGGTAACCATCCGTCATTTAATGCCGCTGGCTTCCAACTCGTCTCGCCGTGGGAATTGCTGCTCTACGGTGTGCTGGGTGTTCTCGCCGCAGTGTGGGCGACGGG
>JBMFXH010000129.1:0-6238 GCA_049964475.1 Vulcanimicrobiaceae bacterium
CTCCTCGGCATAGTGATTGTCGGACTGCACCAACATGTGCCGTTCGAGATCGCGCAACGGAGCGGAGCGATGGTTCCACCAAATTGCGGCGGTTAACGGCGCGGGGCGCAGGATCGTTTGCGACCCGACGACGATCCCAACATGCACGAGCGCTTTCCGCAAGACGGCGGCGGCATGACGATTGGGATCGGTAACCGGAACCGATCCGTCGAGATTTCCATCGACGGAGAGCGCGGAGGTCGGCGCTTGATAGGGCGCACCGTCGTTCTCCGGATTCCAATGCGGGTTGATCTCCGCGCCGAGGCTCGCGCTTGGATCGACGGCGATGCGTGCGACGCTGGTGACGCCCGCAGCGCGCAGCGCGCGCGCCGCATCGCGCAGATCGCTAGCGAGGAGGCTTGGATCGCCCGAACCGACCGCCCAGAGCGTTCCTATATGCGCGGTGCTGCGATACGGGGCTCGCGCGACGAGTAAGGTCGGGAAACGGAAGTCGGGGCCCAGCACGCGCAACGCCGTCTCGGCAACGATAATTTTCTGCGCCGACGCCGGGGCCGCCGTGCTCTCGGCGCGGTCGGCGAAGAGCGTGTGACCGCGCTCGTCGATAACGAGAAGACTGTACCGATGGGCTCCGTCGAGCGAGGGCGCGAAGAGTCGCGCGATCTTTCGCGCGATCGTCGCACGCGCCGCCCGGCTCCACGGCACGTAGCGCTCCGGAGGACGCACCGGTATCGGCGTCGCTCGCGCGTACGTGCGCGCAGCGGAGAGAGGCTCTTCGGGCTTTCGGTGCGCCGCAAGGACGATAACGACCAGCGCGTACGCCGCAAAGAGCAGCGTCGCGACGATTGCTATGCGCTTACGGAGTCTCGAGAGCCGCGATTCGCTCGGCGATCTTCTTCTGCTCTTCACGCAACCGGTCGATATCTTCGCGTAAGTGCACCACCTGAGCGGGAACGCGTAGCCCTTCTCGGATTGTCATCGCCGCCTCGGCGGCATCGCGGCGCGCGCGCCCATCGTGCGCGCTTCGCGCCAACCGATCGAGCGCGCCGAGGGCACGAGCGTCGCCCAATCCTTCGAGTGCGGAGATCGCGGCGAGCTGCACCAAAAATGCTTCGTCGTCGAGCAATGCGATCGTCGCATCGATCGCCGCGCCGCGCTTCGCTTCGACGAGTTCGCCGAAGCGCCCGAGCGCGGCGACGGCGGCGCGCCGGAGCCCCTCATCGCGTCCGAGCGCCGAAGCGGAAAGAATTGCGGCAAAGGCTCGCTCATCGGCGAGTTCGGCTAAGCCGCGAACCGCGCCGGCCTCGATCGTGCCGTTCCAACTCTGCCGCTCGGAGAGCGCGCCTAAGAGATCGAGCGCGCGAGGATCGCGCGTCTTCCCCAGTGCGTGTGCCGCTGCCGCGCAGACGAGATACGATGCATCTTCTTGCGCGCGCACGATGAGTGCATCGGCGACCGCCGACTCCCGCCAGTTCCCCAACGCCTC
Organism: Vulcanimicrobiaceae bacterium; assembly: GCA_049964475.1. Lineage (GTDB taxonomy): Bacteria > Vulcanimicrobiota > Vulcanimicrobiia > Vulcanimicrobiales > Vulcanimicrobiaceae > JABEUX01. The sequence continues at coordinate 1,484 of JBMFXH010000129.1, forward strand.
AGCGACCGCGCGACGTACTTTGGGGTGTGCGTGTTCGAGGGCCTGAAGCAGCATATCCCGCGCCCATGGAGCGCGGCTCGCACCGAGCATTCGTGCCGCTTCGGCGAGCACTCCCCAGAACGGCTCGCTACGAAAGGCTTCGGCGAGAGCGGCTCGCGCGGCGCTTCCTTCATCGCGTACGAGTTCGTCGGCGGCGCGTATGCGCGCGATCGGGTCGGGATCGGCGGCGAGGACGTTCGCCGCTGCGCTCGCACCGAGTGCAAAGCGCACTTTCCCAAGAATCCCCGCCCCGGGATCGATACGGATCAGCTGCGGCTCGCGCGCGCAGGGTATAACGAAACGTTCGTTCTGTCGCTCCACTCGCAGGATCAAGCGCTGCTCGCCGGCGATCGCTTCGCTGTCCGCATCGCGAAGCAGTCGATCGGGGCGTCGATCGCAGAGGCCGACTGCAAGCTCGAACGGGAACGGCGGCCGCTCGTCGTCGATCGTTTGCTCTTGGTCTACCGCTATCGTCAAGGCCGAGCGTTTAGCATCCCAGGTCGCAGCGATCTTTATCTCGGGATGTCCGGCCTTCATCACCCATCGATCGAAGAAACCACGCATGTTGCGTCCGGTGCTCTCTTCGATCGCGCGTATAAGATCGATCGTCTCCACATTTCGCTGTGCATTTTGTGCGACGTAATGACGGATCGAGCGCCAGAAACGCGCTTCGCCGAGATCGCGGCGCAATATATGCAGAACCGCCGCGCCTTTTTCGTAAAGATGCCGGTCGAAAAGTTCGATCGGGTCGCGAAAGCGATTGCAGACGATCGGACGGCGATAACGCGTCGCATCCTCTTCGAGATATCGCGACAGACAACCGAGATGGTGGTAGAGATATTCGTCGTACCCGAGGTCGCGTTCGAACCACACGCCTTCAAAATAGGTGGCGAAGCCTTCGTTCAACCAGGCATGCGCCCAGTCTCGACAGGTCAGCAGATCGCCGAACCATTGGTGCGCGAGTTCGTGTGCGGCGAGAAAATCCGCCGAGTAGTCGAGCGCCGCGCGTTCGTCGTGAAGCACCCGGTCGGTCTGCGTCGTCGCGGACGTATTTTCCATTCCGCCGAAAATAAAATCGCTCACGGCGATCTGCGAATATCGCGCAAACGGATACGGCGTACCGATCCGTTCCTCGAAAAGGTCGATCATCGCCGGCGTTTTTCCAAATGCGCGGCGTGCATCGTCGGCGCGACCCGGCAATGCATAGAGCAGCACCGGAACCTTCGCCGCTCCGGCAGTTCCGAGATCGATCTCCTCGAAGGGTCCTGCAACCATCGTCATGAGGTACGTACTATGTTTGATCTCTTGACGGTAGCGGAAGAGACTCTTGCCGCCTTCGTCCCGCCGCTCGACGAGATCGCCGTTTGCAAGCGCGAAGAGCCCTTCGTCTACGACGATCGTCGTCTCGGTCGGCTGCTTTGCGTGCGGGTAATCGAGGCAGGGGAACCAATAGCGCGCGTTTTCGTCTTGGCTCTGCGTCCAACAATGCGCGACTTTGTGAGGATATGCCGCACTCGGGGCAATAAAAAAAAGTCCGGCGCGCGGACGAGTCGCGCGATAGACGACGCTGACTTCGCAGCGTTCGCCCGGTGCGAGTACCGGATCGAACGTTATCTCCAGTCGACCGTCGCGCGCGAGATAACCCTGTGGTTGCCCGTTTTTGGTTACCGAGCTCACCGCGAGGTCGACGGCGTCAAAGGCAAGGCGCTCGACGGGTTCATCGAGCGCGCGCATACGCGTGGTGCAGACGCCGTCGAGCACCGCCTCGGAAAGGCGCGGCTCGAGCGTGAGCAGGATCTCCTCGACTTCGACCGTTTTATCGGGCCCGTATCGATCGCGCGCCCCCGGCAAAGCAAAGGCACGATGGGCGTCGTCGATACGCTGCGCAAAAGTCATCGCTGCATATTTCGCTCGTGCGGCCCCTGGAGCCCCCCGGTCACCGGAAGAACGGCGCCGGTAATAAAATCGCGCTCGGGAGCGATGAGGAAACGCACCGCATCGAGCACGTCTTCGTACGAGCCGGCGCGGCCGACAGGATTAGCTGCCGGTCGCTTGCGCGCCTCAGATCGGTCGAGACTTTTCTCACGGATATCGCCGGGCTCGATTACGTTGACGGTGATGCCGCTCTCCGCAACCTCGGCCGCAAGCGTCCGCAGCAGGGAGACCAGCGCGCTCTTCGCCGCGGCATGGAGGCCCAGGCCCGGGGCCGGAGCTGCCTGCGAGGAGCCGTTCATGCCGAAGGCGACGATTCTTCCGAAGCCCGCTTCGCGCATGGTGGGAAGGACGGCCCTCGCCGCAAGCCACATGCCGCGCACGTTGCCGTCGAACATCGCGCGAAACGCGGCGCCATCCGCGCGCTCCAAGGTTGCAAATTGCAACGGTCCGACCGCGTGAACGAGCGTATCGAAGGGGCCGTGTTCGCGCACGCAATCCTCGAGCGCGCGCTCGATCTCGTGCTGGTCTGCGAGAAAATCGATTTGCGTCGCGCTCGCCGTCGCGCCGGCAGCGCGAATGCGCGCGAGCGTATCCTCCGGAGAACTCTCGCGCCAGGTAATCGCAACGCGAGCGAATCCATCGCGCGCCAGCCCGGCTGCAATTCCGGCAGCGAGCCCGGAGGCTGCCCCGGTTACGAATACCGATCGGCCGTTAATGCGTCGCACCCACCGGAGAGAGCTCGGCGCGCACCGCACGCCGATCCGCCCGTCGCTCGAGCGCACCCATCCAGGTATTGTAGATCATCGGAACGAGAAAGAGCGTCAGCACGAGCGACGAGAGCAATCCGCCGATGATGACGGTGCCCATCGCCTGACGCCATTCCGCTCCCTCGGCGAACCCGAGCGCGAGCGGCAACATCCCGAAGATCATCGCGGCGGTCGTCATAAGAATCGGTCGAAAGCGCGTTGCAGCGGCTTCGAGAACGGCCTCGCGCACGCGCATGCCGCGCTTGCAGAGCGTATTCGAGTAGTCGACCAACAAGATCCCATTCTTCGCGACCAACCCGAAGAGCATCACGATCCCCAGCATCGAAATAATATTGAGCGATTGGCCGAGTTCGCCGGGGAGATGCCCCATGAACGCGAGCAACATGAGTGCGCCGACGACGGCGACGGGTACCGAGAACATAACGATGAGCGGTTCGAGCAGGTTGCCGTAAAGAATCACCATCAGCAGGTATACGAGCCCGAACGAGGTCAACAAGGCGATTCCCATATTCACCAACGTTTCGGAGAGGAACTGCGTGTCTCCCTGCGCCTTGAGGTGGACCCCGGCGGGCAAGAAGCCCGGCTCGCGCAGTTTTTTCTCCAGTGGAGCGACGACTGCGCCGAGTGCGTAACCGGGTAAGACATCGCCTAAGACATTGACGGCGCGCTGCCGATCGTAGCGTTCGATCTTCGTCGGCGCTTTCTCCCAACGAAAGCGCGCTACGTCACCGAGCGGGACCAACGTCCCATCGGAAGCGCGGACCTTCACGTTCTGCAATTGCGCGAGCGTACTCCGGTCGGCCTTCGGAAATTGCACGTACACATCGATAAGGCCGTTCGGCGTTCGCACGCGCGTCGCGACCGCACCGGCGATGGCGATGCGCGCCGCCTCGGCGGCCGCAGCCGGCGAGACGCCGAGCAGAATCGCCTTCCCGCGTTCGATCGCGACACGAAGCTCCGGCGCGGCGACCTCGGCGGAGGTCTGTACGTTGACCGAACCCTTCGTTTCCCGCAGAACGTTCGCGACTTTTTCAGCGGCGGCATCGATTTCGTTGTCGGGGCCTTGCACCGCGTAGAATATCGGCTGACCGCTCCCACCCCCGGTATCTCCGGCGACCTGGAAGTCTCCGCCGGGAGCGAGCGCGGCGAAGGGACGGATCTTCGCGATCGTCGCGTTGGTGGCGCCACGATCGGCGGCGTGCATATTCGCATCGAGTTGCGCGTAATTACCGCCGGTAAGCGAGCCCCGCCCCGAGGGCATTCTTCCCACCGTCGAACTCACCGACTTCACGCCCGGAAGCTTCAGTATCGCCCGCTCGATAGCGTCGACGCCCTTCGCGGTTACACCGATCGGAGTTCCCGGCGTATAGGCCAGCGTCATGCGGATATGCCCGGTCTGCTCGGCGGGAACGAAATCGAAGTTAATGCCGCCGAGCGCCGTCATCGCCACCGCAAGCACCGGCGGCAGTATCAGTGTCGCCAGCGCCGCAGGACGATGCGTACCGAGCGAGGCGATTCCGCGCAGCCACGGACGTAGGGTAGAGCGTCGCCGAAGAAATGCTGCGTAGCCGTACGTAAGGAGCGTTCCGAGCACGATGACGATATCGATGCCGATCGCATTTTTACCACTGCCGACCAAAGCGAGCGCATTGATCAACAAGACGGCGCAGACGAACGCAACGAAACTTCCGTGCCGCAATGCCGCCGGAAGCAAGCGCGTGCGGTAGAGATCGAGAACGGCACCGTAGCGGTGCACGAAGAGGTTGAGCAACAACAGCGCCAGGGCGAAGACGCCGAACACGTTGAGGATCGTCGCGTGAAACAGCGCCCCGGAGGCAAACAACGTGACGGCTGCAACGAAGACCGAGATATGCGCGCGACGCGTGTCGAGGGCCGCAAGCCAGCGCGGCGGATCTTTCTCGATTTTCTTCACGCTCCAAAATGCCGCCAACATCGGCGTGAGCGTGAACGAGACGAGCAACGAGAAGAGCGTCGCGATCACGACGACGGCGGC
>JBMFXH010000130.1:0-6146 GCA_049964475.1 Vulcanimicrobiaceae bacterium
GTAGCCGCCGAAGAAAAACTCTGTCATCCCGAGTAGCCGCCGAAGAAAAACTCTGTCATCCCGAGTAGCCGCCGAAGGCGGCGTATCGAGGGAGGCGCCACGACGGAAGAAGGCGCGCGACCGAATTAGATGGAGCGTACGAAGCACGCGCGGCCGGCACCGTGTGCCCAGCGGTGTTCCGGCGTGGTGTCGGGGTACGCGTCGGCGGTTACGCGAACGATGCGGCCGCTTTTTGTTTGACTGAGGTTGATGCTCGGCACGGACGTTTGCGCGGCATGCGCAAAAGAGAACGTTGCGCAGAGACGATACCGCGAATCTCCAAGGCGGTCGTACTCGTAGGGCCTCCCCGAGATCGGGTCGGCGATTTGATTTGAAGTGAGTCCTTCAATCGCGCTTAATCGGGCGGGAAGCGTAAAATTCTGTTTGCGCGCCTTTTCGCTTACCGCCTTGGCATGGATAGCGTGCTCGATCTCACGGAGATTGGTTAGTCGTCGCGCATCTGCAGAAATTTTGCGTCGGTTCCCGGGCGAGCCCATCGCTGTAAATCCGATTGAAAGCGTTGCAATCACGGCAATCGTTGCTACAAGAGCGTACAGGCGTTCGCGTCGTGGCGCAACCACGGTGCTCCGAACGGCAACGAGATAGTAAGAAAATATTCCTCCCGCTACGACCAGCAACACCAAGGAGTTGAGGATAAAATGCGTGGTGAGGTTGCCGAGAAGGAACGATTGAAGAAAGGAGACCGCGTCGAACACTAGCGTAGCGACCGTTCCGACGAGTGCAATATACGTTAACCACTTGCGAACGCCGGTTGAGAAACCTTCGGGTCGTTGCGAAAGATCGCGCTGCAATGCTGCATTCACGAACATAAATATCGGGAACGCGACGACGAGCATAGCGATCGGCCAGGAAAGATACTGCGGCAACTCGTGCGTGGAAATGGTCCAGCCGTGTGCGCGATCCGGTATCCAATAATCGATCATCACATAGAAAATATTCCCCAGGGAATATGACCAGAGCGCGATGGTAATAAACGAAACAAGATATAAGTATGCGTCGCGAGCGTATTCTTGAGCGCTGCCGCGGACGGGAATTTCGATTCCCAGCGCTCGCTCGGCCGCGGTCGAGAACGCGCGATAGATGCGTCGCTCCGACCAACCCCGCTGCTTGAGTATTTCAACCGTCGTGGCGTCGGCGATACCGGATGCCCGCGCCTTTTCAATAAATGCAACGAGTAGGTCGTCATCCGTGCGCTCCATATCAAAGGCCTTATCCACCGTGAGAAGGGCCTCCTTTCGGGCCGGAATCGTGCGCGAGTACCAGGGCTTTGCCTGGAGTGCCTGTAAGCCTTACGGCGCTCATGACATTCTTTCGAGGGCTTTCGATGCGATTGCCGGGTATCGTCGGGATATTGTTCCTGGTGTATATCGGGGCGCTGCTCTTTGCGCCGCATCCATCAGGCTGGGAGAAGATTCTCCGCAATGTTATGACCATCGGCGGCCTCGTTATTGCTCTCGTCGTTATCGGTGGTGCGCTAGCGATCCTCGCAAAAGGAACGATAAGGCGCATAGGATCCGCAATTCACGGCACTTCGCCGATGGGTACGGATTCGAGCGATGCTCGAGAAGTCGGGCCGAGCGCTGAACCCGGCTTTCTTTCGAAGTTTGCAACCGGAGTCGACGGCTACATTATCGATTTATGGGATGGCTCGTTCATGGTGTATTGGTATGCCATGGCATCGGCATACGAAACCTATAATATGTTACGCACACACAGCTACCTGTATGCGGCGTACTCTTTTGTCGTGTTCGCCATTCTCGCGATTGATGCAATACTTAAACTCGAAAAGCAGGCGGGGTTCGTCAATCGATTGTGGTTCGGCTATTTTTTTCTCGCCGGGCTCATCCTCACTGCATGCGTCGACGGATCGACGCCCGCAAACCGTCCGAACGTTGTTTTCGATGTGTTGTTGTTCTTTGGGGCGTTCGCTTTTTCCGGATTCTACGGCCATCTCCGTTCGCGTGCGATATCCGAAAATCGCGCCAGTGACGTCATTCCCCTCGAGCCCTAACCGCCGCGCCTCGATGTGCTTCCCTCGATACGGCCCCTGCGGGGCTACTCGGGATGACATTCATTGCCGTCGCATCGTGGCTTCGCAGGATGACGGCAGCTGCTCGGGATGGCGGCACTTATTCGGTGGCGGTCGCTTCGAGTTGCAGGTGAAGCTCTTCCCAGCGTGCGAGTGCGGCGTCGTGACGAACGGCGATGCTCTCGATCTCCGCTTGTAGGGCTTTGACGCGCTCGCGGTCTTCGTAGAGATCGGGTTGAGCGAAGAGTTCGTCGATCTGCGCCTTGCGTGCTTCGAGCGATGCGATTTCGCGTTCGGCCGCGGCGATCTGCGTCATCAGTTTCGAACGCACTTTGAGCGGCGTCAGCCGCGTCGTCTTCGGGCGCTCTGCCTCGCTCGCGGTGCTCGCCGGACGATCTTCACGTTCGCGCACGAAGCGTTCGTACGCATCGTAGCCTTCGAGTACGCCCCACTGCCCGTTCTCGATCCAGATCACCCGCTCCGCGAGGCGCGATAGCAGGTAACGGTCGTGCGATACGACGACCAGGGTGCCGGGGTATTCGTCGAGTACCGATTCGAGCACTTCGCGGCTGGCGATATCGAGATCGTTCGTGGGTTCATCGAGCAACAACACGTCGGCGTTCTGCGCCATCAGGCGTGCGAGCATGATGCGCCGCCGCTCGCCGCCGGAGAACGAGCGCACGGGGCGCTCCTGCATCTCGCCCGAGATGCCGATGCGCCCGAGTAAGCCGCGCGCGCGCTCGGGCGCGACGCTTCCGACCGAGAGCACCGCATCGATCGCGCTCGCATCGGGGTCGAGTTGCTCTTGCGCGTTCTGCGCGAAATAGGCGACGCGTGCGGCCGGGTTATAGCGCAGCGTTCCCGCATCGGGGGTACGTTCGCCGGCGAGAATGGAGAGTAACGTCGATTTTCCGGCGCCGTTGGGGCCGACGATGGCGACGCGTTCGCCTTGCTGCACGTCGATCGCCAGCCCGCTAAAGAGCGCCACCGCATAGCCTTTCGTGAGTCCGCAGAGTTCGAATGCAAAGCCGCCGGTAACGCGGCGGTGCGCCGCGAGTGCAACGTTGATGCGTGCGGCTTCGGGCGGCGGTTCCGGCACGACGATCTCGGCTTCGGTTCGCGCGAGCTGTCGCTCGCGACTGCGCACCTGTTTGTAATCCGACGACGTGTGCGTTGCGCGTAAGCCGGCGATCGTCGCACGGCGCTTGTCGCGTTCGGCGATGTAAGTTTCGTAGGCGCGGCGTTCGTTTTCTCGACGCACCTCACGCGCTTCGAGATAGGCCGTATATGCGCGCGACGCCGGGGGGTAGACGTAGAGCGCGCCGCGGTCGAGCTCCCAAATCTGCGTTGCAACGCGATCGATAAAGTAGCGGTCGTGCGAAACGATGATGTAGGCCCGCTTATCGGCGGCGATCGTGTTTTCCAACCAGCGCACGGTGCCGATATCGAGATGGTTGGTCGGCTCGTCGAGAATCAGGTAATCGGGCTCGTCGATCAGGAGGTGGGCGAGCGCGCCTTTCGAGCGCTGTCCGCCGGAGAACTCGCGCAACGGTCGCGCGTACTCTTCGGGCGCGAAGCCGAATGCCGAGAGCATCGTGCGTAAAAGTTTGCGCTTGCGGTCGTATTCGTCGTCCGGAACGCGCGCGAGCGCGCCGTCGACGAGCTCTTGAAGAGTCGCTTCGGTCTCGTCGGCGACCGATTGCGCGAGGTAGCCCATACGCGCGTCGCGCGCCCGTACGATACGGCCGCCGTTGGGTGCATCGACGCCGGCGAGCATCCGCAGCAGCGAGGATTTTCCGGCTCCGTTCGGGCCGACCAGGGCGATGCGTTCGCCGTCGCGCAGCACGCCGCCGAGCCCCGCGAACACATCGCGCGCCCCATAGCGACAATCGAGATCCTCGAAGCGCAGCAGTTCCATCGTTCTCTATAGTAGCGCATACGAGCAAATCGGGGCGCGTCTAGGTTATCGGAGGCGCTCTCGGTCGAGCAAAATGGAAGATACCCCGAGCGCCACAGGCCAATCACTTCGTTATGCGTCGTCGGTGAGAATGCTCACGCTCCTCGCCGACCGGCACGGAGCGTGGGTGATGCATTGAAGATTGCGTTGACATGATTTTTATCACGCGAACGATGAAATCTAGCGCTAGGTAGCGCTACTGGTTCTCGCCAAGGGAGGCGCAATGAACGATACGTAGCCCAGGTGGATTGTGTAAATGTCCATGCGGCAAAGCGATAACTCCGTCGTCACCTGAAGAGGTAAGGAGGAAGTTAATTTGACGTTGCCCCAGTCCTAAATAGTGTAGAGCTGTCGCTTCGCGACCGCGCTGCGCTATGGTGAGATTATTTGCAGGTTCGTAGTAAACAATACCGTTGGCAACGTGTAAAAAATACCCGAGCGCGGTAGCATTGCCCCGTCGAGGATCGCCATTCCCGAGAACGAGCATATCCGATGCGTAGATGAGATTCCGATTCACCGCGATATCGCGCTTCGAGCCGACTCCCAAGCCGCTTCCAACCGGAAACTTTTCGTGAAAGCACCTGTTGATCGGAATGGTTAACTCCGTGCCTGAATTGGCATCGACAATAATCGGAAACCAAATGATCGCCAGCGCGGCGACGAGTGCTATAAGGCGGCGAGTCATCCGGCTACTCCTGTGGTAATAGCATATTTTGCTTTGGTTTTGGATGAATACATAGTTGAAGTAATTTTATTGAGTGGCGATGGTGAGGATGGCATGGCAAGATTTATCGCATTCGCCACACGTTGTAGCGCGTTATACGCGCTACAACGTGAACCCCCCTGAGACGACCATGCCGTCGAGACAAGGCTTCCAGAGCCCCGTTTTACTTTTTGAGTTGATAGGCGGGGCTCCGGGCTTTGTTCCAGAGGTTAGAGTTTGGAGGCGGGAAACCGAGCAGTGAAGCACGGTATTAACGCGACGTGCTTCGCTTTGAGCGCCGTTTTCAGAGTCGCGATTTGGGCCTGGTCGACAACGACGGGAATACCGCCGGTACTCTCGGGGTCACCCGTTATTCCGAGGCGGAGGTATTGGTCGCCGGTGAGTACGTCGCGAAGGGTCTGTCGCGCCGCCATCTTTGCTTGAAACCACATAACCTTCGCCTGCGTTCGGTAGAGCCACCCAATTGGATCGTGCGCGCGCGTTGCGAACGCCCAAATGTTAATGATAGACGTATTTTTCGACTCGCTCCAGAACGGCAAATTGTCGGTTCCAAGTCCGAAAACAGACCCGAGGCAGTGCGCGTCCGACTTAGGCAACATGGGATAATGCGTTCGATCGTATTTCGGGGCCACACCGCAAAATAATAGCGCAGAGAATGCGAGCAGAAGCGCTCTGGTTGATTTCATCATTTGATTAATCCACCGGAGGAGTGTATGGAAGCGGGCCGGTAAAGCAATGGTGAACCTTATATCCCGATTGTTGCAGCGATGATTCGATAGTGTTTGCTTGTGTGCCGGTAATTTGATACGGCGACGTCGTCGCAGAGATTAGATAGTCGGTAATCCCTTGTACGAACGGGAGCTTATCAAAGAATCCGGTGAGCCAGTCAATGGAGCTCTGTGCTGCGGCCGGGTTGCGCTGAAAATAAAGATTTTGGTTTGCGGTCTGGTAAATCCAACCGTATTCGTCATTTCCATCCTGAAGACCGAAGATGTTGACGACCGTTGTTGGCCAACCGTTCGATCCGCCCGGAAGATTCGAATAGCCGAGAACGTCAGGTGATTGGTCGCACCCTTTCCCTTTTTCCGGCGCATCTTCTGCCACTCTGGGATTATTGTAGGAACATCCCGATCCGCCTTCGTAGCACGGCTGACCGCATTCGACGTTGGAGCTGCAGTTGCCGGTGCCGCCGCCGCCACCCCCGCCGCTACCGAGGTCGGGATAACACTGAACCGTTTCCGGCCCGCCGTTCGGCGAAAATGCGGTACCGCCCGGCGAGTAGCCACTCGGGCAAGGGTTGGGAGCGGCGATATCGTCTGCGTGCGCGCGTCCGATCGATCCCGTTGGGTTTGCGGGGTTCGCCCCGACGAGCAGAG
>JBMFXH010000131.1:0-6084 GCA_049964475.1 Vulcanimicrobiaceae bacterium
CGGTGCGATCGCGGTGCCGTTGGCTTCGAGCGTATCGATATGCTTGCCGCTGGTCTCGATCGAAACGATCGGGCCTTCGGCGATGAACTTCGAACTTACCGAAACGGCTGCTTGCAAATATCCGCCGCCGTTATTGCGCAAGTCGAGCACGAACGCACGCGCGCCCTCTTTGTGCAGGCGCGAGAGCGCCGTCGCCAATTCGGCTCCGGTGGTCTCGCCGAAGACCGTCAGCGCGACGTAACCGATTTTGCCCGGAAGCATCTTGTCGAAGACGGTGATCTGGTGAATCTTCGCGCGCGTCAGTTCGATCGGTTTGGGCAACACCGCGCCGTTGCGTTCGACGGTCAGCGTTACTTGCGTGCCGATCTTCCCGCGTAATTCTTTACTCGCTTCTGCCGTGGTGATGCCGTAGGTCGATTTCCCGTTGACGGCGGTAATGAGATCGTCTTGTTGGATGCCCGCCTTATCGGCCGGACCGCCGGGAACCACCTGATAGACCGAGATAAATTTCGTTTTATTATCCGGCTGGATGACGATGCCGGTTCCGCCGAAATTCGTGCCGTCGAGCCCGTTGTTGAGCGCCTTGTAATCTTTGGGATCGAGAAAGACGGTCCACCGGTCGTGCGCCGAGTACATCATGCCCCACAGCGCGGCGAAGACGTACGGCTTGAGCGGACGGTTTTTGCCGCCGAGCATGCGCGCTCGTTCGATCTCGTATTCGATCGCGCGCAGATTTCCCGTGGTACTGCCGGTCGCCAGCAACGGCGGTAACGTGCGTTTCGCGACATGTTCGTGTGCGAGTTCGAGCACGAGCCCGTAGCGGACGCCGTTGAGCACGCGCTCGATGGGGAGCTTTTTATAGAACGTCGTCGTGAGACGCGTGTACGCCGTCGAAAGGTCGGCGCGATCCCCGGCGGGGAGTGCGTTGGTCGCGGCGCCGGCGACGCGGAGCAGCGGTGAGGTGAGCGCGGCGATCGTGAGGGCGGCGACCGCGGTAAGGATCCGTCGTTTCATCGCTTTGTAGAACGCGTCAGCGCCTTCAATCGTGCCAGTGCAACCGCTAATTGTTTGTCTTGCGGGCTTCCGAAGGGGATATCGATCGGCTGATCGACCACGATATTGGGCTGGATCCCCTTGTGGTTGATATCCCGGCCCAGCGGCGTCACGTAACGAGCCACGGTGATTTTCAAGGCTCCTCCTTGGGGCAGCAGGTAGAGTTGTTGGACGACGCCTTTACCGTAGGTTCGCGTGCCGATCGCGGCGGCGAGATGGTAATCCTGAAGGGCGCCGGTGGTGATCTCGGCGGCGCTGGCGGTGAACTTGTTCACGAGCACGACCAACGGCGTGAGGCCGCCGATCGCATCGCCGGTCGCCTCGCTCTCCACCTTCGTGCCGTTACGATCGATCGTCGAGACGATCGGGCCGCTCGGAACGAAATTACTCACGATTTTTACCGCCTGCTCGACGAGCCCGCCGCCGTTATCGCGAAGATCGAGAATGTAGCCTTTGACGTGCTTTGCCTTGAGCGCGAGTAACGCTTTGCGCATTTCGTGCGCCGAGTTGGAACCGAATTCGCTGAGGTGAATGTATCCGAAACCGTCGATCGTTTGCGAATAGACGGTCGGGACGATGACGATATTGCGTACGATCGAAAGGTCGCGCTTCTGCGTCGGTTTATTAAACGGCGCGACTTGCAGGCGCACCGTACTGCCCTTCGGCCCGCGAATCCAGCGCTGCACGATATCGGTCGCCACGTGCGCGACGGATTTTCCATCGACCGAACTGAGAATCGCCGGATAGGTGAGCCCGGCTTTCGCAGCGGCGAGCCCCGGAAGCGGCTGCAGCAAAATACGGCCGTCGCGTAGCTGAAATATGTAGACGCCGATACCGCCGAAATCGCCGCCGGAGAGGCTTTCGTCGAGTTGTTTCCACTGGCGCGGCGGCAGATAGACGGTGTAGGGATCGTGCGGAGCAGCGAGGATACCGCCGAGTGCGGCATCGACCAAACCGCGTTGCGTCGCCTTTTTGAGGTGCGGCGCATCGAGACGATAGGCGGTGTCGAGCGCGTCGGCGAGATGCTCCCCGTCGAGTACGGCGTGCCCGGTCGGTACGATAGCAATCGGCGCGGGCTTTGCAATGCCGTGATCGTGCAGATATGCCGTCGCCGCTTTCTCTCCACCGGAAAGAAGCGTCGCTGCCGTTATCGGTTCGTAATAGTATCTTTCGACATCACCGAAGCCGGTCGCAAGCGTCTGTGCGCCGGGCAACGCGGCGAGCCGCTGTGCCTCCTTCGCGGCGTTGAGGCGCGTCAGCCCAACCCAACCCAAGGCGATAACGGCGACGATGGCGATGGCGATGATGAGAGGGAGAGAAGTGCGATTTTTTGGCGCGTCGTTCAAGCGGAGATCTCGGTTTCTGCAAGTGAGGAGGAAGATACGCCTTACGGAAGGCGAGGGGCGGGATCGACGGGTTTGCCGTTGATACGGATCTCGAAGTGAAGGTGCGGCCCGGTCGAATAGCCGGTGGTTCCGACCGCACCGATCGCTTGCCCTTGCTTCACATGTTGGCCCGCCGTGACATAAAACGCCGAGAGGTGTCCATACGCCGTGGAGTAGCCGTCACCGTTGTCGATCAGAATAAATTTACCATATCCGCCGTACCATTGCGCCATCATGACCGTCCCGGAGGCGGCCGCGGTGATCGTCGTGCCCATCGGGGCGGCGATATCGAGCCCGGTGTGAAATTCCGGCGCGCTTCCGAAGGGGTTCTTGCGCCAGCCGAACGGCGACGTGATGATGCCCGTCACCGGCCAGGTAAAGTGGATCGGGCCGTGTGGCGCGACGGCGTTCCCGGCGATCCCTTCGGCGCGGCGACGAGCGGCCTCTTCGGCGGCGATCTCCGCCTGCCGACGGCGAATCAGCGCCTCGAGGCGCGCTTCCTCGGCGGCGGTTAACTCCTCGTAGGTCGCGACTTCGACCGCGGCACTGCGGCGCTGTCGGTCGGCGAAGGCGACGAGGTTACTGCGTTCGGCGGCGAGTGCGGAGAGGCGATTCTGCGCTTGCTGCTGCGCCTGTTGTTGCGCCTGTAGCGCGATCTGCATTTGTTGCAGGTTGCGCTGCACGGTAGCAACCTTGCGCTCGGCGTTTCGTCGGGCGATCACCGCTTTTTCGTTCGCTTTAATGAGCAGTTGGAGATCTTGCCAACGCTCGACGAAATCGCTAAACGACGTCGCCGAGAGCAAGACGCTCAAGTAGTCGGGCTCGCCGTATTCGTAGATACCGACCAGGCGCTTGCGTAAGAGGCCGTCTTGAAAGGCGAGCGACCGTTGCGCCGCCGCAAGCTGAATCGAGTTCCACGAGATGCGCGCCTGCAGCGAACGTTCTTGTGCCGAAAGCGCGCCGAGTTGCGAACGCACCGTCGACATTGCGGCGTTGGTCTCCGCGAGCTGCGCTTTGAGGCTCTGCACGCGCGCCGAGACCGCGTTGAGGCGGGCGCGCTTTTGTTGCAGTTTTTTCGCCAGGCCGCCGGCTTTCGAGCGCTCTTGTTGGATGCGCTGCTGAATCTGCGTGTGATCGGCGCCGACGAACGAGAACAGCATCGCCGCTGCCAGAGCAATAGTGGAGAAACGCCTCACGTGTGTCGCTTGTCCTTCACGTAAGCAGAGCCCTCGATCGATTTTGCGTACGCCTTTAACTCCGCGGCGATGAGGCCGATCTGCCCGTAATCGCTGAGTTTGCGGCGTTCGTTGGAGAGCGCGGCGATCGAGACCGACATCAGCGGCACGCGAAGGGGGTCGCCGCGCCGGTCGTGCGTCTCGACGTAGCCGGCTCGTCGATCGCTCTCGGAGTAGAGCGAGCCGACGCGCTCGTCGAACTCTTCGAGAATAACCTGCGCGATCTCGTCGCAACGTTCCGCGGTGGTGAGAATGACGAAATCGTCGCCGCCGATATGGCCGAGCAAGTCGCCCGGGCTGCCGCGCCGCCGCACGGCGTCGAGCGAGATCGAAGCGAGCATGACGATCGCGTCGTCGCCGCGGCCGAAGCCGTAGACATCGTTGAACGCCTTGAAGTTGTCGAGATCGAGGTAGAGCACGGCGAATGGCCGTCCGTCGGCGATGCGCCGACGCAGCTCCGCTTCGATGGAGATATTTCCCGGGAGTCGCGTGAGCGGCGAGAGCGAAGAATCCGATTCGTGCCGCACGATGCGGGCGCGAACGCGCGCGAGCAATTCCGCCGGCCCGAAGGGCTTGGTGATGTAATCGTCGGCGCCCGCTTCGAAGCCGAGGATTTTATCCTCGGGCTCGCCGCGCGCGGTGAGCATGACGATCGGCACCGACGCGACGGTCGGGTTGGGATGAGCGCGTAAGCGACGCGCGGTTGCGAAACCGTCGAGCAGCGGCATGCGCACGTCGAGCAAGATGAGATCGGGCAGCGCATCTTCGACGCGCGCGAGCGCGTCCTCGCCGTCGGTCGAGATCTCGACGTTGTAGCCCGCGAGTTCGAGATTCGTGGAGATCACGCGACGGAGCTGTTCGTCGTCATCGACGACGAGGATCGTGTGCCCGGCGGCCTCGGCGATGCGGTTCATGTACGCAGGTAACGTCCGATCGAGAACCACGAAGAGAGCGCGCCGATGGCGATACCGACGAGCAGCAGTTGCAGGGCGATCGGTAGCAGCGCGATATGCGTACCGTTGAGTTCGAGCCACGGGAGCGCGAGCGCGAGCTTCGACCAGAGCGCGGCTTTCCCGATTCCTAGGATCAGCAGCGCAACGAGCGATCCGAGCAGGCCGTGCAGCACGCCTTCACAGACGAACGGCATGCGCACGTAGGTCGCGGTCGCACCGACGAGTTGCATGATCGCGATCTCGCGACGCCGCGCATAGACCGTCAGGCGGATCGTATTCGAGATGATGATCGCCGCGACGCAAAGCAACGCGACGATGAGCGCGATACTAACGCGTCGCAGCACCACTCCAAGCTGCAATAACCGTCCGACGATGGTTTTCCCGTACACCACGTTGGCGACGCCGGGCTCGCCGCGCAGCGCATCGGCGACCGCCGAGACCTCCGCC
The DNA here is from genome assembly GCA_049964475.1 of Vulcanimicrobiaceae bacterium. Classification (GTDB taxonomy): domain Bacteria; phylum Vulcanimicrobiota; class Vulcanimicrobiia; order Vulcanimicrobiales; family Vulcanimicrobiaceae; genus JABEUX01. Next base: position 5,074 of record JBMFXH010000131.1, read on the forward strand.
GGGTTGCTGACGCGAACGCGAAACTTATCGGGAAGCGGGTTCTGCGTAAGCATCGAGACGTCGATCGATCCCTGCGTCTGACGGCGCAGTTGCTTGAGCCCCTCCGCTTTCGGAACGAACGTGAACGAAGCGACGCGTTGGTCGGCTCGCAGCATGTCGCGGAGGTGGTTTTCCTGCGCGGTCGTCGCGTTGGTGTGGAAATAGACCGATATTTCGATCTGCTTGAGCAACCGATCTCCCACCCCCGCGAGCGTCAAGCGCACGAAGAGAAAGAGACCTAATAAAACAACGGTCACCGCGACGGTGCCGATCGCGGTGGCTTGCATGCCGGCGTTGCGCGTGAAGTTGCGCCCCACCTCACCCAGAAAGAACTTGACCTTGCCCCAGTCCAAGATAATAAAATCCCCGCTCTTCGTCGGTGAAAATGCGCCCGTCCTCGAGCCGCACGACGCGCTTGCGCATACGATCGACGACGGACTGATTGTGCGTCGCTACCACGACGGTGGTGCCCTTGGTATTGATGCGCAACAACAAGTCCATAATCTCGGCCGTGTTTTCAGGGTCGAGGTTGCCGGTCGGTTCGTCGCAGAGTAAAAGTTTGGGATTGTTGACGATCGCGCGGGCGATGGCGGTGCGTTGCTGTTCGCCTCCTGAGAGTTCGCTTGGGAACATGCGGCTCTTGTGCGCGAGCCCGACTAAATCGAGGGTGCGCGGGACTTGCCGTTCGATCTCGCGCGTGTGCGCTCCGGTGACGTGCATCGCAAAAGCAACGTTTTCCCAGACCGTTTTGTCGTTGAGCAACTTGAAATCTTGAAAGATGACACCGAGATGGCGCCGTAACGAGGCGATGCGCGCGCCGCGAAGCTTGTCGACGCGGATACCGTCGACGACGATCTCGCCGTGGCTGGGGATCGCATCGTGGTAGAGCAGCTTCAAGAGGCTCGATTTTCCGGTCCCCGAGCTACCGACGAGAAAGAGGAAGTCCCCTTTTGCGATTTCGAGCGTCACGTT
>JBMFXH010000132.1:0-6083 GCA_049964475.1 Vulcanimicrobiaceae bacterium
GGTCGTCACGGAGACCGGGTACACCGGCACCTTCACCGAAAGCGATACCTGCAGCACGATTGCGACGGTCACTCCGAGCAGCGGTACCGGGCCCAGCTTCACCTTCACGGTGACCGGCGTGAACGCCGGGACCTGTACGGCGACCTTCGCCGATACGAACGGGCAACAGGTTACTGCAAACATCGGCGTGACAACGACGGGAGTCGTCATTCAATAACGCCACCCGAGGCCTTGGGCAGTCCGGAAGAGCGCACCGCATATTCGAGCCGTGCGCTCTTCGTTTTTTGCTTCGCTCTTTCGTGCAGATTGGTGGAGACAACATCGTCGTTGCCCACAGCGCATCTACCACACAGATACGCGCTCCTCGGCAGGTTTGCAGCACTTTCGCCGAGCCTCGCGCAGGCGCAGGCCTGAAAACGGGAATCGAACGAGGGTATTGGGAAACGCACCGCCCATGAAGATCGACGAGATTCGGCATGGTTTCGAGCGACCGTTCTGGGTCGCCAACGTCAGCGAGATTTTCGAACGCCTTTCCTATTACGCCGTCTTCTCCACCCTCGCGCTCTATCTCAACCAGACGCTGGGGTTCTCCAGCGCACTCTCGGCGAGCCTCAGCGGAATCTTCGGCGGCGCCGTCTGGGTGATGGCGATCTTCGGCGGGGCGCTCGCCGATCGGATCGGTTTCCGCCGGGCGCTCTCCGCCGCATATTTTATTTTAACCTGTGCGTATTTTATGGTCGGGTCGATCGGTGCACCGTGGCTCGCTCCCGTACGTGCCGTCGTTCCGCTCGGCCTATTGGCAGGCGTCATTCTGTTCTTGCCGGCGCTCGGGGTTGCGCTGGTGAAACCATCGGTCGTCGGCACCACCGCACGCGCTTCGAAAGAGAGCGTTCGTTCGATCGGGTATGCGATCTACTACACGATGGTCAACATCGGCAGTACGCTCGGGCCCTTCCTCGCGGGCTGGCTGCATTCACGCCTTCCGCCTCAGGATGTCTTTTTAATCGCCGCGATGAGTGTTGCGTTGATGTTCTTCGTCGTGCTTGTCTTTTTCCGCGAGCCGCGCGCGCGTGCCGAAGAATCCTCAAATTCGCTCGCGAAGTCGACGCGTGATTTTCTCACAGTATTTAGTAACTGGCGCTTCGTTCTCTTTCTCGTCATTTTTTCCGGCTACTGGATCGTCTATTGGCAGCAGTACCTGATTCTCCCGATCTACATTCATGACTACGTCGATTCCAACGCCAACACCGCGATGATTCTTATCACCGATCCGCTCATCGTTATCACGCTCACCGTTGCAATGAATGCGCTTACGCGACGCATTCCATCGTTCCGAGCTCTCACGCTTGGCACGCTCCTCACCTCGGTCGGCTGGCTACTCATCGCGACGAAGGCAACCGTGCTGATGGCCATCCTCAGCTTGGTTGTGCTCGCGCTCGGCGAGATCGTGCAATCGCCGCGTTATTACGAATATATCTCGCGTCTCGCACCGCCCGGGCAGCAAGGCACCTACATGGGTTTTGCGTTTCTTCCGATCGGCATCGGTTCGATCGTCGGCGGCTGGTTCGGCGGCGCCCTGCTCCAGCATTTCGGAAGCGCCGGGCAGCACCCGGCAACGATTTGGTGGATCGTGACCGGCGCAGGTGTCGTAACCGCGTTGTTGCTATGGATCTACGATAAAACATTGAAACCCGCTGCGTAGCAAAATGCGCGAATCGAGGGCGCTCCGTGTCAGCGAGGTGCTCGTCGAAAAAGTTCAGCCGCCGCTGCATCTCGCGTTTTCCGCACGCGTTCGCCTGCGGCACACCCGACGAGCGCTTAAGCGAGCGGGAAAAGCGCCTCGATACGCCCCTCGATACGGGCGCTAAAGCGCCCTACTCGGGGTGACAGCGAGGCAGTCGGCGTAGCCGGGTAGGCCGGGTGCAGCGCTTCTCCGAAAGGCCCATCCATCATGCAACGAACCGCCCCCAAGAATCTCCACTGGCCAGGGCTCCTTGCCGCACTGCGCACCTGCGAGGGCGCAACGGTCTTTCTGCGTATCGGCACGACGAGCGAGCCTGCGGGTGAGATTCGCACGCGCCCCGCGGCTCGCGGCACGGAATATTGCCTATTCGAGGGGGATGCTCCGATCGCGCGGATTGCGCTGATCGAGCGGCTCGAACACTTGGCGGCACATCCCGACCGACGCTTCGCCGCGGCCGCCCGCATTCACGTAAACGGCAGCTTCGAGCTCGTCGAACGCGCGATCGACGATTCGATCGCCGGCGCACTCTGCACGGTCGTCGTTGCGCGCAGCAGCGGTGGACGCTTCGAACCCCTGCGTGGGAAAGCACCGCACACGACCGGGCGCAGTAAGCGAATTAAGACCGGGTAGTCGCTACGGCGGACAGGTGACGATCCACGCATCGAGCGCCGGATGCTTGAGGATCGTCGTATCGCCGAGCGCCGCCGCGGCAGGGCAATACGCTGCAGTGAATTGCGCCGCCGTCGTCACGTCGTCGTATTCGACATCGACGATGAATTTATGCTCCGTTCGTAACGGCGCATCCGCGGCACACCATCCCTGCGCCCAACAGCTTTCGTTAATGGCGAAATCGACGGTCGACGAGATCGCCGGCAACATCTCCGGCGCGTTCTTCAACCCGACGGCGAGCCCATCGGCGTGTGCGAACGCAGCTAAGTTGGTGAGATAGCTCTCGTCATCCTGAAGGGTGAGCGGAAACCCGGTCGTATTGGAATATCCATCGACGTTGTCGAACTCCACACCGTCAAACCCTTTCGCTCGACAGTTCGCGATTCGCGCATCCATGATCGGCGCGAGGATATCGACGCGTCGGACGTCGAGCCAGCGTTCGTTCGGGTAACCAACGTACGTATCTCCCAGCACGATCGCCGGAAAACTCGATGCATCGGGGCGCCAGTTTTCGTAAGTCCCCGCATCGACGTAGCAGATGGCGCGCCCTCCCGCGGCGTGCAGCGAAGCGACATCGCTTGCCGTCGTTGCCTCCCAATCGATATCCTCGATCGCCGCGGCTGGCGACGGAAGCCCCGCCTGGCTGAGATCGTATTGAAAGCTCGATCCCGGAGCAGGCATCCACCACGTCGCGCTCGGGCTCGGCGTCGGAGCGAGCGCGCCGGATCCGGCAACGGAGCCTCCCGCGCCGCATGCGGCTACGAGCACCAAGGTCGTGACGAAGCAGATCGTACGAAGCGCTTTGAAGAGCATTATCTCTTCACGGAGCAACCGCATGCAGCCCGCGGATACTCGGTAAACGAGCGGCCTTCAATCGTTCTTGCAGCGGCTGCATCACATCGGTCTCGAGTAGGGCGTAGCGTTTCATCGCCGTGCGATAGCGAACCATAAACGATCGGTCGAACGCGAGATCGGCGGCGGTCGGTGGGTGAAGCGAGAAGCTGAGCCCAGCCGGCAAATCCTCTCGTAACGAGCCCGCCCGTAAAGCAAAGTCTTCACCGTTGCGATAGTTCGCCGTAAAGGCCGCAAAGACGGCATTCCGCCGTTCGATCGCGCTTGAAATCGCGGCGCGCAAGGTTGCATCTCGCGTTGCCGCCCGAGCCTTAGCAAGCGATGCGCCCATCGCATCGAGATTATTGAGCACGGTATCGATCGCCGAGGTAACATGCACGTACCCGAGATTGAAGCGATACGCACGTTCGTAATCGGCTTGTCGCCACGGCGAACGCGGATCGGCTTTCAGTAGGAGCATCGTCGTTTCGGTGCGTCCATCGGAAGTGAGCCGAAGCGTATAGGTTCCCGGAGGAACCGGTGGCCCCGACTGTACGCGAAACGCGGGCGCTGCGCCTTTCCATTGGACGGCCGGCGTCGCATTGAGATTCCAAACGTAGCGGTTAATACCGGGTCGATTCGAGATGCGTGCAACGATTTTTTTGTCGACGGTGTGGGTTCCGGCGATCTTGCGCACGAGATGTCCCGCCGCATCGTAGATTTGCAACATCGGCGGGGTTCTCGAAACGCGCCGTTGATAGAACGAAATCGTCGCTCCGGATGGAGGATTTTTGCCGGAGAATCTGCCGTAGAGCCCCTCTTGATTCGAGTGCATGACCCAGCGGTAGGTCGTGCGTGGATGGAAGAGCATGAAGCCGGCTCGCTGCGCTGCACCGAGTCGCTCCAGCGGGGTCAGATCGTCGAGGATCCAAATGCCGCGCCCATGGGTAGCGGCGACCAAGTCGCGCTCGCGCGGAGCGATCCGAAGATCGCGAAAACTCGCGACCGGAATATTGTTTCGCAAGCTCGTCCAATTTCGTCCGTCATTGAAACTCACGTAGAGTCCGCGCTCGGTGCCGAGGTAGCCGACATCCGGATTGACGGGATCGGGGCGAATGGTTCTCACGAACTCGGTTGGAGGAATTCCGGTGACGATTTTGCGCCAATGCTTGCCGAAATCGTCGGTAACGAATGCATAGGGCGCATCGTCACCCGAGCGATGTCGATCGACGACGGCATAGGCCGTTCCGGCTGCAAACGGCGAAGGAGCGACCGTCTCGACGCGACCGAATGGGGCGAGTCCCGGCGGCGTAACGTTCTTCCAGCTTTTCCCACCATCGCGCGTGAGTTGCACGAGCCCGTCATCGGTGCCGACCCAGATCTCTCCTTTCGCAACCGGCGACCCTTCGATATCGAGAATCGTATCGGAGTATTCGGTGCCGAAGACATCTTTGGTAATCGGGCCGCCCGACGGGGCCTGATGCGATTTTACGTTCATTGTAAGATCGGGGCTGATCGGCACCCAATGCTCGCCGCGGTCGGTACTCTGAAAGACGACGTTTCCACCATACCAGAGGACCTGCGGATTCCACGGTGCGAAGGCGATCGGCGAATCCCAGTTAAAGCGATATTTCGCCAGCCGCAAATCGAAACGCGCCGCCGATGTCGCGTTGTACGGCCCGACGTAGCGAAAATCTTCATCCTTCCAGTCGTAGCGCAGCAAATAGCCATCTTCGGAGTCGGCGAACACGTAGCGCGAATCCGCCGGGTCGGGAACCGCCCACATGCCGTCGCCACCAACCGTCACGCGCCAGTCGCGCCCGGTAATTCCATCGTAGGAGCGAGAGTTCGACGGCCCGCAGAATGCTTCGTTATCTTGCAGCGCAGCGCAGACCATAAACGGACGCTCCGAGGATAGCCCGACATGGTAGACTTGTTCGATCGGCAAATTCCGCGTAAATGAAAAGTGCTTCCCACGGTCGAGGGTGAGCGCGAAGCCGCCGTCATCGCCGATGATAAATCGCTTTCCATTCTGCGGATCGATCCATATAGCGTGGGCGTCGGCGTGCACGCCGCGACCGAAGCGCTTGAAGCTCTTTCCGCCGTCGGTACTTACGGCGAGATTCATCGAGAGCGTATAGACCCGATTTTCGTTTTTCGGATCGACGGCGAGATGCGTGAAATAGAACGGGCGTTGATCGATCAGCGTTCCGGAAAACAATTTTATCCAATGCAGACCGGCGTCGTCGGATCTCCAGAGGACGCCCTCACGCGATTGGATGAGCGCATAGATGCGATTCGGATTGCTCGGCGCGATTGCCAGGCCGATACGCCCGGTAAGCCCGGTTGGGAAGCCATCGCCGTCGATCCGCTTCCAGCTTTTCCCGCCGTCGATCGATTTATAGAGGCCGCCATGAATACCGCCGCTTGAAAACGTCCACGGTTTGCGACGAAACTCCCACATACCGGCATAGAGAATCCGGGAATCGTTTGGGTCCATCGCCAGGTCGCTCGCACCGCTATCGGGCGCGAGATAGAGCGTCTTTTTCCAAGTTTTGCCGCCGTCGAAGGTCACATAGACGCCGCGGTGTACGCTGTTGCGATAGACGTCACCGAGGACCGCAACGACAACGTGATTGCCGTTGCTTGGGTCGACGGCGATCGCCGCAATATGGCCGCTACGGCGCAAGCCGACATTTTTCCAACTTTTCCCGCCATCGACGCTTTTATAGATCCCGTCGCCGCGGATCACATCGTTGCGAGGATTGCTCTCGCCGGTACCGACCCAAACGATCTTCGCGTTGCGCGGATCGATGGCGATGGCACCGATGGAAGCGAC
>JBMFXH010000133.1:0-6066 GCA_049964475.1 Vulcanimicrobiaceae bacterium
GCACGAAGTGCGCGCGATGCCGATAACGGTGTTGAGTTCGTCGATTGCGCCGTACGCTTCCACGCGCGCGTCGGCTTTCGATATTTGCTCGCCGCCGCCCAAACGCGTAACGCCGGCGTCGCCTTTTCTCGTCGAAATCGAAGGACACAAACTGCACCACCTTTGCGCGAGGCGTACCTAGAGCAAGCGTTCGTTGCAGTATCCTGACTCGCGGATCCTCGCTATCGTTCCAAACGCCTTCCCGCCGATGCAGTGACGTTTGGAAGCTCCCCGCTTACAGTGGCGCGACCGTCCCGGAGTTCCACCGGGTTCCTGGCAGCGAACGTTTCGTGGCTTAGCGCTTCGTTCCGGGTGCTCCTCTACATTCTCTAGCCGGCGCAGCAGGAAAGCTTCGCAACATCCTTGCCGAAGCCGAGCGCTGCCAGCTTGATTCCCTCGACGGTCGTCAGATACGGGAAAAGCGTTTCGGCGAGATCGGTTACCGTCAGCCCGTGTTTGATTGCAAGCACCGCGGTTTGAATGCTGTCGCCGCCTTCGGGCGCAACGATGTGCGCGCCGAGCAATTTTCCGCTCTCGCGCTCGGCGACGAGTTTCACGAAGCCACGCGTATCGCGTGCGGCGAGCGCACGCGGCAGATCGTGCAACTCCAAGCGCACCGATTGCACGTCGTAACCTCGTGCTTCGGCTTGCGCTTCAGTCAAGCCGACGCTTGCAACTTGCGGGTCGGTGAACGTTACTCGCGGCATCGCGCTTGCATCGTAGCTGCGCCCGCCCGCTCCCAGGGCGTTGTCGACCGCGAGCTTCGCACCGTACGCCGCCATATACACGAAGAGATCGCGCCCGGTCACGTCGCCTGCGGCATAGGTGCCGGCACGCGTGCTCTGCATGCGTTCGTCGACCTCGATCGCGCCATTGGGGAGCGTGCGCACGCCGACCTCCGCGAGCCCGAGCCCGGCGGTATTCGCCTGTCGTCCCGTCGCAGCGAGGACGCGTTGTGCGTTGAGTTCCTCGCGGCTGCCGTCGGCGTTGCGCAGCACCAGTTTCACGCCCTCGCCGTTCGCAGCGATACGCTCGTACTGCACGCCGCAACGCACGTCGATGCCTTCGGCGCGGAGATACTCCGCGAGTGCCTCGCCACTCTCGGGCTCTTCACCGGGCAGTAAATGCGTGCGACAGAGCAACGTCACGCGCACGCCCGCGCGTGCGAACATCTGTCCGAGTTCGCAGCCGATCACACCGCCCCCGATCACCAACATCGAGGTCGGCAGTTCGTGCAGATCGAGTGCCCGCGTGCTGTCGAGCCAGGCTACGTCGTCGATGCCGGGGATCACCGGTTTGCGCGGCGAGCTTCCCGTCGCGATAACGATTTTATCGGTCGCGAGCACGGTGCCGTTGACCTCGACACCATCGGGGCGCAGCCGAGCGCGCCCGGCGATGTAGGTAACGTTCTCGTACTCGGGCAGCAGATCGCTATACTTCGCTTTCCGCAGCGATGCGACGAGTTCGTCTTTCTGTGCGACGAGTTGCGCCCAATCGTCGATCGCGGCGCGCCCGCTCATGCCGCGGAATCGCGCGGCATCGCGTGCGGAATAGAGCGCTTCCGCCGCGCGAATCAATGTTTTCGACGGCACACAGCCGACGTTCACGCAGGTGCCGCCGATGGTGCCGTCGCCGATCAACGCAACGCTCGCGCCGAGTTCGCTCGCGCGAATCGCCGCCGAGAAGCCCGCCGAGCCCGCGCCGATCACCGCGATATCCGGAACGTTCATTTCGCACCTGCGGCAAAGGCGGCGATCTGCGCCCAATGCGCTGCGGGAGCACTGCTTTGCGCGCGCACGCGGCCGTGCCGATCGACGAGATAGAAGACGTCGGGCGCACTGCTCGGGTCGAGGGCGAGCGATTGCGATTCACTCAAGATGCCCCAATACCAGTTCGGGGGCGATGCGACCGCACCGATCCCGTTGCGAATCGACGCTAACGACGGGCCCGGATAGCCGAGGTCGCCGTTCGCTTCCAACTGCACGATGCGAAAGCCCTTGCGGCGCAATTGTGCGGCGTGCGCGGCGAGTGCGTGCGCACCGGTGACGCAGGACGGGCACCACGTTGCCATCACCCACAGGAGATAGCGATGACCGTGCAGGCTGCGCGCCGACAGGCGCTTGCCGTCAAGAAGATGATACTGAAAATTCGGTGCGGGGTGCCCGACGGCGATAGCCGGCACTTCGGCGAGAGCGCGCGCCGGTGGCGCCGATGCCGCAAACGAAAGCAGCCCGATAGCGGCGAGCGAGAGAAGGAACGATTTCATGAGCTGTGTCCTTTTTGTGTTGAGATCGTGCAGTGGTTCTGCGAACTGCGTGCGGCGAGCCAAAGAGCTGCGAGAACGGCAAGGACGGCAAAGCCGACGAACGCGTTGCTATATGCAGCGAAGAAGCCTTGGAAGCGCCCAGTCGTGTGCAAGACGGCGGGCGCACTGGCGCCGAGGGCGGCTAACGCACTGGGAACCAGCGTGGTGCAGCAGAGGCTGCTCGGCAACAGCGCCGCCAACGCACCGCCGAAGGTCAACGCCTCGCTTCCGCGCGCGGCATTGCTGCCCAAGTTGATCGCGATTGCGAGAGTCGTTCCGTAACCGATGATCGCAGCGGCGATCGCTTCGGGCGCGGTGAGATAGGCGAGCGCGCCGACGCCGAACGCACCGTACCGTTCGGCAGGTAAAGCGATCGCGTAAAAAAATGCGAGCGCACTTCCGCCGACTGCGACGAGCAGCGCACTGTGCCAAGGGCGCGTCACGAACGTGCGTGCGATCGCGCTCGGAAACATTTGTAGCGTTCTCATGCGCTATCCTAACCTCGTACAGGCTTCGATGTGAGCGGCATTTCGTGCGACGACTCCCTGGGCGAGCGCAACGATCTCGGCGATCCGTGGATCCCCGAGTTCGTAGATGACGTATTTACCGCTGCGCTGCGTGCGGACGTAGCCGCACCATTTCAGGCATGAGAGGTGATTGCTCACCCGGCTCTGCGCGATCCCGAGCGCGGCGACGAGTTCGCCGACGCTCCTGGGCCCATCGAGCAGCAGGCGCACGATGCGCAAGCGCGTCTCGTCGGCGAGGCCGGAGAAGAAGCGCGCGTAGAGCGCCGAGCCGAATTCGTCGGCCAGCTCCGCGACCGGCGCGGAGGAAACGGGCTGCGGTTGAACCTGAGCGCGTGCCATCTCTGGGATTATATCAGTAAATCCTGATATGTCAACGTGTCTAAGAGGAAGCCTTCTCGGGATCTGAGACCGAAGGAGGCAGCATGAAACTCCGATCGTTCGCTCCCGCGCTCGCCGGGCTCTTTGCAGCGATGCTCGCATCGGGGGCCGCGGCGCCTGCGGCTGCGCTTACCGAACACCAGTGGGAGGCCCAGGTCGGCCAACAGGAATACCAAACGCTGCAGCGCCAGGGCGTCATTTTGCACGCGTCGCCTTACTATCGCATCCTCAATCCGATCGCGGCGCGCATCGCGAAGGTTGCCGACCCGCAATACGATTTTCCATTCCATTTTTTTCTCGTGCACATGAGCCAGCCGAACGCCTTCGCCGTTCCCGGCGGCAACGTGTACGTGACCGATTCGCTGATGACGTTCGTGCAGAACCAACAAGAGCTCGCCGGGGTACTCTGTCACGAAACCTCGCACGATATCCATCACGACGTCTATAACCTCGCGCAAAAAAACCAACGATTGAACGTGCTGGCAACGCTCGCCGATCTGCTTCTCGGCGGCGGGAATAACCGCATGGTGAATACGGTGCTCGGTATCGGCACGCGACTCGAGAGCCTGCGTTTCTCGCGCACGGTCGAACAGAACGCCGATCGCAAAGGCGCGTTTACCTGTGCTGCAGCGGGAATGAATCCGTGGGGCATGGTCTGGCTCTTCCGGCGTTTCGAAAACGCCAACATGGCGAGCCCACCGGAATTTCTCTCCGATCACCCCGGCGACGCCGAGCGCATCACCGCGCTAGAGAATCTCTTCCGCGAGTACCCCGCGACTTTCGGACGCTTCAATTCGGACGTCCAATCGGCTACACCGTTGAAATAGCGCGATATTCGGAGGAGTACTCCGCTTCCGGGCGTAGCCCCCGGCTACTGCTATTCTTCCGGAGGCGCCTATGCCATCTGCCACGATGCCGGTCAACATCGGCAATACCGGCTTCATGTTACTCTGCGCGAGCCTCGTCATGTTGATGACACCGGGGCTCGCGTTTTTTACGGCGGTCTCGTCGCGCGTAAAAACGTGCTCAGCATCATGATTCAAAGTTTTATGTCGCTGGGGTAGACGACCGTTCTCTGGTTTGCCTTCGGCTATTCGATGAGCTTCGGTCCCGATTGGCACGGGATTATCGGCAACCCATTGAAGTATGCGTTTCTCCACGGGGTGACATTGCAGACGATGTTCACCGGCAACAACGCCGGAATTCCGCTCGTCGTGCACGTCGCCTATCCTCGCACAATGGGGCGTCCTCGATTTTGCCGGTGGTATTGTGGTGCACGCATCGGCGGGCTTCGCCGCACTTGCGTCGGTGCTCTACGTCGGGCGGCGAACGGTCATCGAGAACAAACCGCATAACGTGCCGCTTATCGCGTTAGGCACCGGGCTTCTGTGGTTTGGCTGGTACGGTTTTACGCCGGTTCCGAACTGCGCGTCGACGCCGTTACTGCAACCGTGTTTCTCAACACCGATGTCGCGGCATCCTTCGCGGCGGTCGCGTGGTTGCTCATCGAGTGGGCATACGGGCACCAGCCGAAGTTCGTCGGCCTGCTCACCGGCGCGGTCGCCGGGCTCGCGACGATCGCTCCGGCGGCGGGCTACGTTTCTCCGGTTACCGCAGTCATCATCGGCCTTGCAGCCGGCTTCGTTTGCTACTATGCAGTAGCACTCAAGAACCGTTTAGGATGGGACGACGCACTCGATGTCTGGGGCGTCCACGGCGTCGGGGGATTTCTCGGCATCGTCTTACTCGGCGTCTTTGCATCGACGCAATGGAACCCCAACGGAGCCAACGGCTTGCTCTTCGGCGGCGTCGCATTCTTCGGCAAACAGGTAACCGCAGCGGTGCTGTGCAGTGCCTACGCGTTCGTATTCACGTTTGCAATGCTCTGGCTCATCAACCTCATCACGCCGGTCAAAGTACCGCCGGAAGGTGAGGCGCAGGGGCTCGACATCGCCCTGCACGGTGAGGAAGCCTATCCGCTGGGGCTCTAGGTTCCCGCAGCATCCGCGCTCGGCGAAGGCTACGGGCTAACGCCGAGCACGGGATGCAACTCGACGCCGTTGCGCGCGACGCCGTCTTGCTGATGGATCCGATCGAAAAAGCCGACGCCGACGATCGTGACGGTCGGGGGCGTTGCGCCGTGGTAATCGAGCCACCACCAAAATCGCGTCGCGCGGTGGTGCCCGATACGATCGATCGCGCTGCGCAACGCGGAATATTGCGCCCCGCGCGTTGCAACGCAGGAAGGCATCGGGATCTCGCCGATCATCGTCGCACCGCTGCGCGGATCGCGCAGCACAAGATGGTAATCGCCGTCGGCTTCGATGCGATAGCCGACGAGTTGTGCGCGCACGCGCCACACGGTCGTTTCCACCGGCGAGAGGCGACGGGTGACGAGGTCGGGGTCGCGCGGTGCGCGCTGCGCGGCGAGCCACGCGATCGTGGTAGCGTGCGGCGTAAAATCGATATGCGCCGCGTCGCGGTCGCGCAGCGTCTTCATCGCCCAAAGTTCGGTGCCGCAACGAATCGGTTTGTAGCGCTCGTAGTGGTGATAGGAGCGCGCTGAGAGCGCGCCGCCGAATGGAAGCGCGAGCGCGAGCGCCGTTACGAGGAAAGCGCGATACATGCCGAGGCTATTCTCGCGCGTCAGTCCGCCGCCTCTTCGCGCGGCACGGTCATCCCGAGGAGCCGCGCGGCAATGATATCCCGAGTGGGGCTCTCTGTCAGCCCGAGTGGGGCTCTCTGTCAGCCCGAGTAGGGATCTGTCAGCCCGAGTAGGGATCTGTCAGCCCGAGTAGGGCTCTGTCAGCCCGAGTA
>JBMFXH010000134.1:0-6028 GCA_049964475.1 Vulcanimicrobiaceae bacterium
CGCCGCGCTGCTCCGGGCGATCGAGCGCTGGTTCCCCGCACCGGTCGGTGACGCGCAAGCACCGCTGCGCGCGCAGGTCATCAAAACGATCGTCCACCCGCAATCGGGAAAACTCTCCGTCGCGCGCATTCACGACGGTACGCTGACCGCCGATGCCACCGTCACCGATCTGCGTACCGGCGAACGCGTTCGCGTCGGCGGCCTGTATCGACTCTTCGGAAAGAAAAGCGAGCCGATCGCCTCGGCCGGACCGGGAAGCATCGTCGCCGTCGCGCGCCTCGAAGGGGTGACGACCGGCACAACGCTCGCCGGTGCACCCGGCGTCGCACCGCTACCGCCGATCGAATTCTCGCCCCCGGTCTTCGCCGTCGCCATCAAGCCCAAAGAGCGTATCGACGAAGCGAAGATCTCGCAGATGCTCGCGCGGATCATCGAAGAGGATCCCTCGCTCCAACTCGCGCGCGCTCAATTTACCGGCGAGCAATTGCTCCTGGGCTGCGGGGAGCAGCACGTCGGCATCGCCGTCGAACGGCTCGCCCGCAAGCATCGCGTGGAGATCGATATCGCCCCACCGGCGGTGCCGTATCTCGAGACGATCTCGGCGAGCACCGAGGTGCATTCACGCTACAAACATCAGACCGGCGGGCACGGACAGTTCGCCGACGTGCATATTCGCTTTGCGCCGCGCCCACGCGGCAGCGGATTGCTCTTCGACGACGAGATCGTCGGCGGCGTCGTTCCCAAGCAGTTCATTCCCGCCGTCGAGAAGGGCGTCCGCGAAGCCCTCGCCCGCGGCACGAGCGGCTACCCGGTAACCGACCTGCACGTCACGCTCTTCGACGGGCAGTACCACGACGTCGATTCCAGCGAGCAGTCGTTCCGCACCGCCGCGAGCATGGCCGTCCGCGACGCGCTTCCCAAGTGCAAGCCGATCGTTCTCGAGCCGATCGCCCGCGTCGAGGTGACGATCCCAGCGCACTTCACCGCAACGGTGATCGGGCAGCTCACCGCGAAGCGCGGGCAGATCTTGGGCATGAAACCAAGCGATCGCGAGGGGCGCGAGATCGTCGAAGCCGACGTCCCGCTGGTCGAGCTCGCTCGCTATATTACCGAACTTCGGACCGCCACCCAGGGGTTGGGAACCTATCGGTGGAGTCACGAACGATACGACCCGGCACCCCCGGGGCGCGTTCCCGCAGGTAGTACCACGTAGTCGTCTTCGTCATCCACTCATCGCCCCACACTCGGAGGATCCGTCGTTGTTGAAACGCTTGCTCTCGGGAGCGCTGCTCCTGACCCTTGTCGTCGCGTGCTCGAAATCCGGATCGCAGAACGCTGCAGGCGCCGGCGTCGAGCCCGGTCATCTTCGCGTAGCGATTCAGAGCGATGTAAAGAACCTCAACCCGCTGTTGAACTCCAACACGACCGACGTGCTGGTCGACGCGCTGATGTTCGAGCCGTTGATCGTCCCCGATGCAAAGGGCACGATGCAACCGATGCTCGCAACGGCGGTGCCGTCGCTGCACAATGGCGGGATCACCGACCATGGCTTAACGATCACCTATCACCTGCGCACCGACGCCAAATGGACCGATGGGAAACCCGTGACCGCAGCCGACGTCATCTTTTCGTGGAAGGCGATCATGAACCCGAACAACGACGTGATCTCGCGCCACGGCTATACCGATATCGCGTCGATCGACACCCCGAACCCCTACACGGTCGTCGTTCATCTTAAGAAACCGTTTGCGCCGTTCGTCGACACCTTCTTCACCGATAGCGATCAACCGTACTTCATCGCCCCGGCGCACGTGCTCGCTCAATATGCCAACATCAATACGGTTCCGTTCAATAGCGAGCCGACGGTGAGCGACGGCCCCTTCCGCTTTGCGGAATGGGTCCACGGCGACCACATCACGCTGCTGCGAAACGATAACTTCTTCCTCGGGAAGCCGAAGCTCAAGAAGATCACGCTGCGCATCATCCCCGACGAGAACACGACGGTCAACCTGCTGCGCACGCACAGTATCGATTGGATGTTCCAAGCGTCGATCAGCAACTACCCGATCATCAAAACGATTCCCGGAATCGATATCCGCTGGATGAGCGCAAACGGATTTTCGGGTATCTACGTCAATACGCAGCGTCCGTACCTCAAGAGTCTCCGCGTTCGTCAAGCCGTCGCTGCGGCAATCGATAAACAACGGATTATCGATACGCTGACCTTCGGTCAAGAAAAGAAGGCACTCTCCGACACCCCGCCCTTTATGTGGACCTACGATCCCCACGTTAAAGCGATCTCCTACGATCCCGCGAAGGCCCGCGCACTGCTCGACGCCGCCGGCTGGAAAGTCGGCCCCGGAGGCATCCGCGTGAAAGACGGACAGCAACTCGAACTCGTGCTCGTTACCGATAACTCCAACGCGACGCGCGTCAAGAAGAGCGTCATCATTCAGGCGATGCTGCGTAAAGTCGGTATCGCCGTTCAGGTGAAATACTTCGCGGGTGACGTGCTCTTCGCACCCGCGAGCGTCGGCGGCATCCTCCAAGGCGGCAAATTCGATCTCGCTTTAGCCGGGTGGTATGCGGGCATCGATCCCGACGATTCGACGCAGACGACCTGCGCCAACGTCGCGCCGGCCGGGTACAACTACTCGCGTTTCTGCAACCCGCAGATGGAAGCGCTCCAAAAAATCGCGCTGACCTCGTACGATCGTGCGACGCGAAAGAAGGCCTACGCGAAGATCCAACAACTCTTGGCGACCGACGTCCCGATCATCTACCTCTACTACGAACGCCAGATGGAGCCGATCAGCACGTCGTTCAAAGGCTTTGCGCCCAATCACGTCGTCGAAAGCTGGAACGCGTGGCAATGGAGCATCTAGGACACCCCGGCGAATCGGTCGTGCCGCCCGGCGATGTCGCCTGGCTGCGCAAGACGATCGTCGAACGCGCGCTGACCCGAGGGGATTACCAACTCTCGGGTGGCGTGCGCAGCGATTACTACATCGATAAATTCCGGCTCTTCAGCGACCCGGTGGTGCTGCGGCGCATCGCGCGTCTCTTCACCCCGGTGATCGCCCACCTTCGCCCCGACGTCATCGGCGGAACCGAGCTCGGCGGCGTCGTGATCGCGACCGCGGTCTCGCAACTCACCGGGTTACCGATGCTCGCGGTGCGCAAACAGCCGAAGGGTTACGGCGCCTTTCCCGACGAGTACGTCGAAGGCGCCTACGCGCCGGGACAGCACGTCCTCTTGCTGGAGGACGTCATCACCAACGCCACCGAGCTCATCGCTGCCAAGGCACGGCTCGAAGCGCTCGGCCTTCAGGTGACGCCGTACGCCGTCGTCAGCCGCGGGCTCGCCCCGATTAATGCGCTGATCGCCTTCTCGCTGCCGCGCGGAGACGCCAAGACCGACAACTAACGCGCGTTAGGCGTTAGACGCGGAATTCGTTCCCGTCATCGGCGATGGTGACGCGGCCGCCGAAGACGCGCGCCGCGGCGTCGTGCATATCGTCGGGATCGACTTTGCTCCCGTAGTGGGTGAGCAAGAGGTGGCGCGCGCCGGCGCGTTCGGCCATCTCGGCGGCCTCGGTCGCCGTTGCGTGGCCGCGCATCCCCTTCTCCGGCGTTAATCCCAGCGTCGCCTCGCAGATAAAGAGATCGCAATCTTCGGCATGCTTGATGACTCGGTCGCAGGGAGCGGTATCGGCGGAGTAGGTAAGCACGCGGTCGTCGTATTCGACGCGCATCGCATAGCAATCGATATAGTGAATCGTCTTGGTAAACGTGATGCACATATCGTTGATGTGAAGTGGCTGCTCGGGGTTGTATTCCTGAACGTCGAAGACGTCGTCGAGAAAATCGCCCGGTCCCTCCGAAGCAAACGCGGCGCAGAGCGAGCGCAGCATCTCGGTGCCGTTGGGCGGCAACCAGAGCGGCAAGCGCTCCTCGCGGAACTCGGGGCCGTACTTCAGGCCGTAGCGCAGCGGGATGAGATCGACGAAATGGTCGGCGTGCATGTGCGATATCAACATGGCATCGATCTTCGGATACGCGACGGCACCGCGTAAACGCGGCAGTGCACCGGTGCCGAAATCCATGATGATCGACGTTTCATTGCTCTGCAGCAGATAGCAACTACAGGCGCGCCACGCCCGAGGAACCGAGTCGCTCGACCCCAGAATGCGTAAGCGCAGCCGGTCGTCGGTCACGATATCGCCGCCAGCACTTCTTCGGCATGCCCGTCAACGGTGACTTTCGGCCACACTGCGATAACTTTACCGTGCCCGTCAAAAAGGAACGTCGCTCGGGCGACGCCGATCCGTTTCTTTCCGTACATATTCTTTTCGACCAGCACGCCGCATGCAGTGCAGAGTTCCGATTCGGTGTCGGAAAGCAATGCAAACGGGATCTTATATTTCGCCTTGAACTTCTGGTGCGAGGCGACCGAATCGCGCGAGACCCCGACGATGTGGGCACCCTTCCGTTCGAACGCGCGATAGAGATCGCGGAACTGCGACGCTTCGCTGGTACAACCCGGCGTATCGTCCTTCGGATAGAAATACAGAACCAGCGGTGCGCCGAGCAGGCCGGCGGTATGAACCGTCCTGCCTTCATCATCGAGGAGCGTCACCTGCGGCAACGAGTCGCCGATTCCGATCATCCACTATCCTTTCCTACCCCTACGATAAACTGATCGAGGGGTACCATGAAGAGGAGCCGGTCGCCCGGTTCGACCTCCCCGCGAAAGTTGTGGATGGAGAGTGCCATTCCCTTGCCCCGGCCGGACTCTCGCCAGACAAAAAGCGGGACCCAACGAACGACCTCGCCCCGCGCCATAAGGTCGGGCGGCGAAGGCGGGGGGAGGTTCTCCTCGCCCTGTAAACGCTCGGCGAGTTGATAGGTCGCGAGCCCCGAACCATCTGGGCGCGGCACCTGGAAGCGTCCGCGAGTCGATTCGAAGCGAGCGAGCCCGGCGATCGTCGCTGCGGTCAGCTCGCTCGTCGAAAAGGACGCGATGCCGAAATGGCGTTGGATCGATTCCCCGAACGAGCGGTCGTCGACGCGAAGCACCACGTGCAACGGCGACTCGGCGGGCGAACGAGAGCGCGCCCCCAGCGCCGCCTCAAGATTGCCGGTATCGCTATTCGTAACGCCGACGAGCGCCTTCGCCCGCTCCGGCGAACTAAAAGCGATCGTTTCGTCGTTCGTTACATCACCGGTCAAGAGATCGACTTTATGATCGCGCGCGAGCTCGACCAACATCGTGTCGGGATTCTTCTCGATCACGACGACCTCTTCGCCGAGTTCTCGCAGATAGTCGATCACTAACGAGCCGACGTTCCCCGAACCGCAGACGATAACGTGACCCGAACGGTGAATCTGTCGTAACCCGCGCAAGCGACGAATCTGCGCGGCGTTGAGCGTCGAGGTGATCGTTGCCGTAAAGACCGCAAAGACGAATATGCCGGTCAGCATGGTGAGCATCGACACGGAGATTGCGACGGCGGTCGGCATCGAGAGCGGGCCGGCGGCGCAATTCGCACACGGCGTAATATCGCCGTAGCCGACGGTCGTCATCGTCGTGACGACGTAGTAGATGGCAACGAGCGGGTTAAGTTTGAGCGCGATGGTGAAAAAGACCGAGAAGCACACGAATAACGCGAGACTGACGATCGTCACGGTTCGTAAAATCGGTTCGGTGCGGCGAATACCGGTCGCGATCTCGCCGAGCGCCGCGCGCAGGCGCTCGCCGAGGCGCCACGGGCGACGTTCGCGAAAATCCGCGGCACTGCGTTTGAGCGCCCGCATCGCGCCGAAAACGACCAGCCGATCCTCCGGCAATAATTTTCGCGCGATCAGCGCGGTATTCGAGACCGAGCGATCCCCGGCGCAGAGATACGGGTGTTCCCCGTTGACCGAAACGATGCGCGCGTTGATCCGCCGCTCGGCTTGATCGACGGCAAGGCCGACGATACCGAACTCCGCCGCAGTTCGTTCCGAGAAGCCGAAGAGCCCGGAG
>JBMFXH010000135.1:0-5999 GCA_049964475.1 Vulcanimicrobiaceae bacterium
TTCAGCAATACGGCATCGGCGTCGGTTCGTGGCCGCAGAACCTCGTGCTCTCGCTGGTCGGCAGCAGCACGCAATTTACCGCGGCGCTCGGCGTGAAGTTTGGGTACTATCAGTATGGGAAAGAGCGCTTTATCGCGCCGATTGGAACGCCGCACGTCAATGGGAGCATTCCGCTCGCAGCGCTCAACGCGCTCGTTCCGATCGCCTCGCAGGTCCACAATTTCCTGATCCGTCCCTCGACTGCGTCGTTCGGCCCTGGGCTCTCGCCGCAACAGGTCGCGCGCGCATTCGATTTCACCGGTGCCTATAATGCCGGGCTTACCGGCAATGGCATTGGCTTAGGCGTGATCGGCACCGGCCCGATCGACCCGAACGACGTCCCCTACTATGGGGCGGCGTTTCATACGCGGGTCGCAACGGTCAGCCTCATTCCCACCTCACCGCTCTTCGTCAATCCGGCGACCCTTCCGGCGCTCCTCGGCCCCGGGTTACCGGCGACCGGCTTTACCATGCCTCCACCGGTGACCACTCCGTTGAGCCCGAATTTTGCTAGCTGCCAGAGCACTGGCAGCGGCGTCCCGAACTTTCAAACCTGCAACCTTGAGGACGGCGAAGCGCAACTCGATACCGAGACGACGTCGAGCCTCGCCCCCGGCGTGAACGAGAACTTCTACCTCGCTTATTATTCGTTCTGCTTCAACCCCACAACCGGCGCGATCGATCCGGCGAACGTCGGCGTGACGAGCTGCCCTACCGGCGAAACGCTCGGTGACACCGAAGGAATCAGCATCGCCGACTTCGAGATCCAGCAGGCGATCGCCGACAATCGCTCCGACGTCCTTAGCCTCAGCTACGGCGGCGGCGAACAGAACTTCGGGGCGGCATACGTTGGCCCCGGAGGCACCGGGCTCGGCCCCAGTGAGTTCGCAGCACTCGCAGCGGAGGGCATCGCGGTCTTTGTCTCCTCTGGCGATACCGGAAACGCCGCCTGCGCGGTTCCCTCGGCCGGCATCTACCCGACAACCCCCTGCGTCTCGTACCCGGCGAGCGATACGAACGTCGTCGCGGTCGGCGGCGTGAACGCTCCGGTCGACGGCGCCGGCAATCTCCTCGGGCAGATCACCGCCTGGGCCGACCAGACGACCCTCGGCGGCGACGGCAGCTTCGGTAACAACATCGGCTCCGGCGGGGGCGTCTCGGTGCTGATTCCGGCACCGGCGTGGCAGGCCGGGCTGACGCTCACCGGCGGGAACCCGCAACTCGGTGGCTTCCGAGGTCTCCCGGATATCTCTATGGATGCCGATCCGCTCACCGGGCAGGCGTTTGGGATGTATATCGCCGAGGGTGGCACGATCGGCGCGGTCGGCGGTACCTCGCTCGCCGCACCGCAGGCGGCCGCCCAGTGGGCGCTCGTGCTCCAAGCCTGCAAGCAGTCCGCGACCTGCGGGAACGGCTCCACGGGGCCCTACAGCTATCGCTTAGGGAACCCGGCGCCGCTCTTCTATCAAATCGCCTCTACGCCCGCGAATTACGCCTCGGTCTTCTATGACGTGCAGTACGGCGAGAATCAGGCCAACCAGAATGGCAGCCTCGCCCCGATCACGGGCTGCTGCTTCTCGACCCCGGGCTACGATCTCGTCACGGGGCTCGGCGTCCCGATGACGGGGCGGCTGATCACGGCGGTCACCAAGACCCCGGTCAACTAGCGGTTTTCCCCTTCTGGGGGAGGGGAGAGCAAGAGACCTCAGAGCTGCCTCTGAGGTCTCTTGCATGGGCTGCTATACTACGAGGGCTGTGAAACCGAAAATTCATCCCACCTGGTACCCCGACGCGCAGGTTCATTGCGCTTGCGGGAGCACGTTTACGACCGGATCGACGCATCAGAAGATCAGCGTCGAGATCTGTTCGGCCTGCCATCCGCTCTTTACCGGTCAGCAGAAACTGATCGATACCGCCGGACGCGTCGATAAGTTCAACCAACGCGCCGCCGCTGCAGAGCAGAAGAAGGCCGAAGCCGCCGCACGCAAAGCTGCGCGCGAGTCGAAGAGCTCCGCCGCCTCCGCTTAGCGCTGCAAGCGAAACGCAAGCGAGCTGCCTCCGCGGCTCGCTTTTGCTTTGTATCATGGCCGAACTCAACGATGGAATGATCGAACGCCTGCGCTCGGCGGCGCGACGTTTCGATGAAATCGAACGCGAGCTGGGAAACCCGAGCGGCTCGTTCGATCAAGTGCGCTTTACCGCGCTCTCGAAAGAACGGGCGACGCTCGAAGAGACGGTCGCGGCATTTCGTCAGCGCGAGCGCCTGCAAAGCGAACTCGTCGAAGCCGAGGGACTTGCCCGGTCGGCCGGGGATCCGGAGTTGCGAGCGCTCGCCGACGAGGAGATCGGCGCGCTGCACGAGCGCCTCTCCGCCCTCGACGCGGAGTTGCAAGAACTGATGCTCCCGCGCGACCCCGACGACGACCGCGATGTTTTTATCGAAATTCGTGGCGGCGCAGGCGGTGACGAGGCGGCGATCTTTGCCGGCGATCTCGCGCGCATGTACATGCGTTATGCCGAGTCGCACCGCATGAAGGTCGAATTGCTCTCCGAGAGTCTCAGCGATGCCGGCGGCTACAAAGAGATCGTTTTTTCGATCAAGGGTGCGGGTGCCTACCGGCACTTTAAATATGAATCCGGGGTACACCGCGTGCAGCGCGTACCGCAGACCGAGAGCCAGGGGCGGATCCATACCTCGACGGCGACGGTAGCGGTGCTCCCGCAGATCGACGATGACGTCACCGTTGAAATTCGCCCCTCCGATCTGCAGATCGATACCTATAAGTCCAGCGGTGCCGGTGGGCAGTACGTCAATAAGACCGAGTCGGCAATTCGCATCACGCATATGCCGACTGGGATTGTCGTCGCGTCGCAGCAGGAGCGTTCGCAGATCCAAAATCGCGAAAAAGCGATGCAGATGCTGCGCTCGACGCTCTACGAACGCAAGCGCCGCGAGCAAGAAGAAGCGCTCGGTTCGATCCGGCGTAGCCAGGTCGGCACGGGGGATCGCTCGGAGAAGATCCGCACCTATAATTTTCCCCAAGATCGGATTACCGATCATCGCGTGAACGAGAACTTCGGAAATCTCCGCGGCGTGCTCGACGGCGACATGGATCGCCTCGTCGATGCGCTCTTGCAGGACGAGCGCGCTCGTTTACTGGCGGGGAGCGAGGCGCGATTGCCGAACGCTTCGGAGCGATGAGTAGCTCGGGGTATCGTCCGCAGAGTGTCTCCGAGGTGCTCGCGCGAGGCATCGTGGCGCTGGCGAAGTACGTCGAGTCACCGCGGACCGATGCGCAGCTGCTGCTCGCGAGCGTGCTCGGGCGCGATCGCGCCTGGCTTCTCGCCCATAGCGATAGCTTTCTGTCCCGTCCTCAGGCCGAACGCTTCGGCGAGCTCTGCGAGAAACGCGCCTCCGGCATGCCGGTCGCGTATATTCTCGGAACGGTGGGTTTCTACGGACGCGAGTTCGTCGTGAACGATAAAGTCTTGGTGCCGCGGCCGGAGAGCGAGGTGCTCGTCGAGGATATGCTCGGCTATCTCCGCGGTCGCCTCGACCCTGCATATCCCAAGCAATTGCTCACCGTCCTCGATATCGGCACCGGGAGCGGCGCGATTGCGTGCACGCTCGCGGCGGAACTCGCCGCGGTCGCCGTCGAGGGCGTCGATATTTCGCTCGCCGCTCTGAAGGTTGCCGAGCATAACGCACGTCGTTTCAACGTTTTTGCAAAATGCAAATTTCGTTTCGGCGACCTCGCGTCGGGAATGGGCGATCGGCACTTCGACGCGGTCGTCGCGAACTTGCCCTATATTCCCACGGGCGAGCTTCCCAAACGTCCGGACCCCCTCTCGTTCGAACCTCAGGAGGCGCTCGACGGTGGCCCCGACGGGCTCGCGCTCTACCGCCGCCTTCTCCCGATGCTGCCGCCGCTGCTCAAGCCGGGGGCGCTGGTGCTGCTCGAAGCGGCGCCGCCGACGATCGCCGGCCTCGTCGACCTCGCTCGTGCGAGTTTTCCGCGCGATGAGATCGTCGTCGGCCGAGATCTCGCCGGGCTCGAGCGATACGTGCGCATGCTCACCGAAAAATAGCGCTCCACACGCAGTTGGGTGCAGGGCGTCGAAGGCAGGCCCGCCCGGCAAGGCGAAAAGAGCGTTCCGTCGTGGCGAAGTATATATTTTTTACCGGCGGTGTCGTGAGCTCGTTAGGCAAGGGGATCGCCTCTGCGTCGCTCGGGCGCCTGCTGCGCTCGCGCGGCTTCGCGGTGGCGATTCTGAAGCTCGACCCATATATCAACGTCGATGCCGGGACGATGAACCCGTATCAACACGGCGAGGTCTTCGTGACCGAAGATGGTGCCGAGACCGATCTCGATCTCGGCCATTACGAGCGCTTTATCGACGAAGCGCTCTCGCGAGCGAATAACGTCACGACCGGGCAGATCTATAACTCGGTGATCGAAAAAGAGCGACGCGGCGAGTATCTCGGCGCGACGGTTCAAGTGATCCCGCATATCACCAACGAAATCAAGGCCCACGTCAAGCGCGTCGCCGAAGGCAGCCGTTGCGACGTCTGCATCGTCGAGGTCGGCGGGACCGTCGGTGATATCGAGTCGCTTCCGTTCCTTGAAGCGATCCGTCAATTGCGCTACGACGTCGGCGAAGAGAACGTCATGTACGTCCACTTAACGCTGGTGCCGCATCTCG
The DNA here is from genome assembly GCA_049964475.1 of Vulcanimicrobiaceae bacterium. GTDB lineage: Bacteria > Vulcanimicrobiota > Vulcanimicrobiia > Vulcanimicrobiales > Vulcanimicrobiaceae > JABEUX01. The sequence goes on from JBMFXH010000135.1 coordinate 4,744, forward strand.
GTGCCGCCGACGAACTCAAGACGAAACCGACGCAGCACTCCGTGCGCGAACTTCGCGGGATCGGTATTTCGCCCGATGCGATCGTCTGTCGCACGCAGTCGGCGCTGCCGATGCCGCCGGAGCTCAAAGAAAAGATCGCGCTCTTCTGCGACGTCGCTCCCCAGGCGGTCGTACAGAACGGCGACGCCCCGACGATTTATCAGGTGCCGCTCAATCTCGAACGCGAGGGGCTCGCCGAGGCTGCGATCCGCAAGCTCGGCCTGCCGGCGCGCGTACCTGATCTCGACGAATGGGCGAAGATCGTCGACCGCATTCTCCACCCCGAGCATCGCGTGCGGATTGCACTCGTCGGCAAGTACGTCGAGCTCAAGGACGCCTATATCTCGATCAACGAGGCGCTCTATCACGCGGGGATCTTTCATGACGCCGCCGTCGATATCGTGCGTATCGATTCGGAGGCGATCGAACGCCAAGGCGTCGGCGTGCTCGCCGATGCAGCCGGGATTCTCGTCGCGCCGGGTTTCGGCGCGCGCGGGGTCAACGGAAAGCTGACGGCGATCCGCTATGCGCGCGAGCACGGCGTCCCATTCTTGGGCATCTGCTACGGCATGCAACTCGCATGCGTGGAGTTCGCGCGCGACGTCTGTGGCCTTTCCGAGGCGCAATCGAGCGAAGTCGATGAAACGACGCCCGATCCGGTCATCGATTTTATGCCCGATCAGCGGAATCTCGAGAGCTATGGCGGCACGATGCGGCTGGGAACCTACGAGTGCACCCTGGAGCCCGATTCGCTCGCGGCGGCGGCCTACGGATCGACGACGATTCAAGAGCGACATCGCCATCGTTACGAATTCAATAACAAATATCGCCCGATCTTCGAAGAACATGGTCTTCGCTTCACCGGGCATCACGTCGTCGGGAAGACCAGTCTGGTCGAGATCGTGGAGCTTCCCGCCGATCGTCATCCCTGGTTCGTCGGCACGCAGGCGCACCCGGAATTTAAATCGCGCCCCAATCGGCCATCGCCGCTCTACCGCGATTTTGTCGGCGCGGCGCTGCGTTGCGGCGGCGTACCGATCGCAAAGCAGCTCTCGCAGACCTAAGCGTGGTCGAGCACAGCACGCGCGTTTCGACGCAGTGAATCTTGCCGATATAACCGCGGTCATCCTCACGAAAAACGAGGAGCGACGGCTCGCGCGAACGCTCGAAGCGTTGCCGAAAGGGATGCCGGTGTTCGTGCTCGATGCCGAGTCCTC
>JBMFXH010000136.1:0-5942 GCA_049964475.1 Vulcanimicrobiaceae bacterium
GACGAAGAGCGCGCCGACCGTCGCAACGCCCGCCCAGAACGGGCCGGGAGCGGGCTCGGTAGCATAGCGGCGCGGAACCCCGGCCGCGCCGGCAACGTAGAACGAGATCAAGAAGAGCGCACCGCCGCCGTAGATGCCAAGGCCGACGACCCAACGGACGAAGGCGTTCGACGTGCTGTCCGCACGCTGCTCCAGCGAAACAAAAACCCATCCTAAAATAAAGAGCAACACGCCTTCCAGTAGATAGGTGTGAAAGTGTGCCGGTACCCATAACGTGTTATGCAGATCGACGTTGAACGGAATTGTTGCATCGAGGATGGCGGCGCTCCCGCCGACGATCCAGCCGACCATTCCGGCGAAAAAGAAGGTCGATCCGAGCGTCCATTTCATGCCGGACCGATGGATCAACATCAGACCGCCGAAGACCGTGACGACCACGACCGGCACTGCGGCAAGATAGGAACTGATTTCGCCGATATATTGAACCGCAGGCCACTGCACGAAATCCATATAGAGATGGTGGAAGTAGGCGATGATGACGAACACCAACGTCCCCCACCAAGCCACCGCAAGCGGCACCGAGGTGTGGTAGCTGCGCTTCGCGCAGATTGGGAGCGCGACGTAGATTCCGGCAACCGCCATATACATCGTGAGGTTGGCAAACGTATGCCCGAATTGATACGTGAGGTTCTTCGCCCAGAGCGGATCGATCGCGACGTGCGGATCGAGCCAATGCGCGATCATCGCGATGCCGACGAGAAGCCCCGACGCGCCGCCGATTAGGCCGTCGATCGAGACGACGGTTGCGGCAAGCATTTGTGGACTCGGCGGGTGTTTGCCGGCGGCCTCGAAAGCCTTGCGTCTGAAAACGTAATCGATGCCCAGCGCCGAGCCCAACCCGCCGTACCGTCGCAGAATCGCGCCGAGAAGTTGCGCGCAGATCAACATGAAGCCCAACATCACGGCGGCCACGCCAAGTAGCCAGACGCCCGTTGCCCACGAGGGCCACGTCGTCCCAACGAACGGAAGCGGATAGAGCATCGTCCAGAGGGCACCGTAGTGTCCGACGACCACGCTGACGATCACGGCAAGCACGCCGAGTGCAAAAAAGACAAACGCGATCGTTGCAACGCGCGGGTCTAAATGAATCTCACGATCGACGAGATACCAAAGTAGGCCGAGCCCGGCGATTGCCATCGCCGTAATCATGCCGACGCCGTGGAGGCTTAAGAGCGAGTAGAACGTTCCCGGATCGATCGGTAACCAGCCGGCCTGCGAGGCGCGAAGGCCAATCCCGACAAGAAGCATCAGCCCAAAAATCGTGAGCCCCGCCACGATGTAGGTCCACATAATTTTCATCGTACGTCGAAACCTCCGTGCATGTATGCATGCCCGATCCCACAGAATTCTAGGCACCTTACGACGTAATGCCCTCGCTTATGAAACTCGATCGGGAGATGATTGATGTAGTCGGGCATCGCCTGAACTTGCGCGAAGAGCGTGCCGTCGGGAGCGTAGATGCCGAAGCCGTGGTTGACGTCCTGCGAGGTAACATCGAAGACGATCGGCACATCCGCGGGGACGACGGCCGGCATCACAAAAGCGTATTGCGCCGCAGTTATTTCGAAGTGCCGCGCTCCCGGCGATGCTTTCGCCCACGGATATGGGAAGAACGGAACCGTGAGGACGAATGCCGCTGCTGCAACCACCAGCACGACGCCGAGCCAGATTTTTCGGAGCCGGTATCCGGCGTCGTTGACAACACTCTGTGCGAGCGGCTCGCGCGCGCGATAGAGGACGACGAACAACATCGTCCCAACCGCGAGGACCGCTACGACGATGAAGATTTTCAGCACCAAGAAGCCATCGCCCACACCGAACCTCCCTCTCTTTTTTGGAGCGCGTTCATGCCCGGCCGTCTGCCGCCTCTAGTATGAGCCCCAGCAGAGCAGCGTTAAAATGACACGGGTCAATGACGCCGCGACTGAGAATGCAGCCCGGCGATGCCTTCTGAAGAACGAGCGTTTACGGCAACGCTAAGCCTCTCGCTTCTGCAAACATACGTTCGGGTAGTGGAGACCGGGAATATTTCTGCGGCGGCACGATCGCTCTACCTCGCGCAATCGGCGGTCTCGGCGCAGCTCGCTCAGCTCTCGCGCACCGTCGGGGCCCAACTTTTGGAGCGCGTCCACGGCCGCTGGGAGAGCACGGCGATCGGCACGATCGTCTACGAACGAGCGCGCCAGATGCTGCAAACCGCAGAGATGATGCGGCGCGATATCGACGATGCGGCCGAAGCCGTGAGCGGCCACATCGTCATCGCCTCAACCAGAACCGTCACCGACACCGTACTTCCGACGATTCTCGCCGGGTTCTACGAACGACATCCCGATATTCGCGTAGAGGTTATCGCCGGAAATCGGAGCGATGCGGAGCGCAGGCTTGCCGCCGACGATGTCGATATTGCACTCGTCGCACTGCCGTTCGGCCGGAAGGGCTTGGAGATCCATCCGTTCGGGCGCGACCGCCTTCTGCTCGTCGTCCCGCGCGAGCATTGCCTCGGCGAGCGAACGAACGTGCGCTTTGAGGAGATCGCCGCCGAACGCTTCGTCATTTTCGAAGAGGGTGCGGGCACGCGCAGCCTACTCGAAGAGCGCCTGGGAGCGCGCTTCTCCGAACTCGACGTGCGCCTCGCGCTCAACAGCAACGATGCGCTCGTCGAATCGGTCCTCACCGGGCTCGGCATCACGTTTTTGCCCGAACGCGTTGCCCGGCGCTGGGAGAGCCTCGGCGTGCTCCACGCTGCCGAGATCGACGATCTCGATCTCACGCGGACGCTGGCGGCGGTTTTACGCGAGGGCGTGCTGCACTCGCAGGCAACGCAGCTCTTCCTTCACCACGTGATGATGGTCGGTATCGAAGAGTCCGATAGCGCGGCAAGCGGCGAGAACGCTCCCAAGAGCTAATGAACGCTCCATGACCCCCGAGACGTTCGTGCTCGACCTCTTCTATGGGGCGCTCATCGGTTTCGCGCTCGGCCTCACCGGCGGTGGCGGATCGATCGTCACGCTCCCCGTCCTCGTTTATCTCGTCGGCGAATCGGTTCATGAGGCCATCGGCACTTCACTTGCAATCGTCGGCGGAATCGCCGCACAAGGCGTTTTTTCGCAACGTAATAACGTGCGCTTCGGAAGCGGCCTCGTCGTCGGCCTCTTGGGAATCATCGGCAACGTCCCCGGTTCGATCCTCGCGGCGCACGTCTCGAGCCGCGTCCTCTTATTGCTCTTTGCCGGATTTATGTTCGTCGCGGCACTCGCGATGTTTTTTATTCGACTACCAAAGCATATCGAGGGGCACGAGCCGCATTGGGGCGTCATCGCGATCGTCGGCGCCGTACTCGGCTTTCTTACCGGTTTTCTCGGGGTTGGCGGCGGATTTCTTATCGTTCCGGCGCTCGTCTTCGCACTCGGCTACTCGATGCAAAATGCTATAGCGACTTCGTTGTTCGTCATTCTCGTCAACACGATCGTAGCACTGGCGTCGCGTTTTGGCAACGCACCGGTCGATTGGATCGTGGCGGCGGTAATCTTCGTGGGCGGGCTCGCCGGCAGCGTTTTTGGAAGCTTCCTTGCCAAGCGTACTGCCCATCAGCAACTGAAAGTCATTTTCGCGGTTTTCGTTATGTGCGTGGGAGCCTTTACCGGCTTGAGCGCGCTCCATATTATCCCCATCAGCGTTAAATAAGAAAGGTCGAACCTTGGCACGAGAGATAGCGCCGACCGACGTTCCCGAGAAAGCCCGCAGCGGCGCATTTCTTCTCGACGTCCGCGAGCCGGACGAATGGGCCGAAGGGCATATCGAAGGTGCGACGCTGATCCCACTCGGCCAACTCGCCGCGCGCGTGAACGAGCTCCCCGTCGACCGTGAGATCGTTTGTATCTGTCGTTCGGGCGCTCGCAGCGGCCGAGCTCAAGACGCGCTCGATCGCAGCGGCCACTTTGGCGCGACCTACAACATGGCCGGCGGAATGCTGCGATGGGCCCAGAGCGGGCTTCCCGTAAAAACGGGGCGCTAAGCGACCGCCGGTTCGACCACCGCGAAACCGGCTTCGCGATACATATTCATCCCACCGTCGACGTTGACGAGATCGCGATGCCCTGCCGCTTCGAGTAGTGAAGCGGCAATACTCGAACGATAGCCGCTACCGCAGAGCGCGTACAGCGTTCTCGTCATGTCGATCCGATCGAGCATGTTCGGCAATCGATCGAGCGGAATCGAGATCGCATCACGGATGGCTGCCGCTTCGACTTCCGCGGGACGCCGAACGTCGAGAACGCACATCTCAGCCGCACGTTCCCGCAAGAGCCGTGCAAATTCTTGCACCGTAATCTGTTCGATCGACGATGTCGGGAAGCCGGCATCTTTCCATGCCGCTATGCCGCCTTCGAGTGCGCCGCGCACCGCAGAAAAACCGACCCGAGCGAGGCGCAAGACCGCCTGCCCGACATCTTGCGCATTTTCGGCAAGAAGGATGACGGGACGTTGAAAATCCAGCAACGTTCCGGCCCACGAGGCGAACTGGCCGTCGAGACCGATGTTGAGCGAACCATGTACGTGTTCGGGCCCATAGCTCTCCGAGGGGCGCACGTCGAGCAATAACGCTCCATCCTTCAGCAGTGCCGCCGTCTCGGCGGCATCGAAGGTCGGGACAGGCTCGTTCGAGAGCGATAGCGCGCCGTCGCGATTCATCGCCGCATCTTTCGAGAAATACGCCGGCGCCTCGGGAAGCCCGAGCGTCATCATCGTTACGAACTCGTCTTTTCGCATCGGTTTGAGCGCGTAGTTTTCGCGGCGTTGCGCGCCGATCGTCGACCAGGTTTCTTGCGAGATATTCCGGCCGCAGAGGGAGCCCGCCCCGTGTGCCGGATAGACGAGGACGCGATCGTCGAGGCGCAGGAGCTTTTCGTGGATCGTATCGTACATCATGGCCGCCATCTCCGCCGGAGAGAAACCAACGGTTGCGGCGAGGTCGGGGCGCCCCACGTCGCCGACGAAGAGCGTGTCGCCGGTGAAGAGCTTCGGTGCGGCTTCGGGATCCGATCGATCGGTGACGAGCATCGAGATGCTTTCGGGCGTGTGTCCGGGTGTCTCGATGATGCGGACTTCGAGCGCCCCTACTTCGAGAAGATCCCCTTCGCGGGCGGCATGGTGCTCGAAGCGAGCCCCGGCGCGCGCACCGACGACGATTCGCGCACCCGTTCGCTGCGCGAGTTCCCGGTGTCCGCTAACGAAATCTGCATGTAAGTGGGTTTCGACGATATACTGAATCTTCAGCCCTTGCCGTTCGGCTTCATCGATATAGAGATCGACATCGCGCTGCGGATCGATGACGATTCCCATTCCATCAGAGCCGAGAAGATAGGATGCGTGGGAAAGACATCCGAGGTAGAATTGCTTGAAAAACATGTTCTCTTCGTTATGCCTTCCCTTTGAGCATCAGGTTCCAATACATCCACGGCAACCCATGTCGCTTGAGCATATACATGCTCCAGCGCTCCTTCGCGGTGTCGATCAGCGGGATCGAGGGCGTCGGGTTTCCGTCGTAATCGAACTCGGCCAATATGAGCTTCCCGTAGCCGGTAACCAGCGGACACGACGCATAACCATTGTACTTCGCGGATAGCGTTTTGGAGGCCGCGCGGCTGAGAAGATTTGCGACTAAAACCGGCGCTTGGGCGCGAATCGCGGCGCCGGTTTTGGAGTTCGGGGTGCTCGATGCATCGCCGATCGAAAAAATGTTCGGGAAGTCGGGGTTTTGCAGCGTCGCGGGATCGACCCGTAGGTATCCCTTCGTCGGCCCTTCACTTGCGGCGAGCGATGCGTTGTTGCGAATAAAGTCGGGGGCGCTCTGCGGTGGAACGACGTGCATCATATCGAAGGAG
>JBMFXH010000137.1:0-5922 GCA_049964475.1 Vulcanimicrobiaceae bacterium
AAAGATGCCTCGGCTCCGATCGCCGAATTCGCCGACCTCACCGTCGTCGGCGATGCTTTCGCAATCGTTCCGGAATTGACGAAACTCGTCACGGCGGCGAAGCAGTGAGGCGCCTGCGGCTCGCGGCGCTCGTTGCGTTCTTTCTCGGCGCGCTCGTTCTCGCGGGAACTCCGCAGGCGAGCGCGGGGCTTTTCGGCCATAAAAAGGCGGCCGCAACCCCGTCGCCCTCACCCTCCGCGCTGCCGACCGCAACCCCCGAACCACCCAGTATCGCGATCCCGCGCCTCCAGGCTCGCCTCAAGGCGCATCCGACCGATCGTCAAGCCGCGCTCGAACTCGCCGGCGTCTATCTCAGCGTCGGGCAGGCCGAGCAGGCGCTCTCGCTGACGCAACAGCTTCTCCAAGCCGGAAATAAAGACGCGCGCATCTATTACCTCGATGGGTATGCGCAAGAACTCGTCGGGAACGCCGGGGCGGCACTCGCCGATTTCCAAAGTGCTTCGGATCTCGACCCGACCAACGTCGGGATTCTCTCGCAGCTCGCCGATCTCTATGCACGCAGCGGGAAGTTCGATTTAGCCGAACGCGTTGCAAAACGTGCGATCGTTTTCCACAAGAAGAGCGCGCAGGCGTACGTCGCCCTCGGTGCCGTTTACGCCGACCAGCAGAAATTCGACAAGGCGATCGCCGAGTTCGCCATCGCGCAAAAGCTCGATCCCAAGGATCCGACGCCGTCGCTGCAAAGCGCGCGAATATACCAGCAGCAAAAACAGTATTCCAAGGCGCTCGCCGCGATTCACCAGGCGCTTGCAATTTCTCCGGGCGATCTCGATCTGTTGCTCTTCCGCGCTTCGCTCTACGCCGCGGAGCACAACGATGCCAAGACGATCTTGGCCTACGACGATGCCGAATACGCCGCAACCAACGAGGACGATCGCGTCAAAGTCCTCATGGAGAAAGCGACCTACTTCACCGGCGAGAAAAAATTCCCGCAGGCGTTGGCGATCTTCCAGGAAGCCCTGAAAAAATATCCGGATAACGCCGTCGCGCACGGCGCCATGGGCGATTATTACGCGCAGCAAAAGGATATGAAAGATGCGCGCGTACAATGGCTGGCGGCGCTGAAGATCGATCCGAAGAATCCGGCCGTGCTCGCGCGTCTCTCGCAGGATGCGCTCGACCGGCACGATGTCGTTTCGGCGACGACCTATCTCTCGAGATTGGTAAAGGTGCGCCCGTCGGCGCAGAGTTATGCCATGCTCGGTCAGGTCTATTTCTATCGGAAGCTCTATAGCAAGGCGCGTGTCGCCTGCGAGCAGAGTTTTCAAGCAGATCGCCAGCCCGATACCCTCGCCTGCATTGCAAGCGCCGACTATCATCTTCATAACTATGGTGAAGCGGCCCAGATCTTCACGGCGCTCGACCGTAATGCACCGGGTTATCTCGACCGCCAGCCCGATATGCTCGTGGTGGCGGCGAAAACCTACGCGCACAACAACGAAAAGTCGAAGGAGATCCTTGCCTATCGTCGCGTCCTTCGCGTCGCGGCGCGGAACTCCGCAAACTATCGCCAAGCGATCGCCGCCCTTCGAGCCCTCTCGAAGAAGCCCGCATCGCGCAAGTAGTGTAAACGAGCTCCGAGCGTGAGAGTCGTCACCGACATCACCCTCGGAGCGCATCTTCGCGGCAGCACGCACCCCGAGTCTCCCGATCGCGTCGTGCGCGTTGCCGAGGCATTGCGTTCGTACGCCGCTATCACCATCGTCGAAGAATCGTTCGAGGCAGATGATGCGACGTTGGCATTGGTCCACCCGCAAAGCTATATCGATCTCGTCGCACGCGAATGCGAGGCCGCGCAAGGCAGCCGTTCGCTTTCGACCGGAGACGTTCTGGTCGATGCAAACTCTTTTGCCGTCGCTCGGCACGCGGTCGGGAGCGTACTGCGTGCGTATGAGGGCGTCGGCGAAGACGGCGCGCCGCGTTTTGCCTTAGTGCGCCCACCGGGGCACCACGCCGAGCCGGCGCGGGGAATGGGCTTCTGTCTCTTCAACAACGTCGGCATCCTCGCGCGTCACATTCGGGCGCGAACGGGAGCGCGCGTGGCGATTCTCGATATCGACTACCACCACGGAAATGGAACGCAGGCGCTCGTCGGCGATGGAATTTCGTATATCTCCTCGCATGCGTGGCCTGCATATCCGGGGAGCGGCGGCCCAAAGGAGCAAGCGCGAACCGAGAGCGACGATCTGTTGCTGAATCTCCCGATCGATCCGCGCGGAATTTCGACCGAAGCGTTCGTCGCGCTGTGGGAGCGCGTTGCGGCTTTTCTGGAACGTAGCCTGCGCCCCGAGGCGATCGTCGTTAGTGCCGGCTTCGACTACGTCCGTGGCGATCCCGTTGGGGATCTCGGTGTCGAACGCCATGCGGCGGGTTCGTTAGCGTGCATCTTCGCGCAGCTCGCAGGAACGCTGGGGGCGCCGTTGCTCTACGTGCTGGAAGGCGGCTACGATATCGAGAATATCGTCGGCTCGATCGCCGAGATCGCCGCCGTTCACGATAGGGGTGCGGCCGGGTCGAGCGGCGCGGAGGCCGCTGCAATTCCCGCGCACCTCCAAACGATCTTCGAACGTGTCGAAACGCTGCGTTGATGCGAGGCGAGGAAGCGCCCTAGGGAGCGACCGAGGCCGCGATCTTCGAGAGCTCCCCGGAGTCGAGCGAACCGACGAGCGCGTAATGCATGCCGTTTTTCGACCACGATAACAGGGAGGTCGAACCACGTGAGGCGAGTTTCCCGGAGAGGCCGCCGAAGCGCAGGGTTCGTGCGCGCAGGCCATCGAGATCGAGCGATGCGCCCGCATTCTCAAAGAGCGAGATCATGCGGATGCCGTCGGAGTACAGCAAGTGCGCTTGCGGCACGCCGTCGTCGATAGTGCGATCCGCGGCGACGGCGATGAAGCCGTCGGGAAGATAGTGCGGGCGGCGGGCCTTGAACGGCAGCGTCCGTAGCACGGAGGCGATATCGTTCGAAGGGCGACGGTGGATCGTGCGTTCGATACGTTTGAGGTCGGTCGGAATTTTAAAGATCCCTGCCGGGATATCTTTGGTATACGCGAGGTTCTCGAAACGCTGCTCGCCGAGCAACGCACCGTTATCGCCGAAGACCTTCCGCTCGAGAACGAGATGGCTGCGAGCGTCGAGCCAGAGGCGCATCATCGTATTACCGGTGTAATTGTTGACCAGTGCGACGATGTCGACCGGAAAGCCGAGCAGATGGCCGGTGCCTTGCTGGACCGGCCGGTAGTTGCGAAGCATCAGCCCGACGTTATCGGCGATGACGATGCGATCGTCGAGCGCGCGGTTGCGTTCGACGAAGACGCGATGATTGCGCGGATCGAGGACGTAGGTGGTGTCGCCGCGTTCGATCTCGGTCTCGCCGAACGCCGACTGCGGAACGATATACCAGCGATGGGTGAGATTCGGTGCGCGATGTTCGACGCGGAAGACCGTCGCCTGCGTGCCGTGCGCTCCGAAGCGGATATTCTCGATCTCGCCGACGTAGCTGACGGTCTGCGGTGCGTGAAGGGCAGCGCGCAGCAGCGGCGTCGCGTCATGCTGCGCGGCGAACGCCGCTCCGGGAAGGAGCAGCGCGGCAGCGGCTAGGGCCGCCGCGAGCCTACGGCGCGGCATTCCCGCTGTCGCTTGCGAGGACGATCGGCGTCTGCGAGCTATCCTCGAAGGGCACGGTCGCCATTAAGGCCGCATGGTCGCGAAGATCGTGCAACGCATTGATCTGCGACGGGTGATGGAGGCGCGGCAGTACTACCGGCGCGAGAAGTGCGGCGAGTACGAGAAAGGCCGCGGCGGGAACGGCAACCGCCGGGCGCCACCAGGCGAGGAAACGCTCGACCAAGCGCGAGCGTTCCCGCTCGCGTGCGCGGGCAAGCGTGGCGGCGGCAAATCCGAGTGGGAGTTCGAGACGTTCCGAGCGCGCGTGTACGCGCACGAGTTCGGTCAAGCGAGCCTCCTCATCGTGAATCGCTGCGCAGGGTGCGCAGATCTCGATATGCGCGAGCAGAACGGCATCGGCGCCCGGCTCGAGGGCGCGGTGCTGGAAATCAACGATCTCTTCGCGAGTGGGGTGGCGGTCGGTTGTCATACGTTTGAATATTTCAGCACGAGGCGACGAAGTTGGTTGCGAGCACGGTGCAAGCGCGATCGTACCGTGCCGATCGAGCAGCCCATGATCTCGGAGATCTCTTGATAGCTGTACTCCTCGATATCCGCGAGCGTAAGCACCTGTCGCTGGTCGGGTGAGAGCGCGTCGAGCGCTTTTGCCATGGTTTCACTGTATTGCCCCTCGAGGTACTCCTCGATCGGCTCCACGGCGAGCGGGCGCTCGCCTCCCCATTCCTGCGGTGCGTTATCCTCTGGGATCTCATCGTAATAACGTCCTTTTCGTCGCCGAAGTTCATCGCGGTGCAAGTTTGTGATAATACGGTAGAGCCAGGCTTGAAACGAGGTGCCCGGTGTGAAGCTGCGCCACGCCCGGTAGACGCGGATAAAGGCCTCCTGGACGAGGTCGCGGGCATCGGGTTCGTTGCGCGTGAGGCGGTAGGCATAGGAATAGGCAATCGAGCCGTACTGTTCGATGGCTCGTTCCAGAAAGGCCGCCTGTTCGGCACTCGGCGGTTCGATCGCCTTACGCGCTGCTCCCACGGGCGCTTGGGTTCCTCACGGGGCATGCGGGATGCCTGCCGCGCGCTGCGAGCGCGCGCCGAGGCGCCGTTGCCGCGCTAGCTCTTTTTCCAGAGCCGGCGGCCGAGCCGCCAGAGAATCCAGGTGACGGCGAGCGCGATCGCCGAGATCAACGTGATATCGAGGATGACGATGCCGGCGTATTCGCTACCGCCGCACGCCGAGACGATGCTCGCGACCAAAGAGAGTTCGAAGAGCTCGAACGGGTTGCTCGTCTCGCCGTCGATCGAGCGAGCTTCGGCAAGCGCTCCCCCGGCGACCCAGGCGGCGCTCCGCGCGATAAAGGCGACCCGGCCGTTCGGACCGACGATAAAGAGCTCGTCGTTATGAACGTAATGCCCCGTCGTATCTTCGATCGACGAGATAACGAAGCGGTTGAGGAGATGTTGAATCGTCGATCCGGTGCCGGTTGCGAGCGTCCAGCGCGACGGAATCGCGCCGAAGCGAATGCCGTAATTTTTTAATACCGCCGGGGAATCGTAGGTGGGATCGATGGATATCTCGAGCAAATGCAGATGTTTGGGATCGATCTGTTGCTGCAGGCGCGCGAATTTTGCGCTCGTGAGCGGGCAGACATCGCCGGGCGGGCAACGCGTATAGATAAAGCTTAAGAGTAGTGTTTTCCCGCGGAACGCCGTCGCGAGATCGAACGGATGCCCCGAGGAATCGACGAGCGTTACATGGGGGAGTTCGCTTCCTAAATCGATGATAACGACTTTCCCGCGCGCGGGAAGCCCTGCGACGAATGGGCGTGCGGGCACCGCCTCGCGCAGCGTCCACGGATCGGTCGCGCGGTCGAGGAGTCCGTCGACGCCGACGCCGGGGCGAAGCGCGGTTGCATTTTTGGAAACGCGAAAGCGATAGGTGCCGGGTTGGAGTTGCAGCCTCGCGCCCCGCGTCGAGGCGACGATGGTGTGTTGCGGGGCAACCCCGAGCACCGTTGCGTGGATGGGGAGCAACGAGATCGCCAGGAGGAAGGGGAACATCACTCTACGATACTGCTTTTAACTCCCACCGGGGTGGATGAATGTCGCTATCGCCATCCAGATACCGAGAGCGACGATGACCGCCGAGAGCCCGAAGGTGATGATGTTACCGAGCAAGCCGTTCCTTCGCTCGCCGATCACGCGTTTATCGTTGACTAGGACGAGGAGAAAACCGAGGACG
>JBMFXH010000138.1:0-5912 GCA_049964475.1 Vulcanimicrobiaceae bacterium
AACGATATCCTCAACGATCGTGGAAAACGGGGCGCGCCTCCGATAATGACTGATTGCGCCGAGCACCTGATTCGACGCTGCGGCCATATCGCCAACCGCCACCTCATGAATCCGCTGCGAACGCGAAGCGTTCTGCACGGGTAGCTGAATATAGGCCCATCCACCTTCGCGCTTCAGAACGCGATTTCGCGTCATCCAGGACTTCGGGGTATATTGAGTGATATCGAAAACAATCCAGCGATCCGTGCGAGCGATCAGCGCAAAATGGCCGGCGTTCGGAAAAAAGTACGGTTGCATGACCGCTAGGCGCATCGGTTTAGGTTAAAAATCTCTGCAAAGATTGCGCATGCCCGGAGGCCTCGCGAATAACCGCTCCGATCGCATCGATATCCTCCTCGGTCACGAGGGCCCCGATCGGTAGTTGGATCAACTTCGAACAAAGGATGTCGGTTGTCGCCAGTCGCTCTAGATACTGAGGATATTTTGTAGCGTAGGGGACGCTGCGATGCACCCCAGGGAAAAAGTACCGACGGGCATAGATGTTTTCGGCTCTGAGCAAACGCGCGAGCCCATCGCGCGAAAGACCGAAAGCATCGGCGTCGACGGCACAGACCAGGTATTGCCTGTTCGAGAAATCAACCCCCGTGGGATCGCAGAGCTCAAACCCCGGGATATCGGCGAGCGCCGAAGCATAACGAGCGGCCAGCGCTTGATTTCGCGCGATATGTTCGTCGAGATCGTCCAGGCTCATGAGTGCTATCGCCGCTTGCGCCTCGGACATTCGACCGTTTGTCGTTACCGGAACCTCAACGATACGTCCCATTCCATAGCCGCATCGCATATTTCGAAGAAGCGCGGCAAGATCGTCATCGTTCGTGCAGATGCAGCCGCCCTCCGTTGAACCCAAAACTTTCGTTGCGTGAAACGAAAAGACTTCCGCGAGCCCGAAGCCCCCTAAACGGCGATCGCCGATACTCGACCCAATACCGTGCGCCGAATCATAAAATACCGGAATACCCTTCGATTTCGCATAGCGTTCTATCGCTCCGAAATCCACTGCGCCGCCCCACAAATTCACCCCGAGGATGGCACGTACGTCAGCTTCGAGCGCCTTATCGAGAGATTCGGGCGTCACATGATGCGTTAATGCATCCACATCGCAGAAAACCGGATCTAACCCGGCAAAAGAGATCGCTTGTGCGGTTCCTACGAACGTAAACCCCGGAACGAGGATCTTGCCGTCGCGAAAAAGAGCCTTGGCGATCATGATGAGCCCGATGGTCGCATTCGTGACCGCTATCGCATGACGAACTCCGAAGAATTCTTCCAGCCGCGCTTCCAGTTGCTCCAATAACGGACCATGATTGGTATAATATCTCCGGTTGAAGATATCGCGCATCGCCGATTCGTAGCGTTCCCACGAAGGGAAATAGAGCTGACCGACGGGGATAACCTTAGAAAACGTCGGCTCCCCACCGGCAACGGCAAAATCCGTCACGGAGCGCTTCACGGTCATGACAGCGGTGCCCCTTTCAACGCCGACTGAATTTCCGTCGAATGTTCCCTCATAAAAACGAGTAGGTCGACTACCCGCCGAATATCGTCTTCATCAACGTGTTCGCCGCACGGTAAGAGCAAGAATCGCCCCGCGAGACGCTCGGTCTCGCGTAAATCCTCGCAAATTGTCGCATAGGCCATCTTCTTCAAATGTTGCGGCGGGGAATAGTACGGCCGGACGAGTGCCCCCTCCGCGTGCAAAAGGTCGATCGTCTCGGGCCGAGAGAGCGGCCACGTATCGAGTAATTCAACGACGATACTCTTAAAACAACGCCGTTCATTTGCATCGAATTCAAGAAGTCGAATTCCGCGAACGTCTTTCAGCAAAGAACGGTAGGCTTGATAGCGCTTTCGGTTCCTTTCGATCTGATCCGGTAAATCATCGATCGCTGCATGCGCCATCGCGGCGTGGACTTCATTGAGCTTCGCATTGAGACCGAGAACGACAACCTTATCTTCGTCGGCAAAACCGAAGCCGCGAATATACGCTAATCGTTCGGCGAGCTCCGCATCATTGGTCGTAACATAACCGCCTTCAAAGCCGTTCAGCAACTTGCTGGAGTGCATCGAAAAGCATTCCGCTCGCCCAAAACCACCGATCATCTTGCCACGATAGGTCTCCATTGCCGATTCAACGGAATCGAACACGAGCGGAATACCGGTCTGTTTCGAAAGTTCTTCCATGCCGGCGACATCGCAATTATTCACGATAGGGTGCGGAGCCAGGAGCAACGCCGTGCGCTCGTTAACGGCTTCGATCGCAAATTTCGGATCCATCGCCAGCGTATCGGGATTGACCTCACAAAAGTGCGGCGTAAGCCCGGTCCAGGAGACGATATCGGCGAGTCGACGATAGGTCAACGACGGCATGACCAATTCCGTGCGTCCTTCGATCGCAAGAGACTGAATCGTCGTAACGATCGCCCAGAAAGCATTCGAAAAGGCTACACAGTGTTTTACGCCGTGAAGGCCAGCTAGCCTCGCCTCCAGTTTCCGAACGAGAGGACCGCCGTTAGTGTACCTCCGCGCCTCAAAGAACTCTTGGGAGTAATTCAGAAACTTCTCGATATCCGGGCGCACCAAATTCGGGGTACCGCGAACTCGATCGAACATCTTCTCCCCACCGAAGCGAGCGAGGTCCGAAACCCCAAGTTTTCCGCTAGCCTTCGACATCACGGTAATCCTGTTTTTTACACCGTACCTCGGGCCCTGCCTAGCTTATCAGCTCTCTACCGCCGAAGGCCACTCCCCCCTTTGCCCTGCATGCCGGTCATTGACGTGCGTGCTCCCCGGAAGGCACACGAAGTCCGGTCCCTATAAAGCCATTTCGTGTGCCGGGAAAGCCTAGAGGGCACGAAGAATCCGAATCCCGCGGCCGAGCAAGGCATAAGGAAGCACTGCATGGACATCCTCTACCAATCGCCCGACATTCGCGTCAGTGAACTTTTGGATGCTGACGGGGAAGTGCAAAGAAGCCTTTACTTTGGCCCTTACTTTACACACTGTCAGGGTGCCATCAAGCGCGACAAACCCTGGTATCACGTTCATGAATTTACGCGGCATTTAACATATGCGGCACTGACCGTGCCGCATAATCTACAACGCGTCTTGTTTCTCGGCCTCGGAGCGGGCGTGGCGATCAACACGGTTAATACGTTGTTCCCGTCAGCCGACTTGGATATTGTCGATCGTAATCAAGAACTATTTCAGGTATCGCATCGTTTCTTTTATCCATTAAATCACTCAACGCTCCACCTTGTTCATGCGGATGCCGCCGACTTTTTAAATGCCTCACAGGAACAGTACGATCTTATCTGCTGCGACGTATGGGGCGCGCTCCTCGAGGCCCCAGAGTTCCTCAAATTCGGGAACTTTTACGACCGCGTACAAGGATCCCTAAGGAACCATGGCACATTTGCCATAAACGCCCCCGCGATCGAACACAAGCACATCGCCGAACTTCTCGTCCCGCGCTTCGAGACCACGGTTTCCCTAAAAGGCAACAACTCATTTTTTATCAGCACCGATAACGTTTGTATATTCGCAACTCAATCTCCAGCGCTGAAGAACGCCCTCGATTACAATATCGACGTTAAAGCTATCGAGAGCGCAGCCATCGTATTACGATCGCACGGATAGGTTGCGGCATTCTCCTTATCCACCGATCGCACCGGTTACAAAGCGGTACACATACCTCAGGTCGCTATGGTCCGAAAATCCATGCTTGAAGAACGACAAGTCAATTTCGCGTTTTGACATTATTCGCGTTGCGCAACCCGATACCGATATCGGCGCACCGAATAATCTCCCCAAGTGATACTCTAGGTTACCGCGGACCTTGGCACGCTGAATCGCATTATACACGAGCCAATGCGAGGGACTACGACGGCCTTCGACAACCCGCGACCCTCCAAGTGCATAGTACGATTTTCCGCCGGCATCGCTACTTATAATGACGCCGCAAACGCTATTATCGAAGGTATACGAAATCGCAACTTCACCCGATCCATGCGTACACATATGCATGGCTTCGTCGAAAAGTTGACGGCTAAAGGCATCGCCAAAATGGCCATACAAATCAGCCTGACAGATGCGCAACAGTGAATACATCCTGGCTATTTCGACATCGTCTAACATACTTCCAGACAGGTACTCCATCCGAAGATTTCGCATCCCCCAATTTATCGAGGATTTATAGCTTTTTCGAACACCCTTAAATAAGAGCCCATTTTCTAAAGTCAAATCAACAATCGGCCTATCCCACAGTTCGGCCGAATAACGAAAACGTCGACCTAGTGCTCGAGCAAGACTCGCTTTGCTATCAGGCGCCTCTTGAAAGAGAAACTCACGAATAGAATATCGCCGCGCGAGCGACACCAAATGCGTCGCGATTACATTGTTTATCTCTTGCCGCTTTGGAACATAATCCGCGTAAGCGATCTCGACGGGAATCCCCGGCATGCCGTCGACCCAACGAACCCACGATCCAATGTGGTCTGCATACACAAGTAACGGTACGGTTGCAACTATGCGACCCTGAAGAAGAACGTGGAATGACAAATTATCGACTGATGAAGTTTTAACGCACGTCTCATACCCGACAATCCCCAGCAATCCTCCATAAGGTAGACCCGGATGATAAATGCTTTCGTATATGCGACTCACTTTCAAATGGCCTATGAAACGATCCGGCTCGGAATCATACGAGACAATCTCATATGCTTTACTCGTAGCGTCAAGCGGCCTAAGATCCCCGAGGAGATTAGCAATCGAGCCTTCGATCGATTTTATCGGCTTAGAGGCCATTCGTCGCGCCATACGCAAGGCGCCAAATGCTGCTTCCACACGGCCGCTCTCGCGGCAGATTGCGGAAATAACCACCAACGATCCTAGAAGACGCACCGCATCTTCTGGTTTTTCGATAAGTGCACGGACCGGCTCGCACCACGCTACGCCATTTGCATCGATGTCGTCGTACGAAAGAGCGACTTTTATTTCAGACGGTATACCGTTAATGGAAATAACAGTCGCACCAATTCCTTGTTCCATTAGTTATTCTTAACCAATCGCGACAAGATCGCATCAAACCGGTAGTGCGATGCGTAAAACGAGTTCGGCATTAATCGTACTTCGCACGACCAACCGGCGCTGAGTGCCAGCTCCATCATTTCACTTTGAGATCGCCAAATGCCGATCTGTGATTGATGTCGTGCGAGCGATGCCGCTTCGATATCCGCTTCTCCGTAAAACTTGCGAACGCGTTCTAAATCCGGAATATTTCCAATATACAATTTCGTAAGATTAGGGCATTTCAGCGGCAATTTAAAAATGAGTTCATTTGCATCATCGTAACTAAAATAGGAAAAGCTTCCGTAGCAGAGCGCTTTTGTGACTCGAAAATTCGCAGTGGGCTCGCCTATCATGTCACGTATAAAGAGACGATCGAAAGTGAAGTCCGGCGGACGGGCAAAGTTTTTTTGGGCTACCTGAATCAGATATTCCGAGGAATCGACTCCGTAAAACGAGGAAATATCGTTAAAAAATTCCTTAGATAGCGCCCCGTTTCCACAAGCGATATCCAACAAACCATCTTTGGGGGTGAATAGCAGGCCCTCGCGTACCGCTGCGACGATCATCGATATCTGCCGGTCGTCGATTGGCGCTCCATTTACCGTTCTCCGAACCTGTCCCCAAAAATCGTCCGGGGCGAGGGTCTTCGGATACTCGTCGTAGTCGTGCTTAGGGAATGTGGGGCGACCACCCTCGACATCCGACATCCTAGTCGATCGCTCGCATGGGCGAAGAATGCCCCACCCGTGAGTCAACGACCGCGTGTGCCGAATCGAGAACCTCTA
>JBMFXH010000139.1:0-5892 GCA_049964475.1 Vulcanimicrobiaceae bacterium
CGCCGCGCAACACCCGCGCAAAGCGCGGATCCTCGCCGAATCCACCAAGTACCGCCACAAATGGGGCGCGCAAACGCGCCCGCCGCGCCGCCGTGCGCATCTGCTCCGCAAGCGCGCTTGCGTGGGCGCTCACCAGCGTGCGAGCGGGACTATCGCCCGTTTGCGCCCGTGCGAGTATCGCCGGTGCGAGCGCGGCGATCTCCGCCCGTGCGAGCCCGCCGTCGTAGAATCGCCGCGCGATCTCCGCGGCACCGCAGCCGAAATGGCGCTCGACGGCGTCGAGCAAGCCGCTTGCACGTCCCGCGTCCGCCGCAACGAGCGCCGCGCGGAGGGCATCGCGGGCAAGCCCGAACGCCGAGCCGTCATCGCCGAAAAGATAGCCGTACCCGCCGACCCGTACCTCGCCCCCGTCGCGAGCCCGCGCCACAACAACCGAGCCGGTGCCGGCGATCGCCGCGACCCCCGGCCCGCCGGCGTGCGCTCCGGCGAGCGCGTTCTCGGAATCGTGGGTGTAGCGCAGGTGACGGGCGGAGATACGCGGAGATCTCCCGCGCACGCGCCCCTCGAACCCGCTGATCCCGACGACCGCGCTTTCGATCCGGGTCGATGCCGATAGCCCGGCTCGGCGCATCGCCGCCGCAAACGTCGATTCAACGGCATCGCGCAGTCGCGTCGATGTAGCCCCAAGCCCCAACTCGTCGCCGGCCCCGCCGCTCGCGCGGGCAAGAACCGTACCGCGTTCGTCGACGAGCGCGACTTTCGTCGTGCTCTGTCCGACATCGATCCCGGCGAAGAGCTGCATCGGCCGAGGCGTCAATCGAGCGCGAGCAACGACCGCGCGTATTCGTTGGCGGCGAATTCGCGCGTCGCGCGATTCTCCAGGCGAGCGACCTCGTTGGTTCGCTCGCGGTGATGGTAGAGCTCGTGCCCGACGGCGAGCGAAATAAATTCCCCGAGCTCCGACGACGGTAAGTGCTCGGCTATGCGCAGGTTCACGCGAATCGTCGGCCCCTCCGGATCGTACTCCGAACGCAACTCATCGACGCCCCATTCCCCGAGATCCGCGAACTCCACGGCGACTCCGAGCGCTCGCGCGCGGCGCAGTGCTTCACTCATTCTTTACGCTCCCCCAAGTCGACTCCATCGTTCTGTAACGCAGCGCGAAGCGCGAAGATATCGATATCTCCGACCGAGCGCGCGCCTTTCTTCGCTATCGCGGCGGCAGTTCCGGCTGCCTGCCCGAGCGTCATCACGGTCGGAGTTAAACGCGCCGAAGCCAACGCTTCATGCGTCGTCGAAATACAGCGCCCGGCGACCAGCAATCCTTCCGTTCGTTCGGGAACGAGGCAACGGAAGGGAATTTCGTACGATCCTCCCGGAGCGACGCGATGCGTCGTCGTTCCGACGCCCGACGGATCGTGAATATCGATCGGATAGGCGCTACGCGCGACGGCATCGGGGAAGCGGCGAGCGGAAAGGACGTCATCGCGCGTAAGCGTGTACCGCCCGACGATGCGCCGCGATTCGCGAATCCCAACCTGCGCACCGCTGGCGAGAATGCGCGCGCGTTCGAAACCCGGAACGTAACGATTGAAAAACCGGATGAGCTCCAACGCCTGGCGCCGCCCCTCGATCTCGGCGCGCGTCAGATCGAAAGCGTCGAGCGGATCGACATCGAGCACGCGCGACATATTCACCGTCATTTCGTCGGGATACGGCGATGCAAAGAGCGAGACGATGTCGCGCGGAATCGTTACGTCGCCGCGTTCGCGCGCGAGGTTCCAGAGATCCCAGAGCCCGGCGATCGCCGAGAGGTTCTCGGGGCGAAGATCGGCGACCGGTAACGAACTGCGTACCTGATCGGGATGGGCGCGCAGATAGGCGGCGAGCGCTTCGACATCGACCGGACCGATGCGTAGCATCAAACTCGCGGGCTGCACGCGTCCGCGTTCGTCACCGCGGCAGGTCGCCGCACCGGCGGAATGTGCGACGAGCGCGTCAGCGGTGGCGTCGATCGTCGTCGTCCCAAAAAACTCGAGCTCGCCGCCGATCGTCGCGACGCGCACGCCGATCGCGCGCTCTCCCTCGCAGATCGCAGCGAGAAACCACGCATGCAGGAGCAGCGTCACGCCGGCCTCCGCCATAAGTTCGACCAGCAACGCTTTATGGAGCTCGGGATCGAACGGCGTGATCGTCGCGACGTAATCGGAGCTGTCGGGGCGATGCCCCGGCGATCCGCCCATCGCCGTCAAGCGCTCGACGATCTCCTGAGCGATCCCCCCGACGATTCGGGTATCACCGGAGTGGAAGGTCATCCACGGGCCGACCATCGCCGCGGTCGCCGTGCCGCCAAGGAAGCCGTAGCGCTCGATCAGCAGCGTCCGGGCACCGTGCCGGGCCGAGGCGATCGCGGCGGCGCAGCCCGCATTCCCGCCGCCGACGACGATGGTATCGAAGGGCTCCATCGCCCGGAAGTTCCCAGCTCGAGGCTCGCTCCCTGGCGCGAAGCTCCGCCGGGCGAGGAAAAACAAGGGCAATGCGCCTCGAACGGGTATTGAGGGCCTTCATGCTGCTACAACGAGTCAAGCCGCTCTCGCGCCTATTGGCCGAGGCAGGCGACCAAAAACACGCTCTGAAGAGAACTCTCGGCCCCGGCGCGCTAACCGCGATGGGTATCGGTGCCATTATCGGCACCGGTATTTTCGTCTTGACCGGCGTCGCTTCGGCAAAATACTCCGGACCCGCGCTCACCGTTTCGTTCATCATCGCCGGTATCGTGAGTGCATTTGCCGCCCTCTGTTACTCCGAGGTTGCAAGCCGCGTTCCGATCGCCGGAAGTGCCTACACCTTCGCCTACGCATCGCTCGGCGAATTTGTCGCCTGGATTATCGGTTGGGATCTCGTCTTAGAGTATGCGCTCGGCGCCGCAACCGTCAGTATCGGGTGGTCGGGCTACTTCACGAATTTCCTCAGCCATTTCGGCATCAACATTCCCGCCGCGTGGCAACATAACTATTGGGATACCGGGCCGTCGGGCGAACCGATTCACGGCATCATGAATTTACCCGCGTTTTTGATTATTTGCCTGATCGGCATCCTCCTCATCCGCGGCACGCGCGAGTCGGCGGTCGTCAATTCGATTATCGTCACCATCAAAGTGGCGATCGTGCTCTTCTTCATCGGCGTCGGTTTCGCGCATGTCAATACCGGAAACTGGGTGCCGTACTTCCCGTTCGGTTGGGGCGGCACGCTCTTCGGCGCGTTCTTCGTCTTCTTCGCCTATATCGGTTTTGACGCGGTCTCGACCGCGGCCGAAGAGGCGAAGAATCCGCAGCGCGACATGCCGATTGCCATCGTCGGCAGCCTCGCAATCTGCACGGTTCTCTATATTATCGTTGCCGCGATTCTGACCGGAATGGTGAAATACACGCATCTCAATGTCCCGCAGCCGGTCGCCTTCGCCGTCGAACAGGTCGGTCTCCCCGGCTGGATGAGCCTCGTCATCTCCATCGGCGCAATCGCGGGCCTCACCACCGTGCTGCTCGTCATGATGTACGGACAGACGCGCGTTTTCTTCGCGATGTCGCGCGACGGATTACTACCGGCGGTCTTCTCGAAGGTTCATCCGACGCTGCGTACACCGGCGACGTCGACCGCGATGTTTACGGTGTTCATCGCGCTCATCGCCGCGTTCACGCCGATCTCGGTCGTCGGATCGCTGACGAATATGGGAACGCTGGCAGCCTTCGTCCTGGTATCGATCTCGGTGCCGATTCTCCGCAAGCTCTATCCTGAAGCGAAGGGTTTCTCGGTACCGTTCGGACCCTACATCGTGCCGATTACCTCCGCCGTTCTCGCAACGCTGCTGTTGCTGGCACCGTTTGTCGACACGACGGTCCCCCGTATCCTCGGCCTTCCGTTGCCGTGGTTCGGCTTCATCGTGTGGCTGATCGTCGGGCTCGGGGTCTACTTCCTCTACGGTCGCTCCCACAGCCACGTCGGCATCAACGAGGCATCGACGCCGAACGCGTAACCGCGTGCTTCCTGCGTGCGCGCCGAGTTAGATGCTCTCGGCGCGCACGAAAACCAGCGTCACGCGCTCGTCGCGGTCGCATCCGCGAAGATCCTCACCCAACAAGGCAACGATGCGTTCTGCGTCGGCAAAGCCGCGCAACTCCGAGATCCGTCCGCGTCGCAGAAGGTAGAGATCGGGCAGCCGCCGCCCGACATCGCCGAAGCGTGAAAGACCTTCGATCCCTTCGCTTGCATGGCGTTCGATTTCGGCGACGCGCGCGCGCACCAGACGAGCGAACGGCGTCGCCAGACGCACGACGCCGGCGGTATCGACAACACGCAGATTTTTCCCATACCGAAACCCCAGAAGTTCCTCGCCGAGATCGATCCGTTCGAGCGCCGCGACCGAGGCGCCGAGACTCGCTGCAGCCGTGCGCGCGCGCTCCTCATCGCCGACCCGGACACGCGCGGCGACCGCTCCACCGACCGCGCCGCCCGCCGTCGCGATAACGCGGTTGCGAATCGGATCGACGGCGATATCGACCTCGATACTCGCCGGGTCGGCGCCGTTTGCTATCGCCCGGTCGCCGACCTCGCGCCGCAAGCGTGCGAGTTGTTCGACGCTGGGATCGACGATCTGTCGCTCGATGCTATCGCGTACCAGCGCGAGGGCTACGCCGACCGGCGAGATCACTTCGTGGTCGCGTGCGATCCGAAAGCGCAGATGCATCGCGCGCGCGAGGTGCGGCACGATCGCGCGTGCCGCGCCGCCTCCGCCGACGAGTTCGAGGAGATGCGCGTCGAGCCCGTACTCCGCGATGAGGGCGCGCACCGTCGGAGCGACGCGTTCGCAGGCGCAATCGAGAATCGCACCTGCGAGTCGCTCGGGCGCCATTCCATGCGCGGCGGCAGCGAGCGCGAACGCCTGGCGCAATGCGGCGTCGTTCCCGCGCCCGAAAGCGCCGTCGGGAATCTCGCCGAGAACGTTCGCGGCACAGCTCGGCGTCAGCGCGATATCGCTTCCCGCCGGAGTATGCAGTGCGAGAATTTCGCCGTCGGCGACGCGCGCATCGCGCAGGTCTTCGGTGCTGCAGAATGCCGCATAGCGATAGCCGGCGATATGCGCGCTGCGCGGGCCGACCGCCTCGACCCCGGCGGAACTCATGCGCACGAGACTGCCCCCGGCGATGCCCAGCGTGCGCACGTCGAGCGTCTGCAGCAGCAGGCGATGCGCGCCTATCCGCCCCGGGCGCATCTGCGCGCGCCCGCTCCGGATCACCGAGCAATCGGAGCTCGTTCCGCCGACCTCGATAAAGATCGCGTCGGTGACGTTCTCGTGCAGCAACGCTCCGGCGATCCCGGCTGCGGGGCCCGACAACAGCGTCGCCAGTGGGCGTCGTTCGATCTCCTCGATCGCCATCACGCCGCCGTCGCTGCGCATCACCATCAATGGGGCGCCGATCCCCGCCGCCGTCACCGCCTGGGCCGTGCTGCGAGCGGATCGCAACATCCGCGGTAACAACGCGGCGTTGAAGGCCGCCGTGCGCGTACGCGCGCGCAGACCGTAGAGTGAACTCGCGTCGCTGCCCGTGGTCGCAGGGAGAGCGAGCTCGCGAGCGATCTCGGCGGCACGTCGCTCCTCGGCACGCCGGTCGACGCCGAACGCGCGCGTAACGGCGAGCGCCTCGATGCCGCGCTCGCGCTGCAACGACGCGATGCACGTGCGCTGCGCTTCCTCGTCGCCCGCACCGGCAAAAGCTGCGGCGAGCGCAAAAGTACGATCGCCGGCAACGAGCGAGGGAATATGCATCTGCATGCGTGCGAGCGTTCCGGAACCGTCGGTCAGGCCGAGAATGCCGACGCGCGCGAGATCGCCTT
>JBMFXH010000140.1:0-5830 GCA_049964475.1 Vulcanimicrobiaceae bacterium
GGCGTCGAATAGCAACGCTCGCACACTCTGGGTGCCGTTATCGATTGCCAGCAATAAGTCGCGGCTCACGCCGGTGCTCCATAATATGCCGCATGTAACGCACGGTACGCGTGCGCCTCGTGCTCGAAGCGCGCATCGTCCCAGAGGAGTTCTTGCGTGCAGATCGTGCGCAGCCGAGCGGCCCAGCGGAGGTCGACCGTCGGAGCGATGAGCCCAAGGCGCGTACGACGGAGCAATAAATCGTCGAGATGCTCGACGCTCTCGTGACGTGCAGCCCAGCGAAGTTCCGCCCACAGCGTCGGCGTGCTATCGACCGGGCAATGTTCGCTCGGAGGGGTCTCGTCGAGCAACAATTGTGCGGAGGCGCCATATCGCCCGGAGAGCCGTAGGCGATCCGCGAGCGGGAGGTGCGGCGCATGCGGGAGGGTCGAGCGTGTCAATGCCGGGCGCGGCGCGAGATCGATGGCATCGAACCGATCTGCAACGGCGTGCAACGCCGCCATCGCCATCGGGCGAAACGTCGTTAATTTTCCACCGGTGACGGTGAGCATGCCGCGCTCTTTCAAGATCGCGTGGTCGCGTGGTTCTTTTGACGGATCGGCGCGACCGCTTTCGATGACGGGCCGGACGCCGGCGAAGGTGGCGATGACGTCGGCGCGGTCGACGGCGCTACTGGGAAACTGATGGGCGAGTGCCTCGAGTAAATAGGTCGCCTCGGGTTCGGAGATCGACGGCTCACCGTGACGGCTCTCGACGTGATCGACGTCGGTCGTTCCGACTAGCGTGATGCCAAGCCAGGGATATGCAAAGACGGGGCGCCCGTCGCGCGGATGTGAAAAGGCAACGGCCTGCGCTAACGGAAGTCGCCAATCCGGAAGAATGAGATGGCTTCCGCGCAGCGGCCGCAATTTGGCGCGTTCGCCGAGTTGGACGCGCAAACTGTCGGCGAAACTGCCGCCGGCATTGATCGTGACGCGCGCGCGGATCTCTCCGGCGGTGTTTTCGATGCCGTCGACGACGCGCGCGCCGATAACGATGCCGTCGTGTTGGAGAAGTTCGCGTACCTCGACATAGTTCAGCGCAAGTGCTCCCGCGGAGCGAGCTTCCTGAATGAGGCGTAGCACGAGACGAGCATCGTCGGTCGTCGCGTCGAGGTAGTCGTGGGCCCCGAGGAGCCCGGCGGTATCGATTGCAGGCACGAGCCGGAGTGCTTCTTCGGCGTCGATCGCACGATGTTGGCGGTGCCCGGCGAAGAGATCGTAGAGCGCGAGCCCGAGGCCCAGCGTTTGCGGGCTCGGCTTCCCGCCGCGATAATGCGGCATGAGGAAATGCATCGGATCGACCAAGCCCGGTGCATCGCGTAGCAACGCCTGTCGTTCTCGTACCGACTCGCGCGTGAGCGCGAACTTCCCATCTCGAAGATAGCGTAGCCCGCCGTGAACCAGTTTCGAGGAGCGGCTTGAGGCACCGGAGGCAAAATCGGCGCGTTCGAGCAACGCCGCGCGCAGCCCGCGGCGTGCGGCTTCGAGGAGAATGGCTGCGCCGGTGACGCCCCCACCGATGACGAGCATATCCCACGGCTCGTCGAATCGCGTCCATGCGGCGCGACGCAGCGCTCGTGGAGCGTCGTGCGCTAGCATAATTTCCCGGGATTCATCATCGCGTCTGCATCGAAGAAACGGAAGAGGGCGCGCATCGCATCGACACCGAGCGCGCCTTTCTCGGCCGCGAGATACCGGCGATGATCGGTAGCGACCCCATGCTGGTGGCTGATCGTTCCGCCGCAAGAAACGATCGCCTCGCTCACCGATTCCTTCAACCGTTGCCACCGAACGAGATTCTCTTCGTAGGTTGCAGCGAGGCGGAATATACAGGTGCTGTAGACGCTCGATCCCTGCGCGTACACGTGCGAGAGGTGCGTGTAACAGTGAATCGCCTCACCGCCGAAGGAATCGATAGCGGCGCGCTCGATCGCCTCGATGGTCGATTGCACGCGCGGCCAATCGACGGCGGTCTCGACGGTATCCACCGCGTATCCATGCTCCCAGAGCGTGTTTCGGAGGTACACTCCGCGATACCGATTGCGACGCCAACGATCGCCGAGCCGGGTTCCAAAATACCGACCGCCGTAATCTGCGGCGGTATCGCGCGCCGATTGCAGCATGAACCGTGCCGATTCAGCATCGCCGGTCACGCCGACGACCAGCAAACAACGCTCGTCCCCGCATCCGCGTAAGCGCAGATAGCGATCGAGCAGTTCGAGGCCGAAGCCTCCGTTCGCCAGACGCAGCGTGGTGAGCGTCTCGCTCGCGTTGGCGAGCCGAATCATCGAAAGGCCGATTCCGCGGTGCGCGAGCGCGCGAACTGCCTTTTCGGCGCGTTCCCAATCGGGGAAGAACCAGCCGTGAAAAGATTCGTGCGCCGGAATTGGGCGCACGCGCACCGTCGCTTCGGTCAGAATCCCGAGACGTCCCTCGGAGCCGAGCACGAGTTCGCGCAGATCGATTCCCGCCGCCGACGCCGGCACGGTTGGAATGGTCAGCGTACCGCTCGGGGCCTCGATGCGGCCGCCGGCAAAGAGCTGTTCGATGCGTCCGTACCGCAACGACTGCTGCCCCGACGATCTCGTGGCGACCCAACCGCCGAGCGTCGAATATTCAAATGATTGCGGAAAATGACCGAGCGTATAACCACGGTTGCGGAGCTGCGCCTCGAGATCGGGGCCGACGACACCGGCGCCGAAGGTGGCGAGTCGGCTCTCTTCGTCGAGGTCGAGCAAACGGCGCATGTGCGCGAGCGAAAGCGTGAGGACGGGGCGATCGAGTCGTTCGGGCGGGTTGATATGTCCGACGACGCTCGTTCCGCCGCCGTAGGGAATAACGCATGCGCCGGCGCTGCGAGCGACGTCGAGGAGTTCGCGGACCTCGTGCGTCGTTTGCGGAAAAGCGACGCCGTCGGGAAGGCGGTCTATTCGCCCGAAGCGCAGCGCGAGCCAATCGGGAAGGCTCTGGCCGCGTGCATGGAGGGCGCGCGTCATCGCGGATCGGTCGATGGAGGGGTGTGCCGGTAGGCGCGACTCATCGGCGCGCGCAACGAGGGATTCCAGACGCGCATCGGTCGGCGCTACGCCCGGCCCGAGCCGCTCGCGAAGATATGCAAGCGCGCGTTCGGGAAGCTCTACGTGGACGGCATCGTCGCCCCAACCATTCCAGCGGCGCATGGGGCGAGTATCGTCGTTTCTGTTCGACGAGACCTGCTGCTCGTGTCCTGGGACTTACGGCTCAGGGTGCGAGAGCGATGGAATGCATGCTTGGCGAAGAATGGGGAATGCTCGGGGTATGAATCTCCTTATCAACGTCGTTGTGGAACTCGCGATTATCGGCGTCGCACTCTGGCTCATCAATCGATTCTTGCCCATGGCCTCATCGATCCGATCGATTTTAAACTTCGTGGTGGTGATCGCGGTTATCGTGTGGCTTTTGCGTGTTTTCGGTATCTGGAACGTCTCGAGTCTCCACCTCTAACGACTCCTCACGCCCACGAACTATCGCTCGCTATTGCGCTGTCGGGCGTGACGCAGAACCGATCGCGCCCCGCGTGCTCGCCGATGCTGCGATTCGCGTCGTCCATGGGTGCCACGCGAAAAGCGAGATAGCTGAAACGATCAGCACGAGAACCGCCATCCGGATCGCCGAACGGTTTCCGCGACTTTCCTCGAAAGTATTCGGGCCGCGATCGTTCATGAGAGACGCTCCTGGTCGGGCATGACGGAGCATTCCCTCATCGATCGATTCTAAAACAACGGCAGTACTCGCGCGTGGGCGCGGATCGCGCCTCTCCGCCGGTCGTTACGGTTTCGGCGAGGCGACGGGCACCGTATGAATCGGGGTGAGAATGTAGTGCGACTGGTGGCAGACGTTATAGGTGCGGATCAGGGTGGAGGTAAACGCGAATTCTTGGCCTTTGAGAGCGGTGAGGACTTCGCCGGGGTTGCCGTCCTGCGCGAGTTGGTCGGCGCTCTTATAGCCGAAGAAGGGATCGTTCGGTGTTGCTTTGCGGCCCGGGCCGCCGGCGAGCCCACGCGTATCGCCGAGCAGCAATTCGCGCAGCGCCATTTTTATCGTAGCAACATCGCCGTTATTGTTCGCGGTCATGCGCGAGAGATCCATACCGTCGAAGTAGGTGCCGGCGAATTGCTCGTAGCGACTGGCTAACGCTTCCTGAAGCGTCATCACGTTCTGTGCTGCGCGGCGCATCGCATCGACCTTCGGATTTTTGCCCTGAGGAAACTTTTTATACGATTTCGTGAGGAACGATCGCTCGACCATGATGTTGCCGAAAATTTGTTGCGCGACCGCATCGATGCGCGCCGCACTCAATATCTGCGAGGGCCCATAGACCAGCGGATCGTTGCCGCGCGAAGAACTCAGGCTCGTGCTCATCGGGGTTCCGGTGCCGTTGAGACCGACCCCGGTTGTCTGGCCGTTGTTGCTCCCCAGGGAGGCTTGGATATCGGCGATCGTCGGCACGTCACCCGGGATAAAATTACTGAGGAATTTTTGCGTTGCGAAGGCCATCGCCCGGAACGCATCGTCGTTGCGCCGCGTCACGTAGCCGATCGGGCGCATCATCTCGTGGAGCGTCGTGCAGCGAGCGGTGGTGATCGTCCGGATGATGACGGGAGGCAGCGTCGGCGTCGGCGCGGGAGCCGGCGAGGCGGCGACGGCAAGCAAGCTACTGAGGGTAAGTGCGGCAAACATTCTGAGAAAGGTTACGCATCCGCGGGGCGCTCACCTCGCATGGGAGCGAATCTGGAAGCATCCTGTGAGGGTCCATGGCGCCCGGTTGCTTGGCGGCTTGCCGTTGCAACGGATGGGGTAGAATGGTCGTGGAGGGCGATGATGAACGACCGTAATGTCGGCGAAGAGATGGTCTCGGAGCTGGGGATCGATCCGGCGCTCGATATCGATACCGATCAGCGCGCCGAACTGCTGCGCAGCTGGCATAACGAGGAGAGCGAGGGAGAAGACGAACCGCCCGACGAGGGGGATGAGCGCTCCCGTCACGATCCGTCCCGCACGAGTTGAGGGGCTCAACGCAGCGGGAACCCCGCCAATGGGGCAGGGCTCGATCGATGGGGTTTCGTAGGTTACCCGCTATTGCAACAACCGCAAAGGAGCATTACGAAAGATGATTGTTTCGCTTCGCCGCACCGCGTTCTTCGCGGCCTTCTTGCTGATGTGCGGCGGTATCGCCGCGGCAGCGCCGTTCCAACTCGGTCGGGTCAATCAGCACAACGGCGCAATTCTTTTTGTGAACCATTCCCGCCAGATCGTGGAAGTCGCGGTTTTCTGGCACTCCCATGGAATGCACGCGCCGGTCGCGGTCGAGCCCGGAGGTAGTTTCGTCTTTAATAACTGTTGTTACGCTGCCGGTTCGGTGTACAGAGTTGTCGCGACGGTCGGTCATGGCGATTCGTTCACGGGTTGGACGAAACCCGTGCTTTGCTCGGGTAGGACAGGTGTCTTTGCTTTTTCGAGCGTCGCGTTTACCGCGCCGCACGAATCGGACGGAAAGTTTCGCGGAGAATTTCACGACGCGACCTACTCCGTCGCCAGAAGTCCCCACGAATTAATCTGTCATTAATTTCAGTAAGATGCGCGATCGTTTAGGGTAACCGCGCTCCGAAAACGCGACGTCGCCCGGCGCGACTTGCGATCCGAAGCGGCGCATCCGCGAACTCGGTGATTTACCGTCGCATCCCGTGAATCGACGTAGTTCATGGCGGGTCGCGGACTGCATGGCGCTCGCGTGACGGCGCCGAGCACGA
>JBMFXH010000141.1:0-5816 GCA_049964475.1 Vulcanimicrobiaceae bacterium
AGGCGCGAAGAGGGAGCAATGCCGTAGCATTGTGACCGATGAGCAACGCTGCACCCGCCGGAAAAGACCCGGCGGGCATGTGGTGAGACTTACGGCTCGGGACACTAGCGCTTGGGCGCTTCTATCGAGGTGCCGGTGCCTTCAGCTCGACGTCGGCGATGCGATCGATGCGAATCACTCGATCCGCTTCGGTGAGATGCGCGAGCACGGCAGCGCCGGCGATCACTTTTCCGAACACCGTGAAATCGCGGTCGAGATGATACTGCGGCGAAAGCGTGATGTAATATTCGGTCGACGCCGAATCGCGCGCCGGTTTCCCGTTGGGATAATCGAGCCCCATCGAGAGAATGTCGCTTCCTTGCAGCATAGGGTTCTCTTCGGCTCCGATGGTATAGCCGAGTCCCGGCGCATTCGCCGACGGGTCGCCGGTCTGCACCACGAAATCGGGCACGATTCGGAACCAGGGCTGATTATCGTAGTATCCGCGAGCGGCGACGTTCAAGAAATTTGCGACCGTCAACGGCGCCCACTCCGGGAAAAGCTCCAGGTAGATATTCCCCTGCGTCGTCACGATGCGAACGCGCGGGTGCAACCCCGGAGCGGGTCCGACCATCGCCGCCGCGGTCGTCGGATCGAGCGAGAGGGTCGGTGAGAGCGCGGAGGGGTTCGGTGCAGCGGGGTGAGGAGGTTGCGCGGGGCGCGGAAGGGCCGGCAGCCGGTCAAGCGGGCTCGGGTGGACCGGCGGGAGATGGACCCACGCCGGAATCTTCTTCCAATGCTGCGTCGCCGGGCGCCCCTCGAGGGCGAGGATCGCCTCGCCCGCCTGCTCGGCGACGCGCCACGACCGGTCGTGCAGCATCGGTTTGAGCGCCGAGAGCAGAGCCGGATCCTTGCTGCCGCCGATCGCCCGGACCGCCTCGATCCGGATGACGCTATCGCTGTCGGCGAGCGCTTGTAGCAGCACTTTGCGCGGCACCTTCGCCGCATAGCCGCGGAAGATCGCCCACATCGCCGCACGACGAACCCGCAGCGAGCGGTCGTTTTTGAAAACCTTTTGCAGCACCCCGGCGGCCTGGACGGCGCTCGGGCCGGTTGCCAAACCGACGAGATCGATCGCGGCGATCGAACGCACGATAGGGCTCGCGTCGCGCAGGGCCGCATCCATCTCGGCACGAGCGACGCGAGGCGCGAGTTGGGCAGGGACCTGCGCCGCCATCACCTCGCGGTCGAGCCCGTCGAGGGCGCCGACCCGGACGGCGCTATTCTCGTCGCGCATGCCACGGAGCATCGCCGGAATGCCGCGGCCGTCGGCGAGCAGGCCGAGCGCGAAGAGGGAGAGCGCGCGGACCGCCGGGCGCGAATCGGCAACGTGATTGAGCAGCACCGGAGCGGCGGCAGGCTGCTTCGTCCGGCCGAGCGCGAGCGCAGCACGGACCGCTACCAACGTGTCCCCGGTATCGAGCAGGTGAGCGAGCGTCCCCTGCCCCAGCGAGCGTTTCTGCTCGAGGATCAAGATTTGCAGGGCCGGAGGCATCGTCGTCGCTGCTGCCCCGGGGAGCCCCGGCAGGGCGAGCGCCGCGGCGGCGGCAAGGGCAATCGTACGGATTCCCGAGCTTCTCACGTTCGTTCTCCAATTTTTTCGGCGATATTTGGGCCTCAAGCCCAACCAAATGCGCTTCCAAGGCGTTCTTAACAGATACAGAGCGCGGCGTCCTGCCGACCTCTGACCACATACCATGCTCCCAATGGGAGCGTAAGGGAGCAACGAGCAATGTCCGACGAGCGCGAACCTCAGCCCAAAGCCCCCGGCATGTCGGTCCGTGAGGCCGGCAAAAAAGGCGGTCAAACCGTCAAAGCCAAGTACGGCCCGGAATTCTACGAGGCGATCGGCCGAAAAGGCGGTTTAGCGACGAAGAAATCGCACGGTCATGCGTTCTACGAAGAGATCGGGAAGAAGGGTGGCAAGAAAGGCGGCGAAGCGACCCGAGATCGATATGGAGCGGATTTTTACGAACGCATCGGACAAAAAGGCGGACAGCGCGTCAAAGAACTTATCGAGCAGGGAAAGCGCGCCGCACTCGTCGCCGAGGAAGAAGAGCGCGCGAGCTAGTCTGCGCGCGCTCGGCATAGCGCTTGCACTCGTAGCGACCGTCATCGCGGTCCTCTTCCCCTCGCCTCCGCTGCGCGCAATCGTCATTGCCACCCCTCCGCCGGGTCAGCCGATCGCTTCTGCCCTCGGTGGCTCTCACGCATCGTCGACCTCGCTCTTTTTTACGCTCGACGATCCGCTCTCATCGGTGACCTCGCAGCGCGGCGAGGTCGTCCGCGCGCACCTTACCTATCCATTACGCGTCGACGGAGTGACGCTCGCTCCCGCCGGAAGCCCGGAGCTCATCAAAGTACTCAACGTTCGTGCAGCTGCAAGCGGTGACGTGTACGGTTACGTCGATATTTTTTTCGAGCCGCTCAAACTCACCGACGGCCAAGCGTTGCCGCTGGTCGCTCCCTCCGCGCGGCTGACCGTCCACACGACGATCGGCCATGAATCGACGGTCGGTGTTGAAGACACGGTCGCTAATATTCTCTTCCCGCCGCACGTGCTGTACCAAGTCTTCCGACGCGGCCGCAATATCGATCTTGCGAAAGGAACGCAGGTTCGCGCGCAGGCCGGCGCACTCGTGACCATCGCCGACGGTAAAGCACTCATCGCGACGCCACCGCCGCTTCCGGTGCTCTCTGCGACTCCCGCAGCGGCCTTTACGCCGATCCCGTTCATGACCCCGGCGCACCCGCGCATTCATGGAGCGCACGCAACTCCGCGCCCGATGGCGTCGCCAACGCCGACATCGACACCGGCGCCTTCACCGACCCCAACCTCCTCACCAGCTTGAGAAAGGGAACCCTCATGTTCCGTCGCCTTACACTCGCGTGCGCCTCGCTCGCATTCGGCATCAGCCTTATCGGAGCGGCGCCGCTCTCTCCGAAACCGCAAGGAAGCGAGATCGCTTTCGTCCACCGCATTCAGGCCGATCTCGCGCAGCGTTTCGCCACGATCGCCGACGCCCGTCGTGCCGGATATTTCCGCTATACCAACGAGGATAATACCGGGGCGATCAGCTATGCCAACCTCCATTGGCTCAGCACCGATCCGGCGCACCCGAGCCAACTTTGGTACGACGTGCACGGGCATCTCCTCGGAGCAGATTTCTCGGTTCCGGTTGGCGATTCACCGCACGCTCCCAATCTCTGGGGCGTGAACCCCGCGCGTTGGATTCACATACCGGCGCACTTCCATTGGGTCGTCCGCGGCGCAATGGGTAAAGATTCCTATCACGCGACCTCGCTCAAAGCGTTCGTCGATGCCGGTGGCGACCCGCTCTTTCCCTCGGCGTCCACGTTGGTGAAGATGGGAAAAGTTCGCAGCGCAAGCAGCGTGAAGCACCTCTTCGAGTACCCCTCGATTTGGGATCTTATCGTCTGGATTACACCGAACCCCAACGGAGCCTTTGCGGAGAAAAACCCGCTCGTGCACCCGACGAAGAACGCCGGAATGGGCGGAATGTAGCGGCTACTAGTCGCCCTGCCAGTAGTCTTTTAAGACTTTCCCGCGCGAGGGATGGCGCAGCTTCCGCAGCGCCTTCGCCTCGATCTGGCGGATGCGCTCGCGGGTGACGCCGAACTCTTGGCCGACCTCCTCCAACGTCCGCTGATGCCCGTCTTCGAGGCCGAAGCGGAGCACTAAAACCTTTCGCTCGCGATCGGTCAGGTGTTGGAGAACGTCGGCCATCTTCTCCTTGAGCAGCATAACCGAGGCAGCTTCCGCGGGAGCGATCGCTTCCTGGTCTTCGATGAAATCGCCGAGATGCGAATCTTCCTCTTCGCCGATCGGGGTCTCCAGCGAGATCGGATCTTGGCTGATCTTCATGACCTCGCGCACTTTCTCGGCGCTGAGACCCATCTCGCGCCCGATCTCTTCGACGGTCGGTTCGCGGCCCAATACCTGGAGAAGTTGCCGCGAGACCTTCACCAAACGATTGATCGTTTCAACCATATGGACGGGAATGCGAATGGTGCGGGCCTGATCGGCGAGCGCGCGGGTGATTGCCTGCCGAATCCACCACGTCGCGTAGGTCGAGAACTTATATCCTTTGCGGTAATCGAATTTTTCGACCGCACGGATCAGGCCCATATTGCCTTCTTGAATGAGATCGAGAAAGAGCATGCCGCGGCCGACATATTTCTTGGCGATCGAAACGACGAGGCGCAGGTTCGCTTCGGTCAGTTGGCGCTCGGCCAGCGTCGCATCGGGGGTGAGCGTACGGCGGACGCGCCCATTGGCTTTCTCGGCGAGTATTCCGGCTTCGATACGCATCGCGAGCGAGCGCTCTTCTTCCATCGTCAGCAGCGGCACGCGGCCGATCTCTTTGAGATACATGCGGACGGGATCGTCGAGTGAGAGCGTATCGGCGATGACCGCTTCGGGGACATCGGCCTTGCTCTCTTTTTGTTCGTCGACGATCTCGACGCCGGCGGCGGCGACATCGTCGAGCAGCTGCTCGAGATCCTCGGGGGTAACATCCTCGATGACTTCGACGGCCGTGTTAATTTCGGTATAGGTGAGGGAGCCGCGCGTCTTCCCAAGGGCGATGAGCCGATCGCGAATCTCCGAAAGAGAAATGACGGGCGGCGCCGGCGCGCCGGAGGGCGCGGGCGCAGGAGCGGTCATCGTCGCTGTTGCTGTTTTCTTTTTTGCCATAGATACGTGCGTCGGCCCGGTTCATTCGAGCCAACCGTTGTCAAGACCCTTTGTCGTCGCCGAAAGGTTACGATTGCAAGCGTTTTGTTAGCGCCACCAACTCTTGTCGGAGCATTTCGGGAATCGGATTCCCCGCCTCCAGGAGGGTATCGACCTCCCGATTGAGCTCGTCGAGCCGCCTTCGTTCGCGCTCGCGTTCGAAATGCTCGAGTATCCGCTGCACGTGCGCCTTGGCCTCCTCGACATCCCGATAACGGGGCGTCGAGCTCCGATCGGCCTGCCCCAATGCCGCGACGATCGCCAAAAGTTCGGCGTCGTCGATGAAAAGCGAGAAGATCTCTCCCGAGCTCTCCGCATCCCGGCCCCGTTCAAAGAGCGCGAGAAGAATCCGCCGATAACGCTCGTCGCGGAATTCAAGCGGCTCGATTGCATCGGCAAAACGCGCGATCAGATTGGGGTGCTCGATAAAAATCGCCAAGAGTTCGCGTTCGTTCGACGGCGCGCCGAGGTTGCTTCCGCTTTGGCGCGTACCCCCAGAGCCGGGATCGCTCTGCCGCCCGAACCCGGCAATGACATCGACGCGCGCCGCCGCCCGTAAATCGTCGACCGAGAGCCCCAGCCGCATGGCAACGTAGGTGCGCCAGCGATCCCATTCTTCTCGCGGGACGAGCCGACGGACGATCTCCTCGGCTTCGCGTGCGATCGCCGCCGGGTTCTCGAACCCCGTTTCCAGCCGCGCGATACGCGGGTCGAGTTTAAACTGCACCGCGGGAACGGCCTCGGCGAGGAGTTGCTCGAATGCGGCGCGGCCGCGCACGCGCACGAAACTATCGGGATCTTCGCCGGTCGGCAACACGCAGATCCGCAAGCTCGCGCCCGCGCGTTCGATCTTCGTAGCGGCGATGTCGATCGCTCGTAACGCCGCGGTATTTCCGGCGGCATCACCGTCGTAACAGAGAATGATCCGATCGGCATACTTGCGCAGTTCGTCGGCCTGCTCGGCGGTGAATGCCGTGCCGAGCGAAGCAACTGCGTTCGCGATTCCGGCTTGGTGGAGAGC
>JBMFXH010000142.1:0-5808 GCA_049964475.1 Vulcanimicrobiaceae bacterium
TCGACTACGGCGGCGGAAACATCGGTTCGTTGGTCGGGGCGCTGCGCAGGCGCAATATCGAGCCGATCGTCACCGACGACCGCGATGCGGTGTTGAACGCCGATGCCGCGTTCTTCCCGGGCGACGGTGCGTTCGCTGCGACGATGGATGCGCTACGCGAGCGTGGCCTCGATCGTGCGATCTACGAGCGGATCGAACGGGGGCGGCCGTACTTCGGTATCTGCGTCGGCATGCAGGTGCTCTTCGAGCGTTCGAGCGAGTTCGGGGGCGCGCGCGGCCTGGGAATCTTCCGCGGCGAGGTGGGGCGCTTCGAAGCCGGGGTGCGGCTGCCGCATATGGGCTGGAATCGCCTGGAGCCGAGCGTCGCGCATCCCGTCCTCGCCGAACTCGGAGATGAAGAGTACGTCTATTTTCTGCACTCGTATCGCGCGCTTCCCGGCGAAGATTGTATCGCCACCGCGACGCACGGCGAGCGCTTTGCCGCCGTCGTCGCGCGCGGCGCCGCAGTGGGAACGCAGTTCCACCCGGAGAAGAGCCAACGCACCGGAGAGAAAATTCTCGACGCATTTCTTGCCTCGCTGAACTAAATCGGAAAGGAAGCCCCGTAATGCTCGTCATTCCCGCCATCGATCTGCGCGCCGGCAAATGCGTGCGCATGGAGCAGGGAGATCCCTCGCGCGAGACCACCTACGATGACGATCCGGTCGCACGCGCGCGCGCGTTCGTCGCGCAGGGCGCAAAGCGCTTGCACGTCGTCGATCTCGACGGTGCGTTCGGATCCGGCGAGAACCTCGCGGCGATCTCGGCGATCGCCGGCGCCGTCTCCGTACCGATTCAGGTCGGCGGGGGAATTCGCAGCGCCGAACACGCCGCCGCACGCTTCGAAGCGGGCGCTGCGGAGATTATCATCGGGACGCTCTTCGTCGAAGACGAACGCGTTGCGCGGCAGATCGTCGGTCGCTACGGAGAGAAGGTCGTCGCCGGTATCGATGCGCGCGGACGCGAGGTTGCGGTGCGCGGCTGGCAAGAGCGAACGCCGGTCGATCGCGATGCACTGGTGAAGCGCGTCGCGCATTGGGGGGTTCGTCGCGTTATTTTTACCGAGATTCGCCGCGACGGCATGGGCGAGGGGTACGATCTCGATGCGTTGCGCGAGGTAGCAGCCGCCGCCGACGTACGCGTCACCGCAAGCGGTGGCGCGCAGAGCATCGCGGATTTACAGAAGCTTCGCGTCGCCGCTCCGCCTGCCGTCGACGCTTGCATCATCGGGAGCGCGCTCTATCGCGGAACGATCGATCTCGCAGCCGCGATCGCAGCGGTGGGATAACCCGTCGGAGATGGGGGGGGGCTGAACGAAGCCGGATTCCTTGGCCCCTTGCGGTTTCGCTGCTGATCGAACCGCTGCGCGATGAGTTTTCTCTCGGTGAGGTCTATAACATCGCCGAGCCGTTGCGCCGCCTGTTCC
Organism: Vulcanimicrobiaceae bacterium; assembly: GCA_049964475.1. Taxonomy (GTDB): domain Bacteria; phylum Vulcanimicrobiota; class Vulcanimicrobiia; order Vulcanimicrobiales; family Vulcanimicrobiaceae; genus JABEUX01. The sequence continues at coordinate 1,466 of JBMFXH010000142.1, forward strand.
CAAAGAATCACCACGTAGAGGCCAAAATCCGCCAAAGCCTCCAAATTCTGCGCGATCGAGGCGAAGTTCGTTTTGAGGGCCCCGGGCGCTATCGGAAGATGCGAAACCTCGTGCGACCAACCGTACGTCTCGATTTTGGCGAGGCCGCAGCGTATTCGAGTGCGCGACAGGTAGCGCGCGTCGCCGTGGAAGCTTGGGCCGCGCGTAATATTCGGTGCTGGCGCTGCAGCTCGTCGCTGCTTTTGCTTCCGGCAAATACTGCGCTTATCGACGCAGTTTGTTCGAACGCGGGGCACGAGGTTCAAGTAAAAGCGGTCGCCGGGGTAGCACGTGACCATATCCTCGGCGCCGCCTATCAACCCTTGCGCAGCCGATTAGAGAGAGCCGGCTTACCCGATTATCTGATCGTTTCGTATGACCGGCCGCGCGCAGCGGTGTTGCTCGCCGAGTTTATCGACGGGAATGCGATTACGGCCGAACGCGTCCTCGAACGCACACCATTGGCGGCGACGGCTCGCCGCGCCGGGTGGGTTGGTTCGACGCTCGATCTTACGGGGTTAGTGCGACACGTCGTCGTCGGACCGTCGTTAGAGCCTGAATTCTCCGGCTGGTAAAACGATCGGTACGAGGAAACGCGTTTTTATTGTTGTTCGCTCCGCATGCGGAGGTTCGGCCATTCGGCGAACGCGAGTATTCCAAGGACGACGAACAGTCCAAACGGGATCAGACTGATGAGTGCGAGAGGGCCGGCGAGCCCGGCACGGTCGAGCGCACGCCACAGAAACCAAATCGGGAGAATGGCGAGCACGAGGACGAACAGAGCGAGAGATCCGACGAACGGCGCAGCGATAAATGCAAGCGTCATAGTACTCCTCAGTAATAGCAAGTTCAGTACGGCCTAGGTTCGCTCGGGCGCCGCAGTTGCCTTCGGATGAGGATGCGAGCTACCCGAAGAGTGCGAGCTACCCGACGAGTGCGAGCTACCCGACGAGTGCGAGCTGCCCGAAGAGTGCGAGCTGCCCGAAGAGTGCGATGGGTGGCTCGAGCGAACGACATGCGTAACGCGCACCGGTGCATGCGCAATCGGTCGCTTCGCTCCGCCGCCGAAATGGGGATGCGTGACGACGGGATGCGTGACGACGGGATGCGTGACGACGGGGTGCGTGACGACGGGATGCGTGACGACGGGGTGCGTGACGACGGGATGCGTGACGACGGGATGCGTGACGCGGACCGGCGTATGCACGATCGGTCGCTTCACGCCGCCGTCGAAGTGCGGGCGTAACGGCGCAGGTGTTCCACCGAGAATGCACCGTTGTCCCGGCGGGCAATTTCCCGGCGGCGGCGTGCGCCGGCCGATCGGCGGTGCGTTCGTCGGCGCGGGCGACGGCGATGGCGACGGTGACGGTGATGGTGTCGCTTGCCCGCCGCGATCGTGGTGATGGTGCGGGCCATAGTAGTAGTCGGGGCCGTAAATCGTTACGAATATCGAATAGGGCGCAAGATAACGAACGCCGCGTGCATCGACGTAATACCCTTGCAGCGGGCAGAATTGCGTATCGCCGCTATACGGAAGTTGCACCCAACCGTCGTAGATTTGCGGCGCGGCCGGGTTGGGATAGAGCGGGTAACTCCAGTCGTTGTAACAGGCTTGCACGTAGGCGTAGCCGCCGGCCGGTGCGACCATCTCCACTTCGGTTGCATCTCCGGCCGAGAACGTCGTGCCGTCGAGCGAATAGAATTGAATCTCGGGAAAACTCTGCTCGCTGGGAAGCGGCGCCTGCGCGGGCTCCGGTGTCGCGACCACGCCGGCGACGGTCGTGGTAAAGGCCCAGCGCTCGGCGACCGTCGCTCCGTTATCGAGCGATATCTCGGCGACGTGATTGCCCACCGCCAACGGCGTGCGCGGCAGGTAGAGGATGCCGTGCGCGGTGCGCTTTGAAAGCATCGTGACGTCGGTGCCGTCGAGGAGCAGCCGAATCGCCGACGCCGGGACTTTGGGATCGTTAATATTTGCACCGACGACGGGGAATGCCGTCGTATTCGCGCTGTAGGGAAGCGGCACCAGGCCGCTGATTCCCGGGGCGAGTGCGACGGTTTTCGTCGTGCTCTTCGGAACGAGAACGGCGTGTTGCGCCGCGCTATAATGCACGCGTACGTTCATCGCATCGGCGAGAAAGCGGAGCGGAGCGTACGTGCGGCCCCCGACGATCAGCGGCGCGACGTCAAGCCGCGAGCGCTTCGGTCCGATCCACGCCGTTTTGGAGCCGACACGCAGGTGAATCGTCGGGCCGTTCGGCCGATGAACGTCGATCTCGCGAAGCGACGAAAGGTAATCGACGCGGCTGCCGAGAGCCTGCGAGAGCGCTCGCACCGGCAAAAGCGCGCGCTCTCGTACGACGATTGCGCGGGCGTTCGATCTGGCGCCCCCGATGATAATTGCGAGAGTAGCAGGGTGAATCATCGCTGCTAAAACGTCCTACGGATGCAGCTTGTTACGCGAGGGATGTTTTTCGATAAACGCACGCGGAAGCGTGCTCGGTAACCGGGTTACGATCTCGTACGAAATGGTTTGCGCCCACCGGGCCCAATCGTCGGCGGAGATCGCTTCGCTCCCGTCGCGCCCGATGAGGGTTACCTTCGTGCCGACAGCAGCGGCCGGAGCGTTCGTGAGATCGAGCACGCACGTGTTCATCGCGATCCGGCCGAGAATCGCGCAGCGCGCACCATCGACGAGGAAGGCTCCGCCGTTGGAGAGCAGCCGCGGGATGCCGTCGGCGTAGCCCAGCGGGAGCACGCCGATGCGCATCGCACGCGGTGCGTGAAAGGTGCAGCCGTAGCCGATCGCTTCACCCGCGTCGATCTCCCGGGTCACCACGAGTTGGGAACGATAGCTCAGTGCGGGCTGTAACGTGAGTCCGGAATCCTCCATCGCCGCGCGCGTTTGCTCCGAGGGCCAGATGCCGTAGAGGGCGATGCCGAAGCGCGCGAGATCGAGCCGGGATTGGGGCCAGAGCATCGCCGCCGCCGAGGCGGCGATATGCTGCTGCGCCGTCGGGAAGCGCGCGCGCAGCGGCTCGCGCGCGATGGTAAAGCGTGCGAGTTGGTACTGCGTGTATGGCGAGTCGATCTCTTCGGCGGCGGCGAGGTGCGAAAAAACGCCGACGATCTCGACGTCGCGAACCCCTGCGACGGCATCGAGCAGCGCATCGCAGGCCTCGGCTTCGATGCCGAAACGGTTGAGGCCGGTATTGATCTTTACGTGCACGCGCGCCGGGCGCCCGCAACTGCGGGCGGCTTTGGCTACATCCCGGAGATACCCGCGCTCGTCCCAGAGTGGAAGCTCGCAATCGCTTTCGATCGCGCTACGCAATGCCGAGGCGGGAACCGGCCCGAGAATTAGCAGCGGCGCGGCAATACCGGCGGCGCGTAATGCGAGCGCCTCATCGATCGTGTACGCGCAGAGATAGCGCGCGTGCGTTTCAATTGCACGGGCGACCTCGGGGGCGCCGTGGCCGTATGCGTTTCCTTTGACGACGAATGCTGCGTGCGTCGGTGCGACGAGCGCGCGAAGCGCTTCGGCGTTCGCACGCAGCGCTGCGAACGATATCTCGAGCTCGCCGTTCACGCTACGTTTGCGCGTCGGCGGAGGCGGGCGTCATCGCCGCAACGATCCACGCAATCGGAAGGCCGAAGAATACCATGTGTGCGAGTAACTGGAAGATCAAATCGTTGGGCGTCTTCGGGTTCTGCAACACGCCCGCGGCGAGCATGACGACATCCATCGCGAGATAGACGACGACGCCGTAGGCAAGCCCCGACGGCAGCCAGCGTTTGGCGATGAAGGGCTGCGACGCGGCGACCCAGGCGAATGCGACACCCCAGGCCAGCGAGACGAGGAGATGGATAATGGCACCGTAGAGCGGCGCGAGCGGATTGGTAAGAATCGTCTTCCCCATCGCCGCCATCGCAACGAAGCTCCAAAATTGCTGCATGGTGCCGCCTTGCGGGCGCACTTGGGTGACGTAGAGGAAGCCGTCGATCAATATCGCGCCGACGATGCCGGCGAGGATGCCGCGGGCGAGGATCGCGGGGTATTGGCGAGTGGTAGGAGACATGCGGGCGCTCTTCTCCCGGGCGCTCGTTCGCTCCCACTAGCCGCCTTCGCCGTCGCGTCCGGCGCAGGAGTGCGCGAGCGCGAGCGCGTTTGAAGGGAGTATCCGGTGCTGTCTGCGATGCGCGAAGGCGCGAGGAGATCGATATGGCCAATCTCGAGGAACCCCAACCGACGAAGGTGACCCTGGAACGGCGCGAGGGCTACGAATTTCTCGTGCGCGTGGAAG
>JBMFXH010000143.1:0-5750 GCA_049964475.1 Vulcanimicrobiaceae bacterium
CCTCGCGCACCGGGCCGAGCCCCGCCGCTGCGGCGGGGGCGCACGGGACGCCGCAAAAAGCCGCGGCGAGCGCGGCGGTAGCGGCAAAGGTGCGGCATCCAGGTCGCGAAGAGCCTTGCATGGTTCACCGCCGCTTTGCGCTCCTCTGCGCGCTGCTCCTGGTCGGCATCGCCTCCGGGCCGACGCCGAGCCCGTCTCCCGCGCCGACACGGCCGCCGAGCCTTCTGCGGCGACTGGGGAACTTCTTTATGGCGCACGGCGTCCACCCGCCCCCGCGTCATCGAGCGACGGGCCCGGCGCTCCCGAAGAGTTATCCCATGCACGGATCGATGATCGTGCGTCCGAATGCCGTCGTGCGCGTGAGTTGCGGACGCGGATTCGTTGCCTGTTACATTCACGCGATCGCGACCTCGCAAAACAACGCACGCCTCGAAGGTGTGCTCTGGGGCCCGAAAGCCGCGCTCGTGCATCTGCACGTTACCGGTTCGCCGAAGTCGCCGCATTTTTGGCTCGGCGTCGATAATCGCTATGCATCGCGTGCCGATGCGCACGCCTATCTTCGCGCGCGCTTGTATCTTCCGCTCGACGCGTCGATCGATGCTACCGGCATTACCGGCGCATACGATGTCAGCGGGCTTCGCGGCGCCTGTATTTTCAATGTCGCCTCGATGGAACTCGGCATTCGCGGGTGTTCGAAAGTCGATGCGATGACGGTTGCGGGCGGAGTTACGCTGCAACTGCTGCCCGGCATCTGGCCCGACGTTCGCGTGCGGACCGAGAGCGGAAAAATTACGCTGCTGTTGCCGCCCGGCTTTACGGGACGCGTGCATGCGCGGACGCTGGAGGGGAATCTCCGGAATCCGTTCGACGCCGGCTTCGACGAAGGGCGCCTGCTCTTGCAATCGCTCTCGGGAAACATCGAGGTACGCGCGAGCCTGAAATAGGGAGCACTCGCATCTCGATATCTGACCTCAGACGTGTCGAGGGTATGCCGGAAATGCAGTGTAGGCTACGTCGTAAATACGGTGGAGACGCTGTCGAAGGTAATGTCGACGGGGAAAGCTTCTCCGCCGCACTTGAGCGCGTTCGCTGCGGCGAGCAGTCACGTTCTCGAAAAGAACATGACTGCAGAAATAAGTAGATTCTTTCCACCTGTTTTCGGGCTTAATGGTTGATCCGCTACCTGGCGGATACTTTATTCTTGTTGGGCGTTATGAAGAAAACATGAAACTCGAACAATGTTATGTGCACCGAAGGCCGTTTCGATGTTGACGATTTCATCAGGAGTTACTTCGGTTGGGCGATAATACGGTCTGTGTCCCTCGAAATACCGCCAACTTGCTGGGAGGTATGGGTAGGATTTTTGCTCGGCGTCTCCGTTAAATAACATGTAGTAGTCTCCAAGCCCGTTGAGGAACAACCACGCTTTGGCCGGCCCTCCTTTTTCAGGTACGAAAGCCCAGATATTAACAATGCTGGTGGACACACGATTGTCATAGGGAATGTTGTCTTGTAAGAGCGTGAGCGATTTCGGCGATCCCATGCAGACGGCGCCCCCTGTAGGAGGCACGATCTTCGGGAAACGCCGGCTTCCATGTGTAGAAATCGCGGAGGCCAGTAGTACGCTAGCCAGCATTGCCGACTCCTCTGTATTTATGACGATAGCACTTATGAAGGTAATAGGAACTCGTTTGCATCGATTCCTGAATATTTGTCCATTGCTTTCCGGTTAACTGGTAAGGCGAAGTCGTTGAGTTTACGATTTCTTGAACGATGGTTTGTAGTCCAGGAACACTTTCAAAGAAGCTGGTCAATGCGCTAACTCCGGTGTCCGCCGGATTGCGTTGAAAAAAGATATCGTTATTTTCAGTTTGATAAACCCACCCATAGACTTCTTGGCCATTTCGAAAGCCGAAAATATTACCAATCGTGGTTCCCCAAGCATTTCCTCCCGGTAAGTTATCGTTGCCGATCTGATCGACGCCGGGCGAGTCGTCGCATTCGCCCCCACCGGGCGCATATACTGGTTGCGTTGCCACGCAGGACGAAATCGGTTTACACGGCGTCCCGACGTTGATCGGATCGCCGGGATTACCGGGATTGCAGCCGATAACGCAGTTGTTCCATTCCGGCGGTGGGCCCGGGGGGGCGCCGCTCGGCGGTGTGAGTCCGCATGTGCCAGTGGGCACTCCCGGGGGGCAGGGGCCCATGCAGCTTCCTGGGTACGTACTGTCTGCCGATACATTGGTGCTCTTCGAACATGGATTTGACATCGGCGCCATCGAGCGCGCTGCGGCAGAAGTTGACGCGACGTGAGGAATGCCGCTTATCCCGCCGGCGCATGCGGCGAGGGCACTGGCAGCGAGCAAGGCCATAAGCGTCGCTCGTAGTTTTGGAAATTTCACGAGTTCTCCCGTTAAAAAGCGTTGGCATAAAATAGACCGCAGAAATCTGCGGCGATGATCTCTTCTCGGGGGGGGGACCTTTACATTAAGAACATTTTTCTCGCGCAGCACCTGGGACGCGGTGAATTTCCTCTTTCGTCACCTGGCGAAAATGCGTGGGGCCCTCTGGGTATCGCCGCGATGCGGAACAGAACACGAGAGATTCCCCCTGAGAAACGCTAAACCCGAGCGGCGCTCGCGCACGTTGCGGCGCGGGCAGAGCCGGTGAAACATTTTTTCCGCCGACGCGTAGAGTAAGCGGAGGTTGAAGAAATGAACGCTACCGCAAAGCCCAATCGCAGTACGCTGCTGCGCTCCGTCGCACTGGCCGCGATGCTCGGCACCGCCGCCGTAGGTTTGGCGCGCGGCGCCGTCGATCTCACGCTGCACCAAACAGCGGCGGTCGCGCCTTCGCAACGGGTCGTCTTCGATTGTTCGAAGGCCCGTGTCTCCTGCGATATCGTCGCCGTCGGATCGGCGACCGATCGCGTCGAGATAACGGCGAGCGTCTCCGGCCCCGACGCCGCGAACTTGGAGATTCTCCGCAGAGCGGGAAGCGCACATTTCGTCGTGACCCTCAAAGACCAACCGCAGGAGCAAAAATCGATGTGGTCGGTCGGGAGCAAAATTTTCCATCCTTCGAGTTGGTATCGCCCCAGCGCATACGCAACGGTGCAATTGAGCGTACCCAGCGATCGCGAACTCGATATCTCCAACACGAACGATCGCATTCACGTGAGCGGCGTTCGCGCGCGGCTCTCGCTCTCCGATGTCAACGGCAGCATTTGGGCGCGCGATAGCGCGAACGTTCGTGCCTCGACGGTCAACGGTTCGCTTTACCTGACGCTTCCGTCGGCAACGCCGGAGGTTCGTGCGAGTAGCGTGAACGGCACGATCGACGTCACGCTCGCCGGCGAGTTCAGCGGGCACGTATCGACCTCGACGGTGAACGGCCGCGTCACCAATCCATTCGGTAACGGTGATGGCCCGGGGCTGCTCCATCTCTCGACGGTCAACGGCAGTATCACCCTGCAGCGCGGCTAATTCGCGGGGCGCGGCAGGTGCCTGCGAACGACGGATAGCACCGAAGCCGACGAGATGCTCAGCCTCGATACTTTGCTTGTGGAATTCGATGCCGGTCGCCCGCGCGGGCTCGCGCGGGCGATCACGCGTGCGGAATCCGGCGAAGGCGCCTCGCTGATGCGCGCGCTCTACGCACGTACCGGAAAAGCATTGACGATCGGCCTCACCGGCCCGCCGGGCGTCGGCAAATCGACGCTCACCTCGGCACTGGTGAAGAAGGCGCGGAGCCTCGGGAAAAGCGTCGGCGTGATCTCGGTCGATCCGTCCTCGCCGTTCTCGCATGGGGCCTTACTCGGCGACCGTATCCGGCTGACCGAGCATTTCGTCGATCCCAACGTGTTTATTCGCTCGATGGCGGCGCGCGGACATCTCGGCGGCGTCTCGGGTGCGACCGGCGATGCGGTGCTGCTGATGGACGCCTTCGGGCTTGACGTCATCATCATCGAAACCGTCGGCGTGGGACAGAGCGAGATCGAGATCGCCGAACTCGCGCAGAGCACGTTGGTCGCCTTGCAACCCGGCAGCGGCGATTCGATTCAGGTGCTCAAGGCCGGCATTATGGAGATCGCCGATATTTTCGTCGTCAACAAAGCCGACCATCCGATGGCGAATCAGCTCAAACGCGAGATCCGTTCGATGATGGAGATTCTGCAGTACGGTGCGTGGGTGCCCGAATTGGCGATGACGCAGGCGCTGGAGGGTACCGGCATCGATGAACTCTGGAGTGCGATCGAACGCCATCGTGCCTATCTCTTCGAGACCGGAGAGATCGAGCGCAAGCGGCGCGCGGCATTTAACCATCAGGTGCGCCAACTCGCGCTCGGAAAGCTCCAGCATCGTCTCGATGCCGCGATCGCCGCGCACCCCGATCTTTCGATCGATCCGTACGCGGCGTCGGAGCGTATTCTCGCGGAGTTTTAAGGCAGTTGGTTCGCCGGAGGGTCGGTTGTATGGGAACTCTCGGGTGATCCTGCTCAGGATCGCCGCTTTCGTCCTCGCATCTCTTGCTTTCGCGGGGTGTGCGGCCGCAACGAAGCCGACCGCCATCTCGATCGAGTACACGCGTTGTTTGCAAGTATGTCGAGCCTTTTCGATAATCGTATATCGCGACGGCCATTACCAAGTGCCGGCCAAGGGTGCGATTCATGCCGAGAGCGGCACCCTTCCGGCAGCGACCGCTGAGAGGCTTTTTGACGCGCTCCCGGTCACGCAAATCGAGCACTGCGTCCGTGCGTCGACGATAACCGACCTCGATTATGCCGTGCTCGGCATGCTCGATTCGCCGGGGCATTGGACAACCTGCTCCCAGAGCGCGTCTAGGGCTGTTCCAGCGCAAGCTGGAGAGAGCGCGATCCTCGGCTACATCCTGTCGGAAGGGTACGCCGCGTACCGATCGGCATTGCAGGGCCGATATGACGCGATCGGTCGGGCGCTGCGGACCGGCGGTCTCACGCAAGTTCACCTGGACATGTATGGGTGTTACGGTAATTGCCCCGCGTATAAGCTCGACATCTATCGCAATGATTTCGCACGTATTCGAATGCAACGCATTTATTGCAGACCCTTGATCGCGACGGCGACTGTGCCGTTTAACCGTGTCGTGCGTGCGCTCGCCGAGAGCGATGCACCGCTGCTCCAACCATCGTACCCGACGGTTTCCGAAGATACGCCTGGAGCGTCGCTCACCTTGCGCACCAAGCATGCTTCATTTACGACAGCCGGTCCCGACGTCACGGGTTGGGATTCTATATTTTCGACGACGGTCGCGCGCCTCGATCAGATCGTGCTCGACACCTCTTGGACGCCCGCGTTGCCCCCGCGTCCCATGTTTGCCTTCTATCGTTCGAGGGCGGAGGCACGCAAAGCGCAGCACTGCGGGTCGAGTTTTAGTATCCCGCGGTAGTGGAATCGCCGAACGCGATCACCGGGCAGTTGACGAAGAATCCGGCCGGCTTCGGCGAGAGTGCGGCAAACGCGTCGTACGAGGTAATGCGCTTCTTTTGCGCGGCGCCGACGACTTGTACTCCCCAGAGCGGCGAGTAGGCGTTGCTCGTGTAGAGGTGTGCGACGTCGGGAACGAGCGAGAGAATATTGAACGGAGCGCTCAACTGCGCGGCGTTCGCGAGCGTCGCATCGGCGCGTAGCGGTGTGTGCAGCGTGAGATATTTCAGCCCTTGTCCGTCGGCTGCACCGGTCGGGCCGTCGGCGATGACGCCGATCGGG
>JBMFXH010000144.1:0-5749 GCA_049964475.1 Vulcanimicrobiaceae bacterium
GGGAACACCTTTGGCGTGGAACCAGCGGTCGTCGGGGCGTGCGATACGGAAAGTGAGGTCGGCATTTTGCTCCGGCGACCTGCCGATGAGAATGCGCACGCCGGGGCGCACCGCAAGCTCGCGCGGCGGCATGCGTTTGGGCGCCTTCGTCGCGCGTGCCGAGACGCGTCGGCTTGGGGCTTCAAATGCGTTTTCGAACGCCAGACGGACCTCCCCAAGTAACTCCGGCTCGACGCGCGAGGCTTCCCACTGCAGGCTGCGCGCCCCCTCGATGCGCTCCTGAAGGCGGGAGAGCGCGGGCTCGAGCCGCGCCGCGCGCTCTCCCAGCGTTCGATAGCGTTCGAAGAGCCGCTGCGCTTCATCTTTACGCGCCGCTCGTTCTTCCGGCCGATGCTCGTGGAGGCCGGCGTAGATCGATTCGCCGGCGGCGCGCAACGCATCGCGTTCGACGATCTCGTCGAGTCGGGCGCGAATCTGCGCAGCATCGCGCTCGTCGGCAGCGAGCCGCTTGCCGATCTGCGCGATGAGTCGCTCGCGACGAGCGGCGACCGATGGTGCGATGCCGTGCTCGAGAGCGGAGGCCTGCATCTCGGCAAAGAGCGTTAGCAGCGATGCTTCGCGGCTCTCGACGGCATCGGGAATAGCGAGCGGTACGAGATGCGCTTGGAGCAGGCGCCCTTCGCGATTGCGATAGACGTAGAGCTCTGCGAGCTCTTCAACGGAGGCTTCGATTTCGGCAACGATGCGCCCGGCGTCGGGACCGTACGTACGAGCGAGTGCGCGCGGAATGCGCGAGCGGTCGTCGATCGGCGGCGGTTCGTACGGGTGCCCTTCGAGAACGGTCCGACGCGCATTCGCCGTCGCATCGAAGCTTTGCAGTGCGGCGACGATCCGCCCCCCTTCGCCGAGCAAGAGCGCATTTCCGAAACGCGGGATTAATTCGAGGACGAGATCGTGAAAGCGCGCCACGCCGAATCGCGAACGCGTACCCATACGTAAACGAAGCACGCGGTCGTAGCGTCGTGCCGATATTTCGAGGACGCGCGACCCGACGAGACGATCGCGAAGAACGCGCGCGAAGCCGGGGGCTTCTTCGAGGGGCAGCGTGGAAACGAATCCGACGCTCGGCGTCGAGTCGAAGCATGCAATCGCCAGTAGCCGAGGAGCGCCGGCACATTCGAAGCGCAGAACGATGCGGCGATCGAAACTCGTCGCTGCCGCGCTGCAACGAGCTCCGCGCAACGCTCCGAGGAGTTCGATGGCGCAGCGACGCAGAAGCAGCCAATCCGTGTACACGCGCAGCATCGTTCCGCCTCCGGCTCGCTCGACCCGCCTTTGCAGCGTCGTATCGATCGCGGCGCTGCTGCTTTCGGCATGTAGCGGACCGGCGGCGGCTCCCGCGGGGTGGACGGCACTCTCACCGGAGGTGTGGAGCTCCGTCACGCATCCCGGCGAGCGGGTGAGCGCCAGCCGGATGCCCTTCCGCGGTGCGCCCTCCGATCTTGCCAGCCATATCCTCGAGAGCGTCGTGCTCGCGCGGGGCGCGGCGAAGATGGTCGGGACGAACGCGATGAAGGAGTGCCCCGGGATGGCCGGGGAGATCGATTTCCTGCAAAAGAGCCCGCCGCGCCGTATCGTCGTCTTTTTCTCGATCCGGAACGATACCGCGTATCAGATCCGTTGGAGCGGTGCGCCGGGGGATGCGCTTCCCCCCGAGGTGCTCGCGTTTGCAGAATCGCGTCTCTGCCGCGTTCTCTGATGCTCGCCTTGCTACGAGGAAATCTCCGCGTGCTTGGCGTATGAAGCAGCAGACGTCGGTGGGAGGGCGTGCGATTATCGGCCCGGGCTTACTCTTTGTTATCTCCGGTCCCTCAGGTGCGGGGAAAGATACCTTGGTCGATGCTCTGCGCGCTCGGATGCCTACGCTGCGCTACTCGGTCTCGGCGACGACCCGGGAACCGCGGCCGGGCGAACGAGATGGAGAGCATTACTTCTTTATCGCGCGCGAGGAGTTCCAGCGGCGTCTCGATGCCGGCGGGTTTCTCGAGTGGCGAGAATATAACGGCAATGCCTACGGGACGCCGCGCTCCTACATCGAGGCAACGCTTCGCGACGGATTCGACGTCGTCATGAAACCGGAGGTTAACGGGGCGATGGCGATCGTCCGCGCGTTTCCGGAGGCAGTCTCGATTTTCGTCCTTCCGGATAAATTCTCGAACTTGCGCCGACGATTGCTCGAGCGTCGCACGGAGAGCAACGAAGAGATCGCGCGTCGCTTGTCGATCGCGCACGAAGAGATCAGGTATATTCGCGACTTCGATTACCTGGTCATCAATCAAGAACGACGTTCCGAAGAAGCGGTCGATGATCTCGCGGCGATCTTTCGAGCGGAACGGATGCGGATACACCGCCTCCCCGACGACTCACTCGCGAGCGTCACACAATCGTAAACACGCGTTTACAGAACGGACACAGAGAACTATGAATAAGCGAATATTCGGCGACCTCGACGGGCTCATGGAGCATGCCGACTCCAAATTCACGCTGGTCAACATCGCGATGATGCGCGCCCGTCAGCTCAATAACTGGATTCGTATGGAAGAGACCCCGCCGATGGAGCGTCGCGAGTATTTCGCGAGCGAGCCGCTCGTCGATCGCGACGCCGCGAACCGGAACAAGCCGGTCTCGATCGCGCTCGATGAAATCGCTGCGGGAAAGATCGAATACACCCGGACGCGCGAAGGCATCAAATAGCAAATCATGTGCGGGATCGTCGGGTACGTCGGGCCGAAAAATGCCGTTCCCTTCCTCCTCGATGCGCTCTCGCGCCTGGAGTATCGCGGATACGATAGTGCCGGAGTCGCCGTTATCGACGAAAGCGGCGTCTTAATCGGTTCGAAGGCCGAGGGGAAGCTCGCGCGGCTTTCCGAGCGGTTACGAAATGAAGCGCCCGTCGCCGGGCGCATCGGCCTCGGTCACACGCGCTGGGCGACGCACGGACGCCCCTCCGACGCCAATGCGCATCCGCATCTCGATTGTAGCGGCCGGATCGCCGTGGTGCATAACGGGATCATCGAGAACTACGCATCGTTGCGCACCGGTTTGATCGAGCGCGGGCACCATTTTGCAAGCGAGACGGACACCGAGGTGCTCGCCCATCTCATCGAGCAGCACTACGACGGCGACCTCGCCGGAGCGGTGCGCCGCACCTTACGCGAAGTCGTCGGGGCGTACGCGCTCGGCGTGATGAGCAGCGAGAGCCCCGATCGCTTAGTTTTTGCTCGCAACGGCGCGAGCCCGTTGGTCATCGGTCTCGGTGACGGCGAGATGTTCGTCGCCTCGGATACGCCGGCGATCCTCCCGTATACGCGCAAAGAGATCGTCCTCGAGGAAGGCGAAATGGCCGTTGTCGGTAGCGACGGGGTCGTCATTACCGATTACGAAGGGAACCGCGTCGATCGCAAAGTCTCCTTGGTAACGTGGGATGCAAGCTCCGCCGAAAAGGGCGGCTTCAAGCACTTCATGCTCAAAGAGATCTTCGAACAGCCCAACGTGATCAAAGAGACGCTGGCGGGGCGGATCGACGATGCGCGCGACGTGCGGCTCGAAGCCGAGTTGCAGGGGCTCGACGATCGGCTTTCGTCGATCGCGAAGATCGCTATCACCGGGTGCGGTACGGCATACTACGCCGGCATGGTCGGAATGTATCTGCTGCGCTCGTTAGTGCGGCTCCCGGTCGAGATGGAGTTGGCGAGCGAATTTCGTTACGGCGATCCCGTCATCGATGCCTCGGCGCTGACGATCGCGATGTCGCAGTCCGGCGAGACCGCGGATACCGTCGAAGCGGTGCGCGTCGCACGCTCGGCGGGGAGCGCGGTTTTAGGCATCTGCAATAAACTCGGTTCGCATCTGACGCGCGTCGTCGATGCAACGCTCTTCACGCGCAGCGGTCCCGAGATCGGCGTTGCCGCGACGAAAACCTACGTCGCACAGGTGACGGCGATGACGCTTTTCGCACTCCACCTTGCGCGGCTTCGCAAGAGTGCCCCCATCGAGCGGCTGCGCGAAATCGCCGAGGGTACGCGCCTGTTGCCGGCGGCGGTCGATGCAGTGCTCAATGCGAGCGGCGACATTCGCAAGGTCGCGAAGAAGATTCGTAAGGCCCATAGCGCGCTCTTCATCGGCCGCTATATCAACTACCCGACGGCGTTGGAAGGCGCGCTCAAACTCAAGGAGATCGCCTATCTGCATGCCGAGGGCTATGCCGCCGGAGAGATGAAGCACGGCCCGATTGCGTTGCTCGACGCGAGCGTACCGGTCGTCGGCGTCGTGACGCATGGGCGCGTCCGTGAGAAGATGCTCTCGAACCTCATGGAGTCCCGCGCGCGCGAAGCACCGGTGATCGTCGTGGCAAATCACGGCGACGACGAAGCGGCCGCCGTCGCCGACCACGTATTTTGGGTCCCGAAGGTTGACGAGTTGCTCGCTCCGATCGTCAATGTGATCCCGCTCCAGCTCCTGGCGTACCATATCGCCGATTTGGACGGCAAAGATGTCGACCAACCGAGGAATCTCGCAAAGACCGTCACCGTCGAATAGCGAAGCCTGAGCACGTGCAAAGAAATGATGGACGCGCTCTCGACCAGTTACGCCCCGTGCGGATCACCCCCAACCCCCTCGATTTCGCCGAAGGATCGGCGCTAATCGAGGTCGGTCGCACGCGGGTGCTCTGTGCCGCGACGATAGAAGAGCGCGTCCCGCCGTGGCTCAAGGGCAGGGGACTTGGCTGGATCACCGCCGAGTACGCGATGTTGCCGCGCGCGACGAGCGAGCGGACCGCACGAGAGGCGGCGAAGGGCCGGCAAGGGGGGCGTACGCACGAGATTCAGCGTATCGTCGGCCGCTCGCTGCGCGCCGTCGTCGATACGACGAAGCTCGGCGAGCGAACGATTACGATCGACTGCGATGTCTTGCAGGCCGACGGCGGGACGCGGACCGCATCGCTGACGGGCGCCTGCGTGGCGTTATCGATCGCGCTCTCGAAGCGATTCTCGCGCGCCCAGCGCGAGCGTTGGCCGATGTTGGGATTGGTTGGGGCGGTAAGCGTCGGCATCGTGCACGGGACGCCGATACTCGACCTCAATTACGAAGAGGACAGCAACGCACACGTCGATATGAATGTCTTCATGACCGACGCCGGAAAATACGTGGAGTTGCAAGGCACCGCCGAGGCCGAGCCGTTTGGTCGCACGGAGCTCGATCGGATGTTGGAGCTGGCGGCCAAGGGGATCGGGGAGCTTTTCGAAATTCAAAAAGAGGCGATCGAGAATGGCACGAGCGGAAGCTGATCTGCGCGCGCTGTACGAGCGAGCGGATCGCTTTCACTTTAGCGATCCGTCGATGCGGGCGCTCCACGAACGCGTCGGAAAAGCGATTGAATCGGCGAGCGCGCCCGCGGAACTCGAAGCGCGCTATCGCGAGGCATTGCAGAGATATTTCGTCGGCTTCGACCGGCAAACGCGCGCCCAGCTTCGCGACCTGGATCGACGCCTTTCGGAGCTCGCGCAAGCGCAACTCAATTTCACCGCCGAGCGGAACGTCGCGGTCAAGCGGCTCGAAAATATCGGCGAAATGCTCGGCATTCTCGACGAGGCGATCGCCTAATGTGCCGTTGTAGATCGTGTCGCGCGACGTACGGCGCGGCAGACTAGCGATGCGCATACTCGAACGTTTCGGCGCCGGGACGATC
>JBMFXH010000145.1:0-5662 GCA_049964475.1 Vulcanimicrobiaceae bacterium
GCTCGAATCGCGCGCGGCACCCGCGAGGGCGGCCCGAAGTTCGGCGGGTGACGCCTGCGTCGCCGCGTCGAGATAGCCGATGCTCGTGCGGGACCCGAAGCCGATGGTGCGTGCGCTGCCGGAATTGTCGGCGGTCACACGAGCGACGGTTTCGTCGCTCCCGTAGACGACGATCGCTGCGGCACCCTGGAGACGATCGCCTTCGATCTGCGAATCCCACGTCGCGATCTCCAACGCTCGTGCGAATGCATCGTGCTCTTGCGCGAGGCTCTCGGAAAAGGCGGTGACGAGGCGATCTTCGCGATCCTTCACGAGGACGTCGTTCTTTGCGCAGAGTGCAAAGCACATCGCCGGTATCGCGACCCCGATCGTCGTGCGACTGGAGAGAATCGCCACGCGTCCGAGCGGACGAATATGTGCGGCGGGGCCGTCGAGTGCTGCGGGATCGCCGAGTTCGCGCGCGATCGTCGTGAGGAACGCATCGGTTCGGAGCTCGCCGAAGAGTGCATCGAGCGCAAACTCGACTGCGGGAACGCTATAACCGGTTCGAGCGGCGATATCGTCGGTTACGCGGACGCGTGGTGGAAAGTCGGCGTCGCACCAACGCGTTGCGGCGTCGCCAATCGCCGTAGCGATCGTGCGCGTCGGTACCGAGGAGAGCGCGGTCACGAACGCCGGAGATCCTCTGCATCGAGCGAGCAGCCGCGCAACGGCGCGGTGCTCTCGCGCCCGAGCAAGACGATTCCACCCTCGACGGCGGCGCCGAGATCCTCGGTGAGGATCGCGATACACGAACTGCGATTTGCGAGGTCGATATGCGCGAGCGCGCCGATCGTGCCTGGGGCGCAATCGCGCTCGCGTTCGTCGAGAACGCGCGTGCGCAGCCACGGCGGCGCGGCTTTCACGCGGTGCGTCGAGCCCGCAAGGCTTCGCTGCGAGCCCGGCAGATCGTAGTATTGAGAACAGAGTTCGCTCATTCCGTATTCGGCGACGATGCGCTCCGCGGGGATTCCGAACGCGCGGATCGTGCGTTCGTAGAGTTCCTCGCGCGCGACGTTGCGTTCGCGCCCCTTAAAGCCGCCGGTCTCCATCACGCGCGAGCCCGGCGGGAGCGTGAGTTCGATGCCGCGCTCGGCGAAGGCGTCGAGGAGATGCAGCAGCGAGAACGCCGTCGTCGCTACGCAGAGCGGCTGCGCGCGTTCGCACGCATCGCGAGCATCGGCGATAAACGCATCGACCAGCAGGCGATCCTCGTCGAGGTACCACCCGGTCTCCGCGTCACCGAACTGCGCCGCGACGCGGCCCATCATGTAGCCGAGCGACGAGTGCGGTCGTTGTGACGGGTTCGGGAGCAGCAGCAGATAGCGTAAGCGAACTCCGTCGCCGAGCATCGCCCGTTCGAACCCTGCCAGCAGCGATGCATCGTAGAGTCGCCGATCTTCGATGTAATGCCGACTCGGCGCACCGACGCTGGTACCGCTGCTCTCAAAGAGCAATGCGGCACGTTCGATCGGAAAGGCGGCGATCGCCGTCTCTTTGAAGGCGCGTGCCGGAAGCGGCGGGATCGCCGTCCACAGCGTTGGTAGCGAATCGAGCGAGAAGCCGTACCCCGCGCAATACGCCGCATAGGCCGCGTTGTAGCGCAGTTGGTGGGAGAAGATGGCGATGGCGAGGTCGTTAAATTCCGCCTCGCTCGGCGCGCGTCCGTGACGGTGCCAGCCTTCGATCGTCGCGAGAATGCGCGCGTCGAGCTCCTCGGCGTCGCGCTGTCGGTTCATCGAGCTCCGCTGCGACGCGAGGTAATGACGCCGCTGTTGAGCCCTGCGGTTGCAAGGCCGCCGTTAAAACGCGCGATCTCGACCTTTATGCAGCGGTCGACGACGACATCGAGGCCCGCTGCATCGGCACGAGCGATGGCCTCATCGTTGATGACGCCGTACTGAAACCAGATCGCCTTCGCGCCGACGGCGATGCTCTCTTCGACGACGGGAAGCACCGACGCCGGATTGCGAAAGACATCGACGATGTCGGGCGCTCCGTGTGCGCGTGCGTACTCCACGAGCGAGGGATATGCACGGATGCCGTCGATTTCGTCGAGTTTCGGGTTGATCGGGGCGACGGAGAAGAGGCTGCCGGTGCGCACGAACGAGAACACCGTGTAACTCGGACGCAGCGGATCGCGGGATGCTCCGACCATCGCCATCGTTTTGCTGCGGGCGAGCAATTCGTGCCGTTGCCCGGGCTGCGTCAGGATCATCGGCTCACCACGTTCTCAAGGCGTGCCCGCACGAGCGCCTGGTCGATATCCCAGATGAGGTCGTCGCTATCTTCAAGACCGACCGAGAGGCGGATCGTCTCCGGGGCGACACCGGCGGCGAGCATCTCTTCATCGCTGAGTTGGGAGTGGGTCGTCGATGCGGGATGGATGACCAACGATTTCGCATCGCCGACGTTGGCGAGATGGCTCCATAATTCGAGCGCGTCGATGAAACGGCGCCCGGCATCGCGCCCGCCGCGAATACCGAACGTGAAGACCGAACCCGCGCCGCGCGGAAGATAGCGTGCGGCGAGCGCGTAATCGGGATGCGAGGGTAATCCCGGGTGACGCACCCACTGCACGTCCGGGTGCGATTCGAGGTGTTGCGCGACCGTTCGCGCATTGGCAACGTGACGCTCCATCCGCACCGGGAGCGTCTCAAGCCCTTGCAAGAGGAGCCACGCATCGTGTGCGCCGAGTTGTGCGCCGACATCGCGAAGAATCTCCGCGCGCAAGCGCATCAGGAACGCGTACTCGCCGAACGTCTCGGTAAAAACTTTTCCGTGGTAGCCGCGACTCGGTTCGGAGAGCAACGGAAAGCGAGCGGTCCCATAATCGAAGCGCCCGGCATCGACGACGATTCCGCCGACGGTGGTTCCGTGCCCGCAGATGAATTTCGTCGCCGACGCGACGACGATATCGGCGCCGAATTCGATCGGCCGACAGCAATAGGGTGAGGCGAACGTGTTGTCGACCACCAACGGAAAGCCGTTGTGGTGTGCGAAGTCGGCGAGCGCAGCGAGGTCGGCGATCGCGCCGGCCGGGTTGCCGATCGTTTCGACGAAGAGGAGCTTTGTTTCGGGGCGAAGCGCGGCGCGCATCGCCTTCGCGTCGGAGATCGGAACGAACGTGACCGCGATTCCCATGCGTTCGAGCGTTATCGAAAATTGGGTGACGGTGCCGCCATAGACGTTCTGCGAGCAGAGAATGTGATCGCCGTTCCGAGCGAGCGCGAGGACGACCGCGAGTTGCGCGGCGAGTCCGCTGGAAAAGGCAACCGCTCCGAGCCCGCCTTCGAGACTCGCCATCCGTTCCTCGAACGAAGCAACGGTGGGATTGCTGATTCTGCTATAGATGTGCCCGTAGCCGCGAAGCGCGAAGAGCTCGGCCGCTTCCTCCGTAGAGCCGAAGACGAAGGCGGAGCTCTGATAGATCGGTGCCGCGCGGGAACCCGTTACCGGGTCGGGCGGCGTCCCGGCGTGGATGGCGCGCGTTGCAAAGCCGAAAGTTCGGTCGTTCATGCTGCTTTGAATGTGCGCGCCTCCGCAGGCCTATGCCTGCTGCGATGAGGGAGTCGCCCGCAGCGGGGCGAAAACAGATCGAGAGCCTTCGTTTCTCCCCCCAAACGCTAACGAGGTACCAGAGTATCGTGGGAATGACCCTCACCGAAAAGATTCTTGCGCGCCATGCCGGGCTCGATCGCGTCGAACCCGGTCAAATCATCAACGCAAAGGTCGATCTCGTTCTCGCGAACGAACTCTCGGCCGCAGTCGCCATTAACGTCATGCGCTCGATCAAGGGCGCGACGCGCGTTTTCGACCGTTCGAAGATCGCGCTCGTCGAAGATCATTTCGTCCCGGCGAAAGATGCGCAGTCGGCGAAACTCGCGCGCCAGATGAAAGAATTTGCCGCCGAACAGGAGATCGAACATTTCTTCGATGTCGGTCGCGGCGGCATCGAGCACGTGGTTCTTCCCGAAGAGGGACTCGTCGCTCCCGGCGAGTTGATCGTCGGCGGCGATTCGCACACGTGTACCTACGGCGCGCTGGGGGCATTTGCAACCGGTATGGGCTCGACCGATATTGCGGCCGCGTTCGTGCTCGGTGAAGTCTGGCTCCGCGTTCCTTCGACGATCAAAATCGTCTACGATGGAGCGCTCCAGGAGGGCGTCTATGCGAAGGATCTCATGCTGGCGACGGTCGGCAAACTGGGTATCGATGGTGCGACCTATCGCGCGATCGAATACCACGGTTCGACGATCGATGCGCTTTCGATCACCGGGCGGCTGACGATGGCGAATATGGCGATCGAAGCGGGAGCGAAAAACGGCATCTTCCATGCTGACGAAAAAACCTTGGCTTTCGTACGCGAACGGACGAATCGCCCCTTCATCGTCGAGCGCGCCGATGCCGATGCCGTCTACGAGCGAATCGTCGCCATCGACGTCGCCGCGCTGGAACCGCAGATCGCTTGCCCGCATACGCCCGATAACGTCCATCCGATCTCGGAGGTGACGCGCGAGAGCATCGGGCTCGACCAAATCTTTATCGGCAGTTGCACGAACGGGTATATCGAGGATCTGCGCATCGCCGCAAGGATTCTCGAAGGGAAGAAGATTGCGTCGCGCTTGCGCGTGATCGTCAATCCGGGCTCGCAGAAAGTTTGGATGCAGGCCGCAGACGAGGGGATTCTCAAAACGTTGGCGAGCGCCGGGTGCGTCGTCAATACGCCGGGTTGCGGCGCCTGCTTCGGCGGACATATGGGGACGCTCGGAGACGGCGAGCGCTGCCTCTCGACGACGAATCGCAATTACGTCGGCCGCATGGGATCGCCGAAAGCGGAGGTCTATCTTGCGTCGCCGGCGACCTGTGCCGCCTCGGCACTCACCGGGCAAATTACCGATCCGCGCATCGTCGCGCCGACGCCGGCGTATTCGTAAAAAGGAGCGATTTTCAATGGAAAAGACTTTGCGCGGACGCGCCCATACCTACGGAAAGAATGTCGACACCGACGTCATCATTCCGGGAAAATACTGCAATATCGTCGAGCAGGCCGAACTCGGTAAGCACGCGATGGAGGGCATCGACCCGGAGTTTTCGAGTCGCGTTCGCAGCGGCGACATCATCGTTGCCGACAGCAACTTCGGTTGCGGATCCAGCCGCGAGGTCGCGCCGATCGCGATCAAAGGTGCCGGCGTCTCGGCGGTGATTGCGAAATCGTTCGCGCGCATTTTTTACCGGAATGCGATCAATATCGGCCTGCCGATTCTCGAATCCCCGGAGGCGGTCGATGCGATCGCTGCCGGCGATGAGATCGAGATCGACCCGGCGGCCGGCGCGATTCGCAACCTCACGAAAGGGACGCATTATAAAGCCGCGGAGTTTCCGCCCTTCATGCGCTCGTTGATCGAAGCCGGTGGGTTGATTCCCTACGTCGAGCGTCGTCTCGCCGAACGCGGCTAGCGGGTTCGAGCTGCGGCGCCTCGATACGCCGCTTTCAGCGGCTACTCGGCGTGACAATCGCTGTCAGCCCGAGTAGCCCTCCGCAGCCACTGTCAGCCCGAGTAGCCCTCCGCAGAGGGCGTATCGAGGGCCACTATCCGCAGGCAGAACCACTGTCAGCCCG
>JBMFXH010000146.1:0-5643 GCA_049964475.1 Vulcanimicrobiaceae bacterium
GCGCCTTGCCGACGGCAGTTCGTTCGGCCCATCGGCGGCGAGCCGTTGCGCGGCCTCTGCCGAACTGAGGCCGAGCGTCGCGATCTCGGCATCGGCGTCGGAACGGAGATTCCCGCGTTCGGCCGGCATCACGTCATGCGCCCAAACTGCGCGCGAAGGCAACGCGCGCCATCGCCGCCACGGGAACGGCGAGATACAAGCCGAGCGGGCCGAAAAGTTCCCCGCCGACCAGCAACGCGAGAACGACCATCGAAGCCGGCAAACGCGTCCGTCTCCCGACGAGTTGCGGCGAGAGCACCTGCGCTTCGAGTTCGAAAATCGCGAGAATGATCACGACAACGAGAAGCGCTTTTGCAATCCCACCGGAGGCAAGCGCCAAGACGACCGAAGGAACGATGGCGGCGATTCCCCCGAGATACGGAATGAGATCGATCGCCGCAGTGAGGACACCGATCGCCAATGCAAACGGAATGCCGAGCAACTGCAACGCGAGAAAGATGAGGAACCCGACAATTGCACTTACAAATATTTGTGCTCGCACGAAGCCGTCAAGGACGGCGTACATTTCGGCGATCGTCTCGCGCATGAATTCACGCCGCTCCTCCGGGACGATTGTGTCGAGAGCGCGTAGGTAGCGGGGTAGGTCGAGTTGCAGGTACGTCGCGAGAACGGGCACGATCAGCGCGGCGCCGAGGACCGCCGAGGTCGAGCGCAAGACGCTCAAGGATGCGCCGAAAATTTCGCGCGACCATGAGATGACGTTCACGTCGATTTGCGCGGCGAGTCGTACGAGATCTTCACGCGCGCCGACCGGCAATGCGGCGAGCGCACTACCCGCGGCTCCCGGTAGGGTGGCGAAGAGCCGCAGTGCCTGCCCGTACAGGACCGGGCCGAAGAAAATGATGATGCCGCCGACGACAGCGGCGAGCGTAACGTTGGCGGTGACCGTGGCGAGGGTCGAGGGCATGAATCGCCGCAGGCGCCGCACCAACGGCCACGTGATGACGGCATAGATGCCGGTCGGCACGATCACCAACAGCAGCGGCCGAAGAACCCACGTCAGCAGCACGACGAGCAGTAGCCCCGCACCCATTGCCATGAGACGCGCCACCCGTCTATCCATGACTCTATATTCGGCACCAGGCGAGAAGTCCCCGAGAAGATTTCTGGACATTACCTGTCGATAACGATGGATGGGTGATCTCAACGATATGCGCGCTCGTGCTCCGTTCCGTAAATGGTCGACCACAGAGCGACCCACTCGCGACCAAGCGGTCACGAGATGCCGCCGAGTGGTGTTCGCGGTACGTACGAAACGAAACCCTAATGCGTGATAATTTGCACCGCGTTGGAATATGGCGCCCCGACCTTCATGACGCGTACGCGGCCGTTCGCTTCGAAGACGTTGGGCGATCCCTCCTCGATGTAGTAGTAATAGAGCCGCCCGGAAGTCGCCGTTTCATCGGTAAACGAAAAAATAGCGTTCCCGCAATAATCATCGGAAATATGTCCCGGTTTATGCCGACAACCGACCCTTGAAGGCACACCGTAAAGGATGATGTTGAAGGTCTTGAGATGCGACACGAAGGGGTCGATTTTTTTGGCACCCAGTGGAACGCGCGAACGTGCGACCGATAATTCGTAGCGGCCGGTATCGCCGTTATACGGTCCATCTGCGGTAAAAAAGAGGACGTTATTCGGCGAGGACCGTGCCGCGCCGCTCAAGCGAAACTCGACCGGTCGGTACGCTAGCGGTTTTACCCTTGCCGGCTGTTCTGGGGCCCTCGGGCCGACTGCAACCACCATGCTCAAATTCGCCGAGGCGGAACCGGCGTCGGGCACGTGGACGGCAACGCCGAGTTGCGGCTGCTTCAACTGCGCGAGTCGAGCCTGCATCATCGCCCCGGCGAACGGATTGGCCGTCAATTTATCGTAGAGTTGCACCGCCAACGGGTTGACCGTCTTCGTCACTAATTGATAACCGGATTTGCTCGCCAAGACATAGTAGTCGCCAGGGGAGACCGATAACGTGAATTTCCCGTACTTGTCCGTTCGCACCATCGGTATCTCGCTGGAGAGCGGGATGACGTGTCCCTTCGGGCGATGGAGCGCCCCCGAATAGGGATTCTTGACGATAAAGGCGTTCGCGTACGACAGCGGTTTGCCCCCGACAAAGACCTGGCCGAAGATCGTCGCGTGCGCCGGCGTCAGCGTTACCTCGAGGGGGCCTATCTCGTTGCCGCGACCAACCTTGCCGAAATCGATCATTTGCGTCTGCGGCAGATAGCCACGTTTCGCAACGGTCACGTAATAGATGCCGTTTACCGGGTGTTTCTTCGTCACGCAGAGATTGTTCCGTCCGGCGCCGACGGCGAAACTGCCGTTCGCCGCGCTCATCGTAAAGCCGGCGCCACAACCGCTTTGTTCCTTGATGCCCTTCTTCGAAACCTTCGCCCCGACAACGTCGATCTTCGCCCCGGCCAACGGTTTACCGGTATCTCCCGCGCGGATGTTTCCTTCAACAAATGCCGGACGGAACGAACCCCCAAGCGTCTGCGCCTGAAGAATTGCGGGCGAGAGAACGAGTGCGATCGTTGCAATAAGTCGTTTCATCAGGTTGCCTTTCGTAATAGACGTCGTTAGAGAGCGGGCACGGGCTGGGCAAAGAGCGAGGCCTTGAATTTTTCGTTTACTTGGAGGCTGACGAGCGTATAATTCATTTGCATCTCTTCATCGAAGAGTTGCACGGTCGTTTGCATCGGAAAGAGCACGCCGTCCGTCGGCTTCCAAGCACTTGGAATCACGACCATCTTGAAGGGGTCGCTCCCGATTTGAAGCTTGTCGGGGAGGAATGTCTTCTCGTTTACATAGACAACGATCGGTTCGCCCCCCTGCGGTAGCATGCTCAGTTCGTATTCATCAGATCCGCGAATAGGAACATAGCGCACGGTGCCGGGCAGCCCTCCCGCGTGAAGATACGCGAACGTCATCCAGTAGACGTAAGAAATTTCGCGCGAGAGATCCGGCCCTTGCATTGCGCCGGTGCTATCTCCGCTCGGCCAACCCTGGTCGCCCTCGAGCACCCATCCTTGCGGCGAAGATGAGCCGAACGAGATCGTGCAGGTACCGATATGCCGAGGCGTTACCGAATACAGAGCCGGAGCGTTTCCGTTTCCGGTTACGGTTACCGACGCGATTCCCGCACAGGTGTCGCTCTCGGCGATGCTGCCGCTATATCCGGCTTCGCTGACCTCGATGCGTGCGCTCGGGTGCGAGCCGCCGGGGCTCACCTTGTCGAAGAAGAGTTCGGCCGGAGTGACACAGAGCGCCCCGGTCGTGCGCGATGAACACTTCGGTGTATTTGAGGCCGACACGTAGCGATTCGAATTCGTTATCGCTATTGTAATGCTCTCACTGCTTCCACCTGGGGTAAAAACGCGCAGAATCGGTGCGCCCTCCATGCCTGACGTCAGCACCTCCAAACGGTCGTTACCCGCAGCGGTCATCCATTCACGGGCGTACTGATGCGTCTCAACGCCGCCGACCATCTGTTGCGAACCATTGCGTATTTGAACGCCGAGCACGTGCCACTGGAAATACAGCGTATCGATCTTCGCGATCCGGGTACTCCCCCCGAGCGCCCCGGCCATCGCTTGCACGATCGAACTCGTTGTCGGAACGAACGCCTTCGAGCGGGGGGATGCGCCCGCAACGTTTGCCAGTAGCACGCATGCCGCCGCCGCAACGACAGCGGCCCCCGGCCGAGCAAGCCTCTTGCGCACAGGCACCTCCAGCGGTCGATATGCGGTTGCTTGCTTTGGTTATAGCACCGAGCGACCACCGAAACAAGGGCCTCGCTACATCGAGATCGAGCCTTCGCGAAAGTCGTTCCGCTCGAGCCAGACGTTGACGAGTGCAGGTACTCCGGCCCGAGCCGATTCGCGCGCGCGGGAGAGCGCGGGCTCGATCTCACTCTCGGTACGAACGAGAAGGCCGAGTGCGCCGAAGCCCGCGGCTACCTCGTGGTACGCCGTTCGCGCGAGTACCGTGCCGACATCATCGCCGAGCATTTTCACTTGCTCGCGCGCGATTTGCGACCAACAAGCATCGTTACCGACAATGGCGATGAGGCCGATGCGATGCCGCACGAACGTGTCGAACTCTGCGAGCGCATAACCGCAGGCACCGTCGCCGAAGAGCGCCCATACTTCACGCTGCGGTCGCGCAACCGCCGAGGCAAGCGCGAATCCGGCTCCGACGCCGAGCGTTCCGAAAACGCCCGGATCGAGCCAGCTGAGCGGCGCGCGTGGGTGCAGTAGGTAGGACGCCGTCGCGACGAAGTCGCCGCCGTCGGCGACGAACGTCGCCCGCTCGTCGGCGAAGCGATCGATCGCGCGCAGGAGCGAGATCGCGTTGACGTACTCGCCGGGGAGACGTTCGCTCTCCGCTATCTCACGCTCTCGCTCGGCGTCGCGCTCGTGCAACCGCGCGATCCAGTCGTCCTGCATAGCGTCGCTTACGGCCCCTTCCGCAGCCAGATTCGTCAGGAATGCACCGGCATCGCCGATCGCGGCAATCGTGGGTCGGCGATTGAGCGTCGCGTCGGCGCGGCTGCGGTTTGCCGCAACCAGCGTGCTGGTGCGCCGAATATCACCCCCGTATCCAAGCCGAAAATCACACGGAACGCCTGCCAGCACAACGCAATCCGCCTCGCGCAATGCCTCGCGTCGCCGGTGCCGCATCTGCAGCGGATGATCGCGCCCCAGCAAGCCGCGGGCCATACCCGAAAGATAGACGGGTATGCCGATTGCGTCGATGGCAGCGGCAACGTCGCGTGCATTCCCGGGAATAGATAGCGCTTGGCTGCCGATGACCGCAAGCGGCCGCTTTGCCGTTTTCAGTGCAGCGAGCGCTGCATTGAGGCTCGAGCGCGATGTCGACGGCGGTCTCTGGGGCGCATGCGCCTGCGAATGCAAGCGGCGCGAGCCGGCGAACAGATGCTCGACGTGACGGCGGAGATACCACCGCTGCACATGCTCGGCAAGCGATTTTCCTTTGCTCGCTGCCTGCACGTACCAGCTGCGGATCGTCGCTTCGTCGTAGAGTAGATCGACGGGAGTTTCAAGGAAGACAGGGCCGGGAATATCGGCTATCGCCGTTGCAAATGCCGTTTCGAGTGCGGGCTGCAGATCCGCAACACGCCGGACCTGAATCACGCGCTTCGCATGCGGCGCAATCGTCGCGCGTTGATCGATATCTTGCAGAGCGCCGCGCCCCCGCAGCGCGGTCGGGACGCCCCCGCAGAGCAACACCAGCGGCGACTGCGCGAGTCGCGCGTTCTGCATCGCGGTGACGGCGTTGGTGAGCCCGGGCCCCGCAGTCACTGCTGCCACGCCCGGAATTCCGGTGAGCCGCCCTTCGGCATCGGCTGCGAAGACCGCGGTCGCCTCATCTCGAACGTCGATAACGCGGATGCCGCGCGCCTTCGCCGCCGTCAAAATCGGCGATATATGCCCTCCGCAGAGCGTAAAGAGTCGAAGCACACCATGCGCAGAGAGCGTCTCGGCGATGCGGTCGCCGCCGTGCCGCGACGGAAGAGCGTTTCCCATCCCCCCTCCTTCGGCAAACGCGGGCGAGGTGCTG
>JBMFXH010000147.1:0-5543 GCA_049964475.1 Vulcanimicrobiaceae bacterium
GCGAAACCTAATCAAGTCCACGGCGTGACAACCAGCTACTCGGCGTGACAACCAGCTACTCGACGTGACAACCAGCTACTCGGCGTGACAACCAGCTACTCGGCGTGACAACCAGCTACTCGGCGTTGCCGGCCCTACGCATCGTGAACTTCGGGAACGTGCACGCGGATGGCGAGGATCGCGACATCGTCGCGCAGCCGCCCGCCGCATCGCTCGCGGATGCGCTCGACGATGAAGTCCGCGAGTTGCTGCGGCTCTTGCGGGCCGTCGGCAACGATATCCATCGCCGCCTCTTCACCGAGCAGTTCGCCCGTTGTATTGCGCGCCTCCGTTAACCCGTCGGTAGCGAGCACCAAGGAGTCGCCATCGTCGAAAATCACCGACTTCGTCTCGTAGGGTTCGAGCAAGACCCCGATGACCGGGCCGGTAACGCTGAGTTGGCGTACGTCGCGGCCGTGCCGGACGAAGGCCGAATCGTGCCCGGCGCTCGCATAGATCAATTCGCCCTTTGTCGTGTCGAGTATCCCGACGAACATCGAAACGAAGAGGTACGGGTTCTCGACGGTCTGTCCGAAGGCGACGTTAAATTCGCTGAGAATCTGCGCGGGGTCCCGGCGGCGTAGCGCTATCCCGCGCACCGTAAATTTCACGAACGCGGTAATAACCGCCGCATCGACGCCCTTGCCGCTGACGTCGGCGATCAGCAGCAGCGCGAGCTCGTTCGAGAGCCGATAGACATCGAAGAGATCGCCGCCGACGGCGGCATGCGCATCGGCGGATTTATAGGCGCTTCCGATCTCGCAGTTCGGAAGCGGCACGTGGCTGCTGATAAACGCCCGCTGGAGAATCTTCGTCACCGTCCGCTCGTCGGCGAGTTGACGGTAGAGGCGCGCGCTGTAGAGATTGACGCCGAGCGCAAGAGCACCGAACGCGAGGAGCCAGAGAGAACGGAGATAGATCGCCGAATCGATCGTCGCTTTGATCTGCGCATCGAGTGCATCTTCACGGCGCGCGAGATCGAGGGCGATACTCCGTTCGTAGTTCCCCTCGACTTCGGAGAGAACGCGAATCGACTCCGCGATTTCATCGCTGGGGGCGAGCTTACCGGCAAACATCGGCTCGGCAATCTCTAGACGGAGGACGCGATCGACCCCGCCGTACAGGTGCAGCGCGGCCGCGGCATCGGCGAGATGCTCGGCGGCGACGACGCGCTCGATTTTCTTCAACTCACCGCGCCGCTGCAGATCCGCTCGTCGAAACGACCTTTTCGCCGCGGAACTCGGCGCGCGTCCTTCGACCTGAAGCGATCCGACGATATCGACGCGCGAGAGTGCGACGCGACTCATCAACATCGCTGCATCGGCAACCGTATGCTCGCGCGTGAGGAGGATCGCAAGGCGCGTTCTGGTCACGGTTGCGACGCGCAGTGAGAAAAAGATTGCCGCGGCAATGAAAAGTGTCGAGGCGATCGTTCCCGCTAACCGGATAGTAGGTTTCGTAGAGAGCCCCTCCGAAGAGCGCCTGAAGCCATGGAAAATTCAGCGATTGAGAGCGTTTTCAAATCCTACGACGTCAGGGGGGTCTTTCCATCCGAGATTAACGTCGACTTAGCCTACAAAATCGGCCGCTGCTTCGTCCCGCTCCTCGGGGCAAAGCGTATCGTCGTCGGCCGCGATATGCGCCCGAGCGGCGAAGACCTCTTCGCAGCGTTGGCGCGCGGAGCGACCGAGGCCGGCGCCGATGTGGTCTCGATCGGCCTGGTCTCCACCGATGCCCTCTATTTTGCCGTCGGCAAGTATGGCTTCGACGGCGGCGTGATGATTACCGCATCGCATAACCCGGCAAAATATAACGGAATGAAATTTACGCGCTCGGAGGCCCAGGCGATCTCCTTCGAAGGTGGCCTCAAGGAGATCCGCGACCGCATTCTCGCCGACGATCTGCCGGCGAAGGCCGCAACGGCGGGCAGCATCTCCGAGCGATTCGTCCTCGACGACTTCGCCGAACACGCGTTGAGCTTCGTCGATCGATCGAAAATAAAGCCGTTCAAAATCGCCATCGACGCCGGCAACGGCATGGCCGGAGCGACCGTGCCGCACGTCTTCAAACATCTTCCCTGCACGGTCGTGCCCTTATTCTTCGAACTCGATGGGAACTTCCCCAATCACCCCGCGAGTCCGATCGAACCCGAAAATATGCTCGATCTCCAAGCAGCAGTGCGCAAACATGGTTGCGACCTTGGGGTCGCCTTCGATGGCGATGCCGACCGCATGTTTTTAGTCGACGAACGCGGCGAACTCATCGACGGCAGCACCGTTACCGCATTGGTTGCCATCAGCACGCTTAAACGCTACCCCGGTGCCAAGATTCTTTACAATCTCATCTGCAGCCGCAGCGTCCCCGAACAGGTCCTCGCGCACGGCGGCGTTCCCATTCGCTCCCAGGTCGGGCATTCGATCATCAAAAAAATCATGCGCGATAACGATGTCGTCTTCGGCGGAGAACATAGCGGGCATTTCTATTTCCGCGATAACTGGTACGCCGACTCGGGAATGATCGCCCTGATGTCGTGCCTCGAGCTCTTTAGCGAAAGCCCTACCACCGTCAGCGCAACGATCGCGCCGATCGACACGCGCTTCCGTTCCGGCGAGATCAACACCCACGTCGAGAATACCCAGGAGACGCTCCGGCGCCTCGCCGAGGCCCATACCGATGCCGAGATCGACCACCTCGATGGGCTCACGATCTCCTACCCCCACTGGTGGATGAACGTCCGGCCTTCCAATACCGAACCCTTGCTGCGCCTGAACGTCGAGGCGGACGATCGCGCGAGCATGGAGCGCGAACGGGACGCGGCGCTCGCGCTCATTCGAGGAAAGTAGCGGCGCCGAAACCCCGGGCGCGCTACCGTGGTTGATGCGGAGTTACGCACCTCAACCAAACCATGAAGGATGACCGTAGAATGACCGCAACAACCTCGTTTCTCCATCGCACCCGCGTCGATTTGCCGGCGGAGGGCCGCGAACGCCTGATCGCGCTCCTCAACGCGACCTTGGCGACCGCACTCGATTTCAAGACGCAGATCAAGCAGGCGCATTGGAATGTTGCCGGGCCGCACTTTATCGCGCTCCACGAGTTCTTCGACACGCTCGCCGCCGAAGCGGAAGCCGCCGTCGATCTCATCGCCGAGCGCGTGCTGCAGCTCGGCGGAACGGCGCTCGGCACCGCCAAGATCGCAGCAGAACGCTCGATTCTCGGCGAGTATCCGCACCACGCCGTCGATGGGAAGCAGCACCTCGAAGCGCTCGCCGAACGGATGGCGATCTTCGCCAACCATCTCCGCGAACAGATCGATGCGAGCGCGAAGCTCGGCGACCAGGCGACGGCGGATATCTATACCGAGCTCTGTCGGGCCGCCGATAAGAGCCTTTGGATGCTCGAAGCGCATCTGCGAACCGCATAGCGACGATCTATTTGGGCGTACTGAAGAACGTTAACGCCGATGCGATGCGGCGATACGACCGGACGCGCGACGAACTCGTCGCGCGTCTCCTCGTTCTGGAAGCAGCGCTCGGCGAACGTGATAGCACGCCCATTCGCTCTGCGCGCGAAATGCTCGCGCGCGGTAAATTCGTTTTAGCGGTCGTCGGCGAGTTCTCCAGCGGAAAATCCTATCTGCTCAATGCCTTGTTGGGAAAATTTCGGCGCGAGAGCTCCGGCGATACGCAGCGCCTCGTCGGGCTCCTCGCCGTCGATATCAACCCATCGACTGCGACGATTACCGAACTCGAGAACGGCGAACGCGACGAGGCAACCGCGTTCTACGAGAGCGGCCGCTCGGAACGAATCCCACTCGATCGGCTCAACCGCTTTATCGCCGTCGGCTCCGGCGACGTCGGCACGTTGCATACTGCGACCACCGATGAAAGCGATGCGCCGACGCGCGTCCGCGTTACGACGCCCTCGGATTTTCTCGCGCGCGGTTTCCTCGTCGCCGATACACCCGGGCTCGCTTCTGCGAACCCCGCCCACCGGCGCGCGACGCTGGGCTTTCTTCCCGGTGCCGATGCGGTGCTCTACCTGATCGATACGCAACAACCGTTTAGCGAAGGCGATGCGTCGTTCTTGGGAATCGTGCGCCGCCATATCGATAGCATCTTTATCGTTCAAACCAAAATCGATCTTTGGAACCGATTGAGCGCCGACGGTCGCCCGGCTTGGCAGAATGCGACCGAACGGATCGAACGGCTCGCCGCGATTCACGCGCCGGGAACCTTCGTCTATCCGCTCTCGGCGCGCGATTACGTCGAAGGAACGTTCGATGAGGATTCGGCGCGCGTCGAGGCCAGCCGCTTCCTTCCGTTCCTCGAAGCACTCGATGCATCGCTGATCGCGCGGACCGGGCGTTCGCGCCTTCGTCGCGCGCGCGATGCCGCCGCGCGGGTCGGCGCAGATGCCATCGCACACATCGACGGCGATCTGGCGATGCTCGCACTCCCCGTCGATCGCCTCCACGCGGAGTTGCAAGCCCGCACACCCAAACTCGTTGCGCTCGACGAGCGTATCGCCGTGCAACGCCGCGTTCTCGTCGAGCAGGGCGAAACGCGACGCCTGCGTCTCGCCGAGGAGAGCGCTGCGCTCGCCGAAGAGCTCGAGCTCGCGCTCGCACAAGCCTTCGACACCACCGATATTGCAAAATTGCGCGACCGCGCGCGGCTGCACGTGGTCGTCGATCGCGTCACCGCGCAAGCCGTGGAAGCATTTGCGAAGCGCATCGCGTTACTCGCGGTAGAGCCGCTCGAGGAGATCGAGCGGGGTGCCGACTCCGATATTCCGCTGCGTTTCTCGCTCGTCGAATCCGCTGCCGCTGCTTTCGGGGGACAGCCCGGAACGAGCCTCTGGAGCGGCGAGCCCGCTGCGGCGATCGCTGCGACGATCGTCCTCGATGCGATCGGCGGGCCGGCGATCGCGCTCGTGCACGCCATCTCGATGCGTTTTGCCGCTGCGGCGAATGAAACGTACATGAAGCGCGAGCTGATCGCCGACCTGCGCGCCACTATCTTTCCGGCCCTCCGCACCGACGTCGAGGCTTTAGGAACGCGGATCGGGCAAAATATCGAGCGCATCGATGAGGCGCTCGATGCCGCCCTCGTCGAAGCCGGACGGAGCGCTCGCGACACCGATATCGGCAGCGTCGAACGAGCGCTGGCAGCCGATGCCGCGGGCTCGGTCGCAGCGACGATCGCGTCGATGCGCGAACGACGGGCGACCATCGATCGCGAACTCGGCGATATCGCGCGAATCGCCGACGCGTTTCTCCGCGAGGAGCCCGAGATCGTCGCCGTCGACCCCGGCACCGAGATGCTTCGCCGCGCGCATAGCGATCCGAGCCTCGATGCGGCGGCGTACGCACGCGGATTGCGGCCGCAACGCTGGCGTGTCGCGGTTTTGGGCGCGCTGCGCCGCGGAAAATCTTCGCTGATCGATGCCTTCGCCGGCCGCGCCGTTCTCGGTGACGAGATTCCCGGCATGGCGCGTTTTCC
>JBMFXH010000148.1:0-5525 GCA_049964475.1 Vulcanimicrobiaceae bacterium
CCGACGGTCTCGGCGTCGCGCCCGGCGCCGATGATAACGCATCGGGAACCTCGGCGGTTCTGGAAGCCGCACGGGTGATGGCGGCGACCCATTTCAGAGGAACGATCATCTTCGCGTGTTTCGACGGCGAAGAGCTCGGGCTGTGGGGCTCGGCGCATTTCGCGAAAGAGATGGCGGCCGAGCACGCGCCGATTCTCGCCGACCTCAATAACGATATCGTCGGAAACTCCAAAACGCACACCGGTCGCAGCGTCTTTCACACGCTGCGCATTTTTAGCGAGGCGCTCCCGGTGGGGGCGAAACGCCGCCTCGTCAATTTACTCGGCACCGAGAACGATTCTCCGTCGCGCGAACTCGCGCGCTTTATCGTCTCGACCGATACGCTCTATCTGCCGCATCTCCACATCCAAGAGATCTTCCGCGCCGACCGCTTTCTGCGCGGCGGCGACCAGGAATCGTTTCAAGGAGCGGGTTACCCGGCGATTCGCTTCACCGAGGCGAGCGAAGTATTCGAACACCAGCATCAAAACGTGCGCGTGCAGAACGGCGTTCAGTACGGCGATCTGCCGCAATACATCGATCCGCGCTACCTCGCAGAATCGACACGCGCCAACGTCGCGGCGCTTGCGACGCTCGCGCTCGGCCCCGCCGCACCAACGCACGTGCATATCGTGCTCGCCCATCTCGGCTACACGACGACGCTCCGGTGGCATCGCGCTGCCGATGCAGCCGGATACGAGGTGCTCTGGCGCAAGACCGACGCTGCGACCTGGCAGCACGTGCGCGCGGTCGGCAACGTCACCACGGTCACCCTTCCCATCAGCTACGACGACGATCTCTTCGCCGTCCGCAGCGTCGATGCAAACGGTCTCCGCAGCGTCGGCGTCTTCCCGACCCCCGTCCGCCGCTAACCGCTCGCTCGCATGGCTCAGCTCGGCGGTAGCGCAATAACTTGCGCATACCGTTTCAGCCCGTGAAGATCTCGTCGAGCGATTCGCCGATCGCCACGAGGGTCGC
This sequence comes from Vulcanimicrobiaceae bacterium, assembly GCA_049964475.1. Classification (GTDB taxonomy): domain Bacteria; phylum Vulcanimicrobiota; class Vulcanimicrobiia; order Vulcanimicrobiales; family Vulcanimicrobiaceae; genus JABEUX01. Next base: position 1,018 of record JBMFXH010000148.1, read on the forward strand.
ATCGACATCGCCGTCGGCATGCGCGACCGATAGAAACATCACTTCGTTCTGCGATGGCGGCAGCAGGATACCGCGCGCGAGCATGGCGTCGTAATACCGGCGATAGAGCGCTTTATCGGCGCGACGCGCATCGTCGTAGTTCCGATTCGCCTCCCCGGCGCGAAACTTAAAATCGACGATCGAAGCGTGCTGAACCACCGCATACGGCAACCCACGCCGAGCGAACAGCGAGCGAATGCCCGATGCCAGCATCTCGGCGAGGCGCTCCATGTTCGAATAGTACTGCGGGTGCGATTCGAGAAGATCGAGGACGCGATGTGCCATGCCGACCGAGACGGGATTCCCGGCATGCGTTCCGCCGGTGAAAACGCGCCCGGTGGGAGCGAGTTCGGCCATCACCTCAGCGCGCCCGCCGAAAGCCGCGATCGGTGCACCGCCGCCGAGAATTTTTCCAACGGTCACCATGTCGGGCGTTATGCCGACGAGAGAGGAAGCTCCATACAGCCCCAAGCGCAGCCAGGTGATCACTTCGTCGAAGATCAGCAGCGCGCCGCAGCGATCGGCGCGCTCGCGCAGCCCCGCGAGAAAGCCCGGAACCGGCGTGACGTACCCCATGTTTCCGACGATCGGCTCGACGAGGATCGCGGCGATATCGCTTTCGCGGCCCCGCATCTTCTCATCGAGATCGTCGAGATCGTTATAGCGAGCCACGATGACGTCTTGGGTTACTCCGTGCGGAATGCCGCTTCGCGACGCGTCGTCGGTATGCGCGGAAGCACCAGCATCGAAGAGCGCGAGATCGGAGTGGCCGTGATAATTTCCGGCGAATTTTACGATGGCCGAACGCCGCGTCGATGCACGCGCGACGCGAACCGCACCCATCACCGCCTCGGTGCCCGTCGAGGTGAACCGCATGCGCTCCATCGCGGGAAGATAACCGCGAATGCGCTCGGCAAGGCGAATCTCTTCGGGGTGCGTCGTTCCCCAAATCCATCCGGTCGCGGCGAGCGCGTCGAGATCGGTCACGAGCGCGGGGTGCGTGTGCCCGAAGAGCAACGGCCCGTACCCCATGATGTAGTCGATATACCGACGCCCCTGCTCGTCGTACGCATACGCGCCTCGCGCGCTCGCCTGTACGAACATCGGGGCCCCGATGGAATGACCGCTTCTCACGGGCGAATCGCATCCACCCGCGAGGACCGCGCGCGCGCGCTCGCTTGTATCTCTCGTCTGCACGAGGGGCGGGGCTTCAGGCCCGGCGTGCCCGCACCCTGCGCGGCCCTCCGACGCTCGCTGCACGGAACGTAGGAGAGGATTGCGCCGGTTCGCGCTTTACTAGTGAACGTATGCCGCATAGCACCATCGAGATTACCCCGCAGAGCAATATCCGCGAGCTCGTCGCCGCGCTTCCCATCGCCGCCGAGGTCCTCACGACCTTCGGGCTTGGATGTTCGGGCTGCGGCGTCAGCAAATATGAAACGATCGCGCAGGGCGCCACCGCGCACGGCCTTCGGGTCGAGCCGATCCTCGCCGCGCTCGCCCAAGCACGCCTTTCGGGCTTCGTTCCGCTCGTCGCCAACGAGGACCGCACCCCGCATCGTCGCGCGCCGGGAGGCTTTAGCGGGCGCGCGAAAATCGCGCACATCGTTCCGATTATGTCCGGGAAAGGCGGCGTCGGAAAATCGCTCGTAACGGCGTTGATCGCGCTCGGGTTACGTCGCCGCAATCTGCGCGTCGGCATTCTCGACGGAGATATCACCGGGCCCTCGATTCCGAAACTCTTCGGGTTGCGCGAGCCCTTAGCGATTGAAGCCGATCCCAACGCGCCGAAAACGCCGCAGGGAAATCCGCAACCGCTCATGGTTCCCGCGCTCACGCGCAGCGCGATCGAGATCGTCAGTTCGAACCTCTTAACCGATAAAGAAGATACGGCGATGATCTGGCGCGGTCCGATCGTCAGCGGCGTCATCCGGCAATTCTACGAACAAGTGCTCTGGAGCGATCTCGACGTCTTACTCATCGACCTCCCCCCCGGCACCTCCGATGCGCCGCTCACGGTGCTGCAGTCGCTGCCGATCGACGGCGTGGTGCTCGTCACGATGCCGCAGGCGCTCGCAACGATGATCGTCCGCAAGGCGGCCAATCTCATCCATCAACTCAAAAAACCGATTCTCGGCGTCGTCGAGAACATGTCGTTCTTCGTCGCTCCCGATACCGGCGTGCGCTACGATGTGTTCGGGCCATCCTATGCAAGCCGCGTCGCGGAATTAGCGGCGGCACCGGTTCTCGCAACGCTGCCGATCGATCCGCGCAAGGCGATGCTCGCCGACGAAGGACGCGTCGAAGAGATCGACGATCCGCTCTGCGACGAACTCGCAGCACGGTTGCTCGATGCGCTCGCCGCGCATCCCAAACCCAAGGAAACGATCTCGATCATCTGATCCTGATGAAGCAACGACGCATCGCCGCCCTGCTCGTCGGCGCCGCCGGCCTCGGTTACGTCCTGTGGCGTGCGAACGAGTGCCGCGCGGAGCTTCGGTCGCCGACGCCGAGCGGCGAGCGCGATGTCGTTCGTTATGCACGCGAGCGTCGAACGCTCGCGGTGCTCGGCACGCTGCGCGCGCTCGCGCAATCGTGGGCGCTGCCGGAGAGTTCGATCGCCGACGCGCTCGACCGACTTGCGGCGAAAGCACCGGCATGGCTCGCTCCGGCGGCATTTGCCGCCCCGATCACCGCCGTCGGTGCGCTTCTGGAAATACCGGTCGATTTTATCGAGGGCTATACGACCGAGCGTCGATACGGATTGACCGATCAACAGCCCAGCGCGTGGCTGGTAGAGCAGATCAAGGGCGTCGCCTTGGCGACGGCGCTCTCGGCGATTCTCGCGACGCTCGGCGGCGCAGTCATTCGGCGCACCGGACGAAGCTGGCCGCTCGTCGGTGCGGCGCTGGCATTTCCGCTGCTTGCGTTGGGAAACATCGTCGTCCCGCTCTATATTTTACCGCTCTTTAACCGCTTCGAGCCGATCGAAGGGGAGATCGAAGCGCGGCTCCGGAGACTCGCCGCGCGATACGGTTGCGGCGACGCCGAGATTCTCAAAATGAACATGAGCGCGCAGACGACCAAAGCAAACGCCTTCGTGATCGGCATCGGCCGCACGCATCGTATCGTGATCGGCGATACGCTGCTCGAGAACTTTACTCCCGAAGAGATCGAGTTCGTCGTCGCGCACGAACTCGGGCACTATGTCGAGCACGATACCTATCGCTTGATGGCGGCGGCTGAAGCGCTGGTAGCCATCGCCCTGCTCTTCGCGGCGATGCTGCCGGAGAATCGCGAATCGGCATCGCGCGAACGCCCGCTCTTTCTCGCGCGCATTTCGGCGCGAGTAGCACTCGCATCGACGGCACTACGACCGTTCGTTCTCAAACTCACGCGGGATCGCGAGCGCGCGGCAGATCGCTTCGCCGTTGCGGCGACCGGCGCCCCAGGCTGGGGCATCGCCGCCTTCGAGCGGCTAGCCGAGCAAAACCTCGCCGAGCCGGAATCCCCACGCTGGTTCGAGCTGCTCTTTGCATCGCATCCCAGTCTCCGCGAGCGCATCGATACGCTGCGTCGCGCCGCCGGGGGCAGCGCGAAGCACGAGCATTAGCGCGCCGCGTCAACGATCCGCGAGCTCCGCGTCCCCAGCCACGTCGCGAGATCGGTCTTGGCGGTGACGTACTCTCCGCCCGCGAGCTCGCGGCGAAACTCGCCGAACGTCCCGAAGGCTTCGGCAAAGGCATCGTGTTTGTGGATCGATTCGTCGTTGACTTGGCTGGCGAAAAGAAACGCATCGTCACCGAAATCGGCATAGAAATCGAGCGCGCGTGCCAGAATGCCGCGCACGACGTCTTCGACGAATTTCGGATTGTGATGCGCTTTATTGACGATAAAAAACTCGTCGGGGCGCTTGAGCAGATCGTAGGTCTCCGAGGACATCGACGACTCGACGATCTCGACGAGATCGTCAGCGCGAATCGCCTCGCCGCGCCGATCGGTCGTGCCGATGAGCACGCTTCCACGCCCCCGCTGGTTATGCGTGGCGCCGGGTAATGCATCGAGCGCCCGCTCCGCTTCCTCCGCCGAAAAACCCGCCTCGAGGAGTTCGTGCTGCGAATGCTCGCGCACCATCTGCTGCGCGCAGGGACACGCCGTCATTCCTTCGGCTTCGACGCCGACTGCATGGCGAGTGCTCTCCATGTCGGCATGCGCGATACCAACCAGCGCATAGGTCTCCACACCGCGCTTGCCGCTGACCGGCGTCCAGCGTTCGAGCCCAAATTCGGCGCGTATCTTCACGTCGGCGCGAACCGCCCGCTGGGTTCGAATCACGCGCTGCGCGATACGCTCGGCCAAACGCTCGACGCGCGCCGGCATATCCCCATCGGCGAGAACGTCGAGCAGCGTCTCCTCGAGAATCTCCGAAAAACGCGACATATGCACGCCGGCTTTATCGGGCGCGAGAT
>JBMFXH010000149.1:0-5499 GCA_049964475.1 Vulcanimicrobiaceae bacterium
CGTCAATACCGGCGGCTACTATCATTCGCTGCCCGGAGATTCGTTGCGCACGTTTATCGACATGGTCGCCGAAGTGCAGCGCGCGATGGGCTTCGAGAATGAAAAGGATCACCCGGAAGTCGCGCCGTCGCAGTTCGAGATTAATTACGGGTATGGCGAAGTCGTCGCCGCCGCCGACCAAATTCAGCTCTACAAACTCATTTGCCGTCAGGTCGCAACGCGTTTGGGAATGACCGCAAGCTTTCTTCCCAAACCCGTCATCGGCGTTAACGGTAGCGGCATGCATACCAACGTTTCGGTGAAGAAGAACGGAAAGAACATCTTTTGGGATCCGAAAGGTCAAGAGAAAATCAGTACCTTCGCGTGGCAATTTATCGATCGTTTGCTCACGCACGGTAACGATATCTGCCTCGCGCTCAATGCCAGCGTGAATGCCTACCGGCGCCTCGACCCGCATTTCGAGGCTCCCAACCAGATCAAAGCCTCGGCGGTCGATCGCGGTTCGATGATCCGCATTCCGATCGGCAACGAAGGGAGCGCGCGCGTCGAGGTACGCTCGGTCGGTCCGGATGCCAACCCGTACATGGTGTTGCTCTCGGTCTTCAAAACCGGTCTCGAGGGAAGCATCAGCAAACTTCGCAACCTCCGCCAAGCCGACCGCTACCTCCCCGACAATATTTACGACGCACTCGCACATTTCCGCGAGTCGGAATGGGTGACGAAACTCTTCGGCGCCGAGGTGCAAGCGAAGTATGCAGAGCTCAAGCAGGCGAGTGCGGACCGGTGTCCGCGCCTCTTAGGCACGATCGTCAAACCGCAAGAAGTGCAATATCACCACGAAGTCTACAACCAATTTCTCTGGAATCTCTTTTAGCGGAGGATTCGAGGGAGTAAGCCTTGCGAGCCGGGGCGAACCTGCAGGCTATGGAACGTAATCTGCAGATTCGCCTCGCGCGTCGCCCGGTCGGCGAGCCGACGGTCGATGACTTTCGCCTCGTCGAAGAAGCGGTGCCCGCTCCGGGCGCCGGCGAGGTGCTGCTGCAAACGCAGTGGCTCTCGCTCGATCCGTATATGCGCGGGCGCATGAGCGATGTGCGCTCGTACGCAGCGCCGGTTGCACTCGATGCCGTGATGGTCGGCGGAACCGTCGGCAAGGTCGTCGCTTCGAACGATCCTCGCTTCGCCGTCGGCGATCTCGCGCTCGGGTACGGCGGCTGGCAGCAATACAGCGTCGAGTCGGCGAGCGCGCTGCAAAAACTCGATCCGAAAATCTCACACCCGAGCTATGCATTGGGCATCCTCGGAATGCCCGGACAAACGGCATACTGCGCGCTCAACGATATCGGCGCACCGAAGACCGGCGAAACGCTGGTCGTCTCCGCCGCCGCCGGAGCGGTCGGTCAGGTTGCCGGGCAACTCGGCAAGATCGCTGGCTGTCGCGTCGTCGGTGTCGCAGGCGGTGCGGAGAAATGCCGCTACGTCGTCGAGGAGTTGGGTTTCGATGCCTGTATCGATCGCAAGAGCGAGTCGCTCGACGAAGCGCTGGCACGACACGCACCCGACGGCGTCGATATCTATTTCGATAATACCGCGGGCGCGATTCTCGAAGCGGTCATGAAGCGCTTGCGGATCGGCGCACGCATTCCGTTGGTTGGCCTGATCGAACAATACAATGCCGTCCAAGCGCCGAAGGGCCCGAACCTCGCGCCGTTATTGGTCGCGCGAGCGAAGATCGAGGGATTTCTCGTCTCCGATCACGCCGCACACACGCGCGACTTCCTCGCGACCGTCGGCGGGTTGCTGCAGAGCGGCAAGCTCCGCTACCGGGAAGATGTCGTCGAAGGGATCGAAGCAGCCCCAGCCGCGTTCATCGGCCTGTTACGCGGTGCGAACCTCGGGAAGCTGTTGGTGCGCATCGCCTGATGAGCGAGGGCGAGGCGCTCTTCGACGCACTGCTCGACGTCACGCAGAGTATCCTCGGCGCCGAGCATAGCCAAGATGCGCTCGACGCGATCGCCAACGCGGTATCTCGCGTCTTTCGTTTTCGTTACGTGAGCATCGTTGCCGCCGAATCGCCCGAGAGCGACATGAAGCGGCGCGTCATGCTCGGCTGGAGCGAGGAAAAGCGACGAACGAGGCTCGGTGAGATCGTCTCTCGATCCGCAACGCGCGAATTTCTCTCGCCGGAGTTTGAGGTCTATCCGCACTGCTACTATTTCCCCGCGGAGCGCTTCGTCGAGTGGCGCCACGCGCTCTATTCCGGCGAGAACGAGGGCGAGCCGGGGCGAAGCGCTCCGAATGCGTGGCACGAGCACGATTCGATCGCGCTCGTTCTCGCCGACGCCGCTGATACGATGCTCGGTTATATTTCGATCGACGGCCCCGAAGATGGAAAAGTTCCCGATAAAGCGACGCTCATGCGCATGCGCGTCTTTGCCGATCTCGTCGGTCTCGCGCTTGCGAACGTTCGCGCGCGCGTCGCCGAAGCGGCGCGTCGAGAGCTCTTGGAGAGCCGCGCGCGCTCGCAGAGTGAATTTCTCGGTATCGTCGCGCACGAATTGCGCTCGCCGCTCGCTGCGATTCGCGGCGCCGCCGTCCTTTTAGAGACGAGCTCCGAGCGCCTCTCGGAGACGCGCCGCCGCGAGTTGCTGCAAACGATTGCCGCCTCGACGATGCGCATGTCGACGCTCTTCGATGATTTCTTACTGCTTTCGCGCGTCGACGCCGGCTCGCTTACGTTACAGGAGGAGATCGTCGATGCGCGCCTCGTCGTCCAAGAGGCGCTCGGCCGAATGCGCAGCGAGTATCCGTCGCGCCAATGTACGGTCGATATTCCGGAGAAACCGCCCTACGTTCGCGGCGATGAAACGCGCATCGTCCAAGTGCTCTGCAATCTCCTTTCCAACGCGGTCCGCTATTCGCCGTCAAACAGCACGATATGCATCACGCTGCAAGAGGTCCGATCGTACGTGCGCTTTTCCGTCCGCAATAGCGGCCCCGGGATCCCCAATGAGGAGCGAGAGCGACTTTTCACGCGTTTCGGCCAGGTCGGGAAGCACCCCGACGGCACGGGCCTCGGACTCTACTTAAGTCGCCAGTTGGTGGAGCTCATGGGCGGGCAAATCGACTTTGAAAGCATGCCGAACGACGCGACGACCTTCTGGTTTTCGCTCCCAATCGCCGTAAATGCGTAAATAGGCGGCAAATACGGTAGGTTCGGGGTATTTGTCGTGCCGAACAGTACGGTATCGTGAAAACTCGTGCCGATATCCGTAACGTTGCCATCATTGCCCACGTCGACCATGGGAAGACCACCCTCGTTGATGCCATGCTTCGCCAAAGCGGCATTTTCCGTGAGGGGCAGCAGGTCGAGACGCGCGTCATGGATTCCAACCCGCTCGAACGCGAGCGCGGAATTACCATTTTGGCGAAAAATACTGCCGTTCGTCACGGGGATTACAAGTTCAATATCGTCGATACGCCCGGTCACGCCGATTTCGGCGGTGAAGTGGAGCGCGTCTTACAGATGGTTCAGGGCGTGCTGCTGTTGGTCGATGCCGCCGAGGGTGTTATGCCGCAGACGCGCTTCGTTTTGCGCAAGGCGCTCGAACTTGATTTGCGCGTCATCGTCGCCGTCAATAAGATCGATCGGAAGGATGCGCGCGCGCCCGAAGTTGTCAACGAGGTCTTCGATCTCTTCATCGATCTCGGCGCGAACGACGAGCAGGCCGATTTCCCGGTCGTCTTTACCAACGGCAAATTGGGCATCGCGAAACGCTCGTTAGAGGAAGAGTCGGAGAATCTCGAGCCGCTTTTCGATATGCTCGCGCGCCATATTCCCGAAGCTCCGGCTGAAGAGGGGCCGCTGCAGCTGCTGATCTCGGCGATCGACCATAACAAGTATGTCGGACGCATCGGCATCGGGCGCATCTTCCGCGGCACGTCGCGCGTGAACGCGCCGATCGTCCGCGTCTCGCACGACGGCGCGGTGACCGGCGGCCTTCGTCTGACGAAAATGTTGACGTTCGCCGGCCTCGAACGCGTGGAAGTCGACGAAGCCTCCGCCGGCGATATCGTCTGCGTGTCGGGGATCGAAAATCTCAATATCGGCGATACGATCGCCGATGCCTCGGCACCCGAGGCAATTCCCGCCGTTGCCGTCGACGAGCCGACCGTCTCGATGTTTTTCTCGGTGAATAACTCGCCTTTCGCCGGCAAAGAGGGGAAATTCGTCACCTCGCGCCAGATTCGCGAGCGCCTCATGCGCGAGTTGGAATCGAACGTTGCGCTGCGCGTCGCCGATACCGAATCGGCCGATACCTTCGAAGTGCGCGGACGCGGCGAGCTGCATCTCTCGATTCTCATCGAAACGATGCGCCGCGAAGGCTACGAAATGGCGGTCTCCAAACCGCAGGTTATTCTGACCGAGCGCGACGGGAAAAAGTTCGAGCCGGTCGAGTATGTCGTCGTCGACGTTCCCGAAGAGTACGCCGGAGCGGTGATCGAAGCGCTCGGCAAACGCAAGGCGGTCATGTCGAACATGATTAACATCGGCGATTCGCGTCGTCTCGAATACACAATGCCGACGCGCGCGATCTTCGGGCTCCGTGGCGAACTGCTGACGTTAACGCGCGGTACTGCGGTCATGTCGCATACCTACTACGATCACGAACCGTGGCAGGGCGATCTGCCGGGGCGCAGCGTCGGCGCGCTGGTTGCCAGCGACACGGGGCGCGCGACGGCGTACGCGCTTGCGGGCGTCGAACAGCGCGGTCGTTTCTTCGTCGGCCCGGGCACGGATATCTACGAGGGCATGGTCGTCGGCAGAGCCAACGACGATAAGGATGTCGCGCTCAACGTCGTGCGCGAAAAGAAACTGACCAACATGCGCGCATCGGGCTCCGACGATAACGTCAAGCTCGCGCCGCCCGACGAGCTCTCGCTCGAACGCGCGATCGAGTTCATCGACGACGACGAACTCGTCGAGGTGACGCCGAAATCGATTCGCTTGCGAAAGCGCATTCTCGATGAAGGGGAGCGCTTGAAAGCGCGGCGCCGGGAGCGCACGACCGCTTGAGGCAACTCGTGAAGGGGTTCGCCCAGTTTCTCGTACGCGGGAAAGTGGTCGATCTCGCGGTCGCCTTCGTCATCGGCGGAGCGGCCGGGAGCTTCATCAACTCGTTCGTCAGCAATCTCTTCTCGCCGCTCCTCGCCGCAGTGATCGGCCAGCACGAGTTCTCGCACGCCCAATTCGAGTTGAATCACTCGACGATTCCGTACGGAAAGTTTATCGATTCGACGATCTCGTTCTTGCTCGTCGCCGGGGCGGTCTATTTCTTCGTCATCGTTCCGTCGAACCGGCTCGCCGTCAACGGCGTGCTTTCGGGGCTCTCGAACCCCACGCTCAAGAAATGCCCGGAGTGCGCTGCCGAGATTCCGAAGAGCGCACGCCGGTGCATGTATTGCACGCAGCTCGTCGAGGAGGCCTAGAGCTTCGTC
>JBMFXH010000150.1:0-5498 GCA_049964475.1 Vulcanimicrobiaceae bacterium
GCGGATAACAACGCTCCGGATAAGTTCGATATTAACGACATGGCCGATGCGATCTTGAACGCGAATCGTCAAGCCTCGGCAATGGGGCGTTCACAATCCGACCAATTTTGGGCAATTCATGGGCGGCAAATGCTCGTTTCGCTCCTCGAAATGGACTATTTTGCGCGCACGCATGGCGAGAAGTTTTCAATATGGCAAATATGGAACGAGGCGTGCGAAAAATTAGCTGCGGAGGCCCGTTCCGAAAAACTCGACGGTTCCGCGGAAGCGCGAAACAAAAAAGGGGCAGGGGAGGCGGCTCCCCTTCCCGAAAGAATCCCAATTCCCAAAGGCAACTATTTCGCACCATTTTTGTCATTTCTAAAAATGTCATTTGCGAACCAAAAGCAATATTGGTTGTTAATGGATCGGGCGCTTACGGAAGAATTCAAAAAACATCCATTTACACCGACCTGCCAGCAACGCAGCATGCAATACTCAGGAGAATACAGCGGGGTAACGAACCACGCAATTGCCGCGCTTGATATATTTGCCTCGCCTGACGTAAACCGCCTGATATCGTTCGATCCCTATTTTGACACCGAAGGTCGCGAGGACCAACGACTCATCGATATAATCGCCGAAGCAGAAAAGGGATCGATATTCATATATTCGCCGACTCACACCGTTACTTCAACGATAGCCGATACGATCGGCAGAACCCTTAAAACGGCCTTCTTCAAGGCAACGTTTCTTCGCGCAAATAAGCGACGACCCATCGTCTATATATGCGACGAGTTTCATCGATTTATATCCGACGACGCTGAGAGCGGCGAGCAGAGCTATCTAGACCGTTGCCGCGCGTACCGAGGCATATGCGTCTTAGCAACGCAATCGATCGACTCGCTCACCCATGCTTTGGGAAGCGGCGTTGGATCATCGTCCGACAACGGCCGTTCGGCGCTCTCGGTTGTCTTAAACAATTCGGGCAACAAGCTCTTTTTCCGCAGCACGGACACAGAAACCACGACGCGCCTTTCTCTATTGCTTCCCGAACCCCCACCAGCACCCGGAAATCAACATATCGTGCGCAAGAGGCCGCTCGGAACACTTTCCGCTGGCGAATGTTACTATTTATTCTCCGACGGGACATGGGGCCGCGGCCAAGTGCGCCTTTCGAAATCGACTGCCCGAAAGCAATCGGAGATCGCCAAGGTCCGACTGACGGGCGCGGTAAATAGCGAGAGCATAATAAAGCTTTGCGACGAAATCGATCTGCAGGTAAATTATTATCGCTTCCGCGACGTTCGCGTGGAAATCGACTCCCCGGGCGGAGATTCGAATTCACTCGAATATCTCATCGCACGAATGTATTCGTGGAGGCAGCATGGCGTATCGATCGGCACTCGTGGATTAACTGCGGTATCGAGCGCAGCTGCCGTCGTCCTGAGCCTCGGAAATCCACCGCACAGGCGAGCATTTAGCCCGTGCAGCCTTTTATACCATAACGGACGAGTCGGCGGCGAAAAGCCTTACTCATACACGGATTTCGAACTGATTTCACTTGCCCAAAAGTTGCATCTAGTCAATTTTCGATATATCGATCTTCTCGCGCATCAGGCTCTCGATTCGGGGCTATACGGCAACGAAATTGCCGCACTGCGACAACACATTATCGACGGATACAAACAATCCGATGACGAGGCTCGCTCAAACACCCGATCGGCCGGAAGCGACGATTTTATTCACGGAGACGACGGATCCGCCCCATTCCTTCCGAAGGGTGGAGACGAGGACGTGCTCGCCCGCATTCTTTCATTCGCGCGGGCAGGATTGCTACACGATGGCGATCCTCCGCAAGATTTGGAGAAGATTTCACCTCTCGAAGCGTTACGGGCTATCTACGCGGCCCTCTTTTCGTTGGATATGACGATCTCGCCATTTGTTGCGAGGAAGCTCGTGCTTATCGACGGAGTCTTATAAAACTTTGCTACCGATAGGGCCCCATGATTTTCTTAAAGAGCCAGACGAGGCCCGTATATTTTAGCCATCCTTCCGGATCGAACAGCAGCCATAATAAGTTATAGTAGCCTCGCCTTTTGGTATATCTATTCACTCGAACCTCCGTATCAAGACTCTCCCGAGGGCGACAGCGTGCATGCTACCGGGGACTATTTTAATTGGACAATTCGCGATCCAAGCCTCTTGACGCGAGGAGTCTACGGCAAAGCGGATTTGCGGTACTGGATTTTGGCGCGACGAGCCGCGTGAGATTCTGATGACGGTGGGGAGACTTCGGTTTGCCCACCATGCCCGGCAATGCGTGTCTACGGGGCGCGATTTTAACGTCGCGGGAACCTATACGTCGGTCGTCACGCTATCGAGCGGTGGAGCGGCTTCAATGGGGCCGCGACTTTAACGTCGCGGAAACAGATTGCCTGCGAGTGCCTTTATTCGAGGGGATCCCGACGCCCCCTTTCGAGCGGGTAGATTTTCCGCCCCAAGTCCCGGCGACCCATCTTACCAAAAGGTGGTAATTTCCCCGTCAAATAAGGGTTCGAGCGGGTCTGAGGCGGGGCGACGCCGTCGGGGCGCTCGACGGGCTAGACGATGATGGTGGCCGGCGACGCAGCTGGAACTTGGCGCCCGAATACCTCCATGGGAGGGCTCCAACTCTCGCGGTCGGGGACCGGCCCGATATCGAGAACAACGACGCGGTCCTGCTTCGAGTCGATCAATTCCCCGATCCGTCCGGCGAGTTTGGCTCGGTCTTCGCCACGGAGTAGGCAATAGAACACGCTATACTGCAACGGCCTGCCAAACGCTTTTGCAAGCTTGTGCATTTCCCGCAGGCGCTTGGCGTCGGCAATGTCGTAGGTAAGGATATATGCTCGCGTCATCGGTCAGCGCGTCATGAACGGTGGATAGGCTGGAATATCGCCCTGAATCGTTCTAGCTAGAAGGCGCGCTTGCACGTGTAGCGCACGCCGATATGTCAAGGTGTATCCGAAGGCCGGATGGGTAACCGAAGAACGTAGGCGGCGCTCGATCGCACCAATGAAAATTTTTCGTCCTTCCTGCGTCAGGACGATCGCCTTACCTCGGCGGTCGAAATGCGATGCTTGAATCTCGCGCGCGTTTACCAACGATAATACCGTGGAATCGACGACCAAGGGTCGAAATTCCTCCATCAAATCGAGTGCAAGCGATGGGCGCCCCGCACGAACTTTGTGATACAAACCAAGCCCCGGTTCGAAGCCGACGGCAACGGCCGCAGCGAGTGCTTCCTTTGCGAGCATCGCATAACCGAACGAGAGTAACGCATTCACCGGGTCGGTAGGGGGCCGCCTCGTTCGACCCGTCACCTCGAAGCCGGTTTGGATGCGGAGCATCTGCGCGAAGGCCTCAAAATACACCCGTGCCGCGCTCCCCTCAAAGCCGAGAAGCAACTCTACATCCGTGGCAGTTTGAGCGCGATGGGAGAAGAGCGAAAGCGCCTGCAGTGCCGGGCGCGCGCTGCTTCCGAGCGACCGGCGCACCATCGTCCGCTGATTCCGGATCTTCCCGAATACCATCGCTCGTGCGATGCGTAGGCTGGCGTCTGCGTCCCCGGCTACACGGTGCTGTGCCTGCCGCAGATCGAGGCTGTGATCGTTGACGGAGCGAGCGTACCCGGTAAGCCAGCCACCATAGCTCAGGAAGAACACCGGAACATCGCGCCCCAGGACGGCCCGCATCGCCTGGGACGAAATCTGAACGTTTCCAAAAAGCGAGATACCCGCGGCCTCAAAGAGCGGCATTTCGGCCTTTACTCCTTCGTCATCGCGTACCTGGAGCGTTTCCCCCGAGAGGCCGACGCGGCTGCCTGCCTCAAGGACGTAGAGCCAAACCCGATCGTCGAGCGGGGCGGCAAACGGCCGAATTTCGCTTGAGCGGCGAGCATCACTCTGTAAGGCGTTCGTTTCGTCGGGTAAGCAGATGGCGTTGAGCGAACAACCGCCGCATTTTGGGCTTTGATCGAGTGGAGGTGGGATGCTGCCCCGCTCCATCAACGCACGCGCTTCCGAGAGCGCCGATCGCGCTAACGCAATAAGATCGTCATCAATCGGAATGTCGACGAATCGATTCGAAGACGCATAGTAGATTCGTCCGGTGTCGCAGGTGTAGCCATTCTCGCGTAACAACAATGCCTGAAGACACACCTGCACTCGCTCCGGATCGTATGCACGCCCTTCAATCGGCGGCACTTTCCCTCGCTTATATTCGATCGGAACCGCTCGCTCGCCGTCGGCTCGGACGAGATCGATCTTTGCAACGACCCCGAGCTCTGCCGATGCGAGTTCCACCGAAGAAGCTTCTGCCTTTACTCGCTCGGCCGACGCAGGCAACTCTCCATGCGATTGGTCGACGCGCCGATGCACGCGCTCTCCGTCCACCATTTCGAAGGTGCTTTGGAACTCACGCTCGACGTGCTCGAGCCAGAAAAGCCGCGGGCAGTACACGTATGCATTAAGCATGCTTGCCGGAAGCAATTCGACGATCTTATTCTCCGGTATCTCCACTACCGAATGCCTCCCTGTCGAAAACAGCCCCGTGTAATGCGCCGCTGGCCGGACAAGCGATACGGTCAGGTCGCCACGGATCCTGGAACCGATTAATGCAGCGCCTTTCCAAGGCTATCGCAGATCATTCTATCACCATCGAAGTGAACGAAGGCACGCCACGTTGCACCGTCGTGCCAGAGATCGATCTCGTGCGTCGACGGCGGTTTTGGATTCCCGCGGAGTTCCTTAAGGTCTATTCCCTCGAGCCTCGCGAGATACTCCCGAGGTTTATCGTGCTTGTCAAGGATGAAAGATATCTTGTCAAACTTATTCTGAACTTCAATTCTGCGGTTCCGATCGATGATTTCCGAAAAGTTATTTTCAGCGGGCTTACTGAAGCAAAGGCGATCGGACAGTGGTGGAAGCAACTTCTCTCCGAGAATCGTGTTGCGCGACTCATTCCACAAGACAGTCCCCCAAAGAGAAAGCACGACCTTTCCATCGATTTCAGTAAGTAGAGACTCGGGAACGCCAATGACATCGGCGACCGACAGTGTATACCCATTGTCGAGTCGACGGAACGCGTCCTGGTGCGTTTTAAGGATCTCGTCGGCGTTGAGGCGCGCCGGCAGACGCGGAATTTCGAGAAGCTCGCTGCTGCCTTCGAATACGAAGACGCACGGTATACCAAGGATCATAGCGACGCCCTGCAAGTAGGCGTTGACCGATTTCCATCCGCCGGAAAGATTAAACCTAACCGCGTAACCGCTTTTTTTGTACTCCTCGATCGAATCCACGAGCTGCTTTGTTAGCTCGTCGAGAGCCGATCGAAAATTTGCAACGTTATTCGTTCGAAGGCCCCCGGCCGTCAACAAAACAATGGATTCCTTTTCTCCTGGAATAGCCTTTTTAACGAGCTCGGCACAAATGCGGCCGATGGCCGTATCGGAGTGGACGAGAAGATGTGCGATGCGA
>JBMFXH010000151.1:0-5492 GCA_049964475.1 Vulcanimicrobiaceae bacterium
CCGACACGGGCGCTCGCCGCGCGCGCTGCGGCGAAACGCTTCATCGAAGAGATGTCCACCGGCGAGCGCGTCGCCATCGTCGCGTTCTCCGGAGCGGCCTCGCTCGTACAGCCGTTAACTGCACGGCACGCCGCGGCGATCGCCGCCCTCGATACGCTTCCGGCACCCAACGGGCCGACGGCGATCGGCGATGCACTTGCACTCGCGGGCACGCTTCTTGGCAATCGGGGGCCGCGCACCGTCGTCCTGGTGACCGACGGCGTGAATAATACGGGGGTCGACCCGTACGCAGCGGCATCATCGCTCGGTGCACGCGGCATCGTGGTCGATACCGTCGGCATTGGAACGAACACCGGGGCATTGATACCCGGAACGAGCGAGGCTGCCGGCATCGATACCTCTGCGTTACGCGCCTATGCCCGTGCCGGCGGGGGGCGATTCGTGCGCGTCGAGAATGCATCGGCGTTGCGCGGGGCGTTGGGAACTCTGGGCCGCGTTACCGCATTCCGTCCCACGAGCGTCGATGTTTCACTGGGGAGTGCGCTCTGCGGCGCCATCCTGCTCGCGCTCGTTACATTCGCAACCGTTGCACTTGGAAGGATACCGTGAGCGATCTTTCGTCGAGTCGAACATCATACGAGCGCGGCGAGCTGCGTGAAAGCGAGCTCGGCGCCGATCCGATTCTCGCGCTCACGCGCTGGCTTGACGAAGCGTATGCCATGCCGGAGCGTGTTGCCGAACCCAACGCGATGGCGCTCGCGACGGTCGCTGCAGATGGGCGCCCGAGCCTGCGCATCGTGCTCTTACGTGGGCTCGACCAGCGCGGTCTCCGATTTTTTACTTCGTATGACAGTCGCAAAGGACGAGAACTGCTCGCCCGACCCTTCGCAGCGGCGACGTTTTGGTGGGCGGCACTCGAACGCCAGGTCCGCGTCGAGGGGGATGTGCGCCGCGTCGACGAGGATGAATCCGATCTGTATTTCGCTTCTCGGCCGCGTGGCCATCGGCTCGCCGCATGGGCCTCCGAGCAGAGCGAGCCGGTGGAATCGCGCGCCGTCCTCGACGAACGTATGGCGCATTTCGAGGAGCGATTCGCCGACGAGGAGATCGAACGGCCGCACTCCTGGGGAGGTTTCCTGATCGTTCCGCGTGCGATGGAATTCTGGCAGGGGCGCGCGAATCGCATGCACGATCGGCTCCTCTATCGACGCGAGCGCGAGGATTGGGTGCGCGTGCGGCTTCAGCCGTAAGCTCTTTCCGCGCTCTTCCAGGACTCTCAGCTCTCCGAAGCCAATCGGCCTCACCTAGCATGCGTCGGAATATACTGGTCATCGGCTCGGGACCGATCGTCATCGGTCAGGCCGCCGAGTTTGATTACGCGGGGGTTCAGGCGTGTCGTGCTCTGCGCGAGGAAGGCCACCGCGTCATCCTCGTCAATTCGAATCCGGCGACGATTATGACCGATCCGGAGATCGCCGACGCCGTTTATCTCGAACCGCTGACGCTGGAGTCGGTGAGCGCGGTGATCGAGCTCGAACGCCCCGATGCACTGCTGCCGACGCTCGGCGGCCAGACCGGCCTCAATCTCGCCGTCGCGCTCGACGACGCCGGCGTGCTCGATAAATTCGGTGTCCAATTACTAGGCACGCCGATTGCGACGATCAAACTCGCAGAAGATCGCGAACTCTTCAAAGAAAAGATGATCGAGATCGGCGAGCCCGTCGCACGCAGCGTCGTCGTTACCGAGATCGAGCAAGGCATCGCCTTTGCCGCCGAGGCGGGCTATCCGCTCGTCGTGCGCCCCGCGTATACACTTGGCGGAACCGGTGGCGGTATCGTTCGCAACGAGCGCGAGTTACGCGAGACGCTCGCATCGGGGCTCGCTGCGAGCATGATCCATCAGGCGTTGCTCGAGGTTTCGTTGCTCGGCTGGAAAGAGATCGAGTACGAAGTGCTGCGCGACGCCGCCGACGATTGCATTATCGTCTGTAACATGGAGAACTTCGATCCCGTCGGCGTCCATACCGGGGATTCGATCGTCATCGCCCCCTCGCAAACGCTCTCCGATGTCGAATATCAAATGCTGCGGACGTCGAGCCTGAACGTGATCCGTGCCCTCGACGTTCAAGGCGGCTGCAACATTCAGTTTGCGCTCCATCCGACGAGTAGCGAGTATGCAATTATTGAAGTAAATCCGCGCGTCTCGCGTTCGTCGGCATTGGCGAGCAAGGCCACCGGATATCCGATTGCAAAAATATCGACGCGTATCGCGCTGGGACAGCGGCTTGAAGAGATCCCCAACCCGGTAACCGGAATTACGAAGGCGGCCTACGAGCCGACGCTCGATTATGTCGTCGTAAAATTTCCCCGCTGGCCGTTCGATAAATTTCCGCTCGCCGACACCTTGCTGGGCACGCAGATGAAATCGACCGGTGAAGCGATGGGTATCGGTCGCACCTTTGCCGCCGGGCTGTTAAAGGCCGTCCGTGGACTCGATATCGGCCGCGAGAGCCTTACCGGAGGAGCGATGCGCGAGTGGAGTGACGACCAATTGATGGCCGTGGTTGCTAATCCGACGCACGAGCGCCTCTTCGCCGTCGCCGAGTTGCTTCGCCGCAGCACCGATCGAAGCGCTTCCGTCGAACGCTTACACGAGGCAAGCGGCATCGATCGTTTCTGGCTCGACGAAGTCGGCGATCTCGTTGCGCTCGAACGCCGTTTGCACGAACGCCGCGATCCCGACGATGTCGAGCGCGCCTTTCGCAGCGGTTATTCGTCGCAGGGGATTCGCACGCTCACCGGCAGTTCGGAGCGCCCGGAGGCTCCCCGTGCCTCGTTCCGCATGGTCGATACAGCGGCGGCGGAGTTTCCGGCGCGCTCGCCCTATTATTATCTCTCGCGCGGCGAGAGCGACGAGATGCGCGTTCCAGCACGCGAGGCCGTCGTCGTCGTCGGGAGCGGCCCGATTCGGATCGGTCAGGGTATCGAATTCGACTACAGCTGCGTTCACGCGGCCTGGGCGCTTCGCGACGCCGGGCTCGCACCGGTCGTCGTCAACAATAATCCCGAAACGGTCTCGACCGATTTCGATATCTCCGATGCGCTGATCTTCGAACCGCCTGGCGCCGACGAAGTTGAAGCGGCGTACCGCTCGACCGGTGCGCGCGGGGTGATGCTTGCATTCGGGGGACAGACGGCGATCGCGCTTGCAGCGGAGCTCACCGAGCGCGGCGTGCCGATTGTCGGGAGCAATCGCGCGACGCTCGACATGGCTGAGGATCGCGAACAATTCGATGCCGCGCTCGCGCGGTTGGGCGTCGCTCGGCCGGAAGGGCGTGCAGCGCGAAGTTTTCGCCAAGCGCGCGCGATCGCGCGCGAACTCGGCTTCCCGGTGCTCGTACGTCCGTCGTTCGTGCTTGGCGGTCGCGCGATGGAGATCGTCTACAACGAAGGACAACTCGCTTCGTACGTGGAGTCCGCACCGGCGATTGCCGCCGACGCTCCGTTGCTCGTCGATCGGTATCTCGAAGGGCTCGAAGTGGAACTCGATGCGGTCTTCGACGGAGAAGATATTCTCATACCCGGTATTTTCGAACATATCGAGCGCGCCGGTATTCACTCGGGCGACTCGATCTCGGTCTACCCGGCTCCCTCGCTCGATGAGGCGATGGAGCGGCATATCACCGAGGTAACGCTGGCGATCGCACGCGAACTTGGGGTTCGCGGTTCGATCAATATTCAATTCGTGATCCACCAAGGCAAGCTCTATATCATCGAAGCGAACCCGCGCGCCTCGCGAACGGTACCGATCATTCAGAAGGCGACCGGGATCAACCTGACGGCGGCAGCGACGCGGATCGCTCTGGGAGCGCGTCTCGCCGATCTCCCGTACGGAACGGGTCTGCGCCCGCGGTCACCGTTCACGGTCGTAAAAGTCCCCGTGTTCTCGTTTGCGAAAATGCGCGGAGTCGAGACGATTCTCGGCCCGGAGATGAAATCGACCGGCGAGGTCCTCGGGATCGATGCGAGCTTTGCCGGGGCGCTGCGCAAGGGCTTTCTCGGCGCCGGCATCGCGCTGCCCGAGCGAGGCGGGCGCATTCTCGTTTCGATCGCCGATGAAGAGAAGGAGCGCGCGGTGCCGATCATGCGCCGCTATGCCGAGCTCGGCCATCGACTCATCGCCACCGACGGAACCCAGCGCGTGCTTGCCGCGGCGGGCATCGCCTGCGAGCGGATCGCGAAGATCGCCGAGGGCAGCCCGCACGTCCTCGATGCCATCGCCTCGCGAAGCGTCGATCTCGTCATCAACGATGCCAAGGGTGCGCGGGAGGTCTCCGATGCTTACAAGATTCGGCGCGGCTCGGTCGAAGCCAGTATAGCGTGTCTGACCAGTCTCGATACCGCCCGAGCCCTGGCGGAGGCCCTCGCAAATTCAGCGGGGCCGCCGCGCAGTCTCCATCGATACCTGGAGTCGGTGGCGGCGAGAGCGTAGCCGAGCGACCGGCGGGCATCGTGGTGCTCGGCGGCAATAGCAGTACGCTCGCCTTTACCAACAGCCTCCTCCCGGAGGGGCGAACGATCGTCGCCCGGTTGGTGCCCGTGGCGGTCACGCCGATCGACACGGCCGTTGGGGATACCTGGCAGAGCGTCGGTATCGCTCCCGACGATCTCTTACACTGGATCGATCGTACGTTTCCGGCGGAGGACGAAAGCGCATTCGTTGCGCCGCTACACGACCTCGATCTGCTCGCGCGCGTCGGTTGGAACGCTCCGCTGCCGACGAACCTGCACGAGGCCGAGCTCATTAATGTCGAGGACCTCCCCCCCGATGTAGTCGAGGCGATCGAGAGCGGCCCGGTGCCGATCGTTCCCTGTGCGCTCTGC
This sequence comes from Vulcanimicrobiaceae bacterium, assembly GCA_049964475.1. Classification (GTDB taxonomy): domain Bacteria; phylum Vulcanimicrobiota; class Vulcanimicrobiia; order Vulcanimicrobiales; family Vulcanimicrobiaceae; genus JABEUX01. The sequence goes on from JBMFXH010000151.1 coordinate 4,885, forward strand.
CGAAGGCTCTGCGTCCGCGGCGATTTTCGCTGGGGCGACCGCGAGCTCTGCGCATGGGACTATCACCATCAGGTCTTCGGTCGACGCGGTCCGTGGCGAAACGGTGCGTACGACGAGCGTCACTACGAGACGCTCCCGCGTTGCGGGTTCGTCGCGCCGGCGCTGCTCGAGGAATTAGGGGTGGAGATTCTCGCTTCATTCTACGATTGCGAGGAAGAGCTCGTGCGGTCGCTGATCGGCCAGATCCTCGACGCGGGTCGGGAGCGTTCGCATATCGCCGTACGCGTCGATTCCGGCTTCGTCATCTTGCGCGAGCGCGAGTGAACCAACGCTCGCTCGCGCGTATCTCCGCGCTCTTCACGGTGCTCTTTCTCGTGCTTGCCGCGCGCTTTGCATGGTTGCAACTCGTCCAAGCACCGCAAATCTCCGCAAACCGATCCAATCCGCGGCGTTCGTTTATCGCGCGCGGTCGGGGGCGCATCCTCGCCGCCGACGGAAGTGTTTTAGCCGCAACCGAAGGGACGCGCCGCGTCTATCCGATGGGGCGGGCGCTCGCCCAAATCGTCGGTTATGCATCGCGACGCTACGGTACCTCCGGGCTGGAGCGT
>JBMFXH010000152.1:0-5461 GCA_049964475.1 Vulcanimicrobiaceae bacterium
CGACGGTATCGCCCGCCGATGCAACTGCGCCAAGCGCGAGGCCGAGAATCGGCACGTGATCGACGAGGCCGCTTGCCACCGCGATCTTCACCGCATTTTTCGCGGCATCTTGCGTGATCTTGGTGGCGACCAGATCGCGCAGCACCGGGAAGCGTCGTCCGAGCGCGACCTCGACACCTTTCGCCGCGCGCACGAGTTGCGGAAAGACCTGCGCGCGCAGCGATTCTTCGCTCAGCTCGGTGAGGTGATAGTTGCCGACCTGGCCCGGCGCCGGCACGTGTTCCGGCGCGCTGTCGCTCGTCGCACCGATCGCAATGGCGAAAATCGGTGCGCGCAGCGCGCGAAGCTCTAACAGATGTGCGTCGATGACTTGGTCGACGCCGCCGATATAGAGCACTGCTTTGAGTTCGCGCGTCGGCGCGCAGGCCGCGCTATAGGTCTCCAGGCAGCGCGCCGCATCGGCGAGGCGTTCCCCTTCGTTGCCCGCAAGGAGAATCGCGCGCAAGCGCGCGACCGCGGCGGGATCGCCCGCTAAAACGATGCGAAACGGCAGCTGCGCGTGCGCGCGCACGCCGTGCATGTCGACGCCCTTGCGCACCATTTTCACCACATCGGCGCCGAGCGCCGACGCGAAGTTAGCCGCCACTGATCTCTCGTTGCGGGTTATCGGTGTAATCGAGATAGGTCAAGCCCATAAAAATCTCCAGCGGCCATGCGTGCATATCCTGCGCGTTCGCTTCATCGACGAGCGGCAGCCCCTTGGCTTTCGCATCGGCGATCACATCGCGGATCGCTTCGCCTTTATCGGCGGCAAGAATCGAAGCGGTCGTTACTTGGCCGGGGGTGAGGTTCTCCGCGATCATCTTGCTATACGATATACCGGAGTTCCCGAAGCGTTGTTTCAACGCATAGCGCAGGGATGCGTAACGCTGCGGCGAGGTGCCCAAGCCCAGCATCGTGATCCGCGCCGAGAGCTGCCGCGAGCGTGCCATATTGAAGAGCTGGTCGGCTTTCGAGCTGGCGACCGCCGCCGCATTGACGGCATCGAGGGATTTCTTGAGGTACGGAAGCAGCGCATCGTAATCTTGCTTGTTGAGATCGCCGTTGAAATCGAGACGGATGCCGACGAACTGGCGGAAGAACTCGTCAAGCCGACTGATCGCGCCGTCGAGCAGCAGCGCAGACGCGCGCGAGGCGTCGACCGCACCGAGCATATCGGATTGCGAGCGCGAGAGTTCGGCGAGCATCGTCGGATAATCGGAGAAGATCGCCGCCGAGGTGCTGGGGATCGGCGTTTCCTTCAACGGCGCGGCGAGATCGCGCAGAATCAACTGCTGGTCTTCTAGCACGCCGAACGTCTTTCTCGGTTCGAGCGAGCCGACGCCTTGGTCGCCGACGACCGCCTGAATGTTCGCCAGCGCCAAATTGAGCGCCGCACCCATCGCTTCGATATTGTTGCTGATCGCCCCGAGTCGCGACCCGGGCCGCACTTGAACGTTGCCGATGTTGGGAACGTCGTAGTTGAGCGCCGTCATGCGCGATTGCAGCGCTTTGAGTTGGTTGCGCCCTTCGGCCGCGCGCGTCGAGATATTCGTAGCCGAGGATTCGAGTTGCGATTTCGCGGCGGCGAGCGCTTCGCGCAGCGGCGTCAGGTGCGGGTGGAGCAGATCGACGCTTTGCACTTGAATCTTTTGCACTGCGGCGAGCCGCGCGAGCGCGAGTTGCTTGGCCTGCGGGTCGCCGACCGAGGCGGCCTCCTCTAACGTTTGCTCGCTCTTGGAGGTGAGGCCGAGGGCGAGCTGCATCTGCCCGAGCTTCAGCAGCGCCTCTTGATTGTCGGGCATCAGCGGTAAGAGCGCGGAGAGTTCGCTCGCGGCGATATTGTAGCGAGCGCGGTCGGCATCGCTGAGCGCCTGCACCAAACGTTGTTGCGGCGTCACTTTCGTCGGATCGAGTTCGGGATACCCGACGAGATGCTGCACGCGCACGTTTGCCGGCGGATGGTCGGCGAGATATTTGGTGATGAGATCGCTGTGCTGCGCTTCGAGCGTGCCGAGGTGGCGCATCATCGAAAGCATCGCCTGCGGATCGTATCCGGCGCGCGCCATGAGCTGTAATCCGTAACGGTCGGCCTGCAATTCGTCGTCGCGGGAAAGCTTCGCGACGATACCGGCCTCGGCGAGATTGCCGAACTGATAGATCAGCGGCGAGAAGAGCGAGGCGATCGTGAAGAGCGCGTTAAGCACCGTCTCCTTCGATTGCATCGAGATGACGTGATTGCGCTCGATATGCCCCGTCTCGTGGCCGAGTACGCCCGCAAGTTCATCGCTCGATTGCACGAAATCGAGCAGCCCTTCGTCGACGTAGACGTAGCCGCCCATCGTCGAGAACGCGTTTATATCGGGGGCGTCGATGATCTTGACGTTGTACGGTAATTCTTTGCGCGCGACTTGCTGCCAGAGCTTCTGCGCGACGTGGTTCACCCAGCGGTTGAGCAGCGGGTCGGTCTCGATGATGCTGCTACGAACGATCTGCTCGTCCTCTTGGCGCCCCATCTGCACCTCTTGCTGCGCGGTCATCGCTTGCGCGGGTGCCGGCATGCAGGTCAGTAGGAGCGAGAAGATCGTGACGACGGGGAACAGGCGACGAAGAAACATGGCGCGGACCTCTATCGGGCTAAGGGCTTGCTTGGCGAGACGAACCTTCTAACGCTTAGAACGCGGGAAGAGTGGCTTGACGTTACGCTGGGATTCTGTGAGTGAGATGGGGATGGAGGAGGGAGAACGGCGAGCTTCTTGCGAGCGAGCTGTGGATGGGGAAGGGGTTCGCGGGAGCCCGGCGGGAACCCGCCGTCGATGACGGGACGAGCGAGGGCGTGAGCACGTTGCTGCGCGGGCGAAGTTGGGGGATCGAGATCGCGCTGGAGGGCGCGAATCTCGGTGAGGCGCTCGCCGAACTGGAGAGCAAACTCAGCGCCGCGGAGGCGTTCTACCGCGACTGCGAGGCGACGGTGCGCTTCGGCGAGAGCCCGCCGAGCGAGGGCGAGCGCGCGCGCTTGAAGGCGCTGCTGGCCGGGCGAAAGATCTCGATCCGGCGCGTCCTCGGGGGGGCGGCGATCGCCGCCACCGCCGCAGCGCTCGGCGCACCCTTCGAAGAGAGCCTCCCCTCGAGCGCTCCGCCCAACTCGCGGCGGGAGCCGCGGCGCAGCCGGGTCGTCGAGCTCTCCGAATCGGCGCGCTCCTTGAAGGCCGATTTCGACGGTGCGCGCGCCGATATCGCCTCGCGCCGTCGCGCCGGCGAAACGAGCGTCCGGCGGCTCGATCTCAAGCGCGTCGGCGGCGACGAGGCGCCCGCGCTGCGTCTGGTCGAGGCTGCGCCGGGAACGCTCTATCACGTCGGCACGTTACGCGGCGGGCAATCGCTGCAGCAGATCGGCAACATCGTCGTCGTCGGCGACGTCAATCCCGGCGCCGAACTCATCGCCAGCGGCGACATTCTCGTCTACGGTCGGCTCGCCGGGGTCGCGCATGCCGGCGCGCAGGGCGACGTCTCGGCGCGCGTGCGCGCGTTGGAATTGGTGCCGACGCAGCTACGCATAGCAACCGCCATCGCAGCGGAGAGTTCGGCGCGACGCGGAAAGAAAGCCGAGCCGGAAACGGCGTGCGTGCGCGATGGTAAGATCGTCGTCGTTCCTTTCAGTAAAGAAGAAAGTTGGTAATGTGAGCACGCGACGAATCGTCGTAACCTCCGGTAAAGGCGGCGTCGGAAAAACGACGACGACTGCAAACCTCGGTGCCGCGTTAGCAAAACGAGGACATCGCGTCGTGCTCGTCGATGCGGATATCGGGTTGCGCAATCTCGATTTAGTGCTCGGCCTCGAAAAACGGATCGTCTTCGATATCGTCGAGGTCGCCGAAGGGCGCTGCCAACTCCGCCAAGCGCTCATCAAAGATAAGCGCTTCGAATCGCTGGCGATTCTGCCCGCCGCGCAGACGCGCGAAAAGGAAGCGATTACCGCCGAACAGTTTGCGAACGTCATCGCAGGGCTCGACGAATTTGCCGACTTCGTGCTGATCGATTGCCCCGCCGGCATCGAGACCGGTTTCCGCAACGCCGTCGCCGGAGCGAAAGAGGCGTTGGTGGTAACGACGCCCGAGGTTAGCGCGATTCGCGACGCCGACCGGGTGATCGGCAAGCTGCTCGAGGTGCCGATGCCGATCTCGCTGGTCATCAATCGCCTGCGCCCGGAGATGGTGCGCACCGGCGATATGCTCGCGGTCGAAGATGTCTGCGAGGTGCTCAACGCAACGCTCATCGGCGTCATTCCCGACGACGAAGAGATCATCGATACCACCAATCGCGGCGAGCCGATCGTGCTCGACGAAAGCAATCGTCTGCGGACGATCTACGATAAAATCGCTCGTCGCCTCGAAGGCGAGGATATTCCGATCACCAGTTTCGAGAAGCCAACCTTCTTCAAGCGCCTCATCGGCGCGATCACGACGGGGTAAACCATGCACGAACGTCAACCTGAAATCGAAGAGGCCGCAGTGCCGGCAGTACGCGGCCGCGCGATCGTTATCACCTCCGGAAAAGGCGGAGTCGGCAAAACGACGACCACCGCTAACCTCGGCACGGCGCTCGCGATGCGCGGCGCGCGGGTCGCGCTGGTCGATGCCGACGTCGGGCTGCGCAATCTCGATATCGTTCTCGGGCTCGAAAGCCGCGTGAAGCATCATCTGCTCGATGTGATCGAAGGCGGCGCGACGCTCGATGAGGCGTTGGTGCCCTCGAAATATAACGAATCGTTGATGCTGCTCGCCGCCGCGCAGAACCGCGAAAAAGATGAAGTGTCGACCGAGGCGATGACCGCGCTGATCGAACGGCTGCGCGAACGCTTCGATTACGTGCTTGTCGATTGCCCGGCGGGCATCGAACACGGTTTTCGGAACGCCGTCGCCGGCGCCCAGGAAGCGATCGTCGTCTGTACGCCGGAGGTCTCGGCGGTGCGCGATGTCGATCGCGTGATCGGCTTGCTCGGCAATCGCTTCAAACCGCAACTCATCGTCAATCGCTTGCGCCCGCAATTGGTGAAGCGCGGCAAGATGCTCTCGGTCGAAGACGTCAACGCGATTTTGCGCCTGCCGTTGCTCGGCGTGATCGCCGACGAGCCCGAGATCATCATCACGACCAATAAGGGCGAACCGCTCGCGCTGCGGCGCGACGGAGCGACCGGCGCTGCGTATCACGCGATGGCGGCGAAGATCGCCGGCGAAGATGTCGCCGCGCCGACCGTCGACACGCGCGAATCGTTTTTCGGACGCCTCGGCGCGTTCTTCGGAGGCAAAGCATGATCGAGTTTTTCAAACGGCTCTTCGGTCCATCGGATTCCGGCGCGACGGCGAAGCAGCGGTTGCAACTGGTGCTGATGACCGATCACCTCGCGCTCGCGCCCGAGATG
>JBMFXH010000153.1:0-5400 GCA_049964475.1 Vulcanimicrobiaceae bacterium
ATCGGTCACAATGCTACGGCATTGCTCCCTCTTCGCGCCTCGCCCCGCCGAAAAATCCCTCGTCGGATCATGTTGCGGACCTGCGGCTCGGGACACTAGCGAGCGAGTAGCTCCTCGAGTGGCGGAAGATCGCCGGCGTGCGTTCCCCGGTAGATCCACGCAACGTTGCCGTTCGCGTCGATACGCATTGCACCCGGCACTCGTCCGAGATCGTCGATCCGTGATTTCCCCCAGTTCTGCCGAAAACCGGCGCGGTGGTTTTCGCGCGCGCGTTTGATGAGCTCGCGGGAGAAGAACGAGAGCAACGAGGCCGGGCGCAGGCGCGCGGCACGGTGCGTACGCCGATCCGGGTCGGCGATGCATGCGTCGGCCACCCCATAGGGATCGCAGAGCGATCGGGTTGTCGCTGCATCGGCTGCAACGACAATATAGACGCGTTCGTCGGGGTGGATTTTTTCGGACTCACGCAACTGCGCGAGCGGCTCGCCGAAGAACGTTCAACCGGTATGTCGCGGCCAGATGACCAGCGCGGGAAGAGCGATCGGCTGCGGGAAGAGCTCGAGCGGCGCCGACTTACCGGGAGTAAAATACTGCTTCATGCCCCCAGAACCGAGGAAAGCCGCAAACGGTTGAGTTCGTGGCGATCGGTCCGATCGATGGCGATCGGCGTGATGCTGACGTACCCGTGCATCACCGCCCCAATATCGCTCTCGGGGTCTTCGCTGTCGCTCCGGCCAGGCAGATTCCATACGCGATAGTAACGGGCGTCGCGGCGGTCGTCGATTCGCGAGATCGCCTCACCGTAGCGTTTGCGCCCGAGCGCGGTAAACCGCCGGCCGAGCAACGCCTCCGGAGGAAGGTTCGGAACGTTCACATTCCAGTAGCGCTCCGGCGGCAGCTCGGCGAGTGCATGCGGGAGAATCAAGCGTGCCTGCGCGGCGGCACTCTCCCAACAACGAGCCATCGCTCGGTCATCGGGGTCGCTTGCCAGTGAAACGGCGAGCGCGCGAACGCCGAGGAGAACGGCTTCGACGGCGCCGGCGACCGTGCCGGAATAGTTCACGTCGTCGGCGAGGTTCGGCCCGTCATTGATGCCGCTTATGACGATATCCGGCCGGCTCTCGCAGAGCTCGCCGATGCCGATGACGGCGCAGTCGGCCGGCGTCCCGGTACAGGCATAGGCGCGAACGCCTTCGATACCCTCGTAGGGCGTCACACCGACCGAGTCATCGGTGGTGATCGCGTGGCTTACCCCGCTTCGGTTCCCGTCGGGTGCAACGACGATGACCAGCGCGAGTTCGGCGAGCTCGAGCGCGAGCGCGCGGAGACCGGGGGAGGCGACGCCGTCATCGTTGGTGAGGAGAATCGTCGGGGTATGCATCGCTACGCGCTTCGAGTGCGTCGGCTGCCCTGCCTGCAGGCGATTCCCGCGCGTGCAGACAACAGTGCGCGCCGTGCCCTCCACATCCGTCGCGTCGTCGCCTTCGAAACCGACGTTGCTGTCGCGCCTCGATGCGCTTGCATGGTCGCCGATGCATACCCGCATCGCCGTCGCGCTGGGCATCGCGTGGGTACTCGATGGATTCGAGACGGCAATTGTCGGGCCGGTGCTTTCCAGTATCGCCGCGCACCTGCATTTTCAAGCGAGCTTAGCCGCTTGGGTCAACCCGATTTACACGATCGGTATGCTCGTCGGCGCGCTCGTCTTCGGAGAACTCGCCGACCGGCTCGGACGAAAGCGTCTCTTTATGGTGACGCTGGCGATCTACGCCGCGGCGACGATTCTTACCGGATTCTCGTGGAATTACTTCTCGCTCGTGTTCTTTCGCTTCCTAACGGGCATCGGTATCGGTGGAGAGTTCTCGGCGATCAATTGCGCGATCGATGAATTCGTGCCGGCTCGCTTTCGCGGTCGCACGGACGGCCTGATAAATGCCTCGTGGAATATCGGTGCGATTGCCGCTTCGGGCATCGCACTCTACGCGCTGGGAAATGTCGGTGGCGCAACCTGGCGCCTCGTCTTTTGGTTCGGCGCGCTGCTGGCGGTCGGCGTTCTGATCGTCCGCCGCTTCGTTCCGGAATCTCCGCGGTGGCTGCTCGCTCGCGGCAGAGTCGCGGAGGCCCGCGATATCGTTGCCGTCGTCGAAGCTGCAAGCGGCGTGCAGGTGGTCGTCGATCCCGATCTTCCGATCGAATTTACGCCGCTCGCGCCGCCGTCGGGGTACTTTGGGCAGATCGCCGAGCTCTTCCGGGCGACACCGCGCCGGTTGGTGTTCGCATTCGTGGTGAACCTCGCGCAAGTCATGCCGTACTACGGCATTCTCGCGATCGCCGGCATCGCGATATTTCCCGCCGTCGGCATGCACGGTCAACAGATTCCGTTGCTCTATCTGTTGGGAGCCTTCTGCGGCTTCAGCGGACAGGTTGTTTCCTCGCTCCTGATGGATCGTTGGGGGCGCCGGCCGACGATGCTCCTTGGATTTACGCTTGCAGCGCTCGGCTCATTTGCGCTGGCGTACGGCCTTGGAAACACCGTGCACTTCGTTCTCTCGTTCGCGGTGTTCAGTGTTTTTAGCGCGTGGGTAGGATCGGGGGCCTACGTTATCACGAGCGAACTCTTCCCGACGCCTTTGCGGGCAACCGGCATCGGTCTCTCGGTCGCCGTGGGCCGCGTCGGTGCGATCGCGGCTCCGCTGGCGTTCTACGCGCTTTTCGCGCGCGCCGGCGTCGCGCCGGTCTTCATTGCGATGGCGGTAATATTCGCAGCGGGTGCAGTTGCGCTATTGTGGTGGCTGCGATACGGCGTTGAAGGGCGCAATCGCTCGCTCGAAGAGATGTTAACCCAGGGCGTACTGTAGAGTAGAGATGAAGAACGACGAATTACCGGCGAACTACGATCCCGCGGGCGTGGAGGCGGCTCGTTACGCTTGGTGGGAAGAGAAGGGTCTCTTTCACGAAGAACCCGATCCGGCTCGACCGCCGTTTATCATTGCGATGCCGCCGCCCAACGTGACCGGGCGGGCGCATTTAGGGCACGGATCGACCTACACGCCGATGGATATTCTCACGCGCTACCATCGGATGTTGGGGAACAACGCCGACTGGCTCCCGGGGACCGATCATGCGGCGATCGCGACGGAATCGGTTCTCGTGCGCGAACTTGCCAAGAGCGGCGAGAGCCGCGAATCGCTCGGCCGTCCGCGCTATCTCGAACGAGCGTGGGCCTGGGCGCGCGAGTATGGCGGAACGATCGAGCAGCAGTTCCGTACGTTAGGCTTTGGTCCCGATTGGGAGCGTTCGCGCTTTACGATGGATGAGGGGCTCTCGTCTGCCGTGTGCAGCGCATTCGTGCGCCTCTATCGCGAGGGGTCGATCTATCGCGGAAAACGGTTGATCCACTGGGATCCGAAATCGCAGACGACGCTCTCCGATGCCGAGATCGATCGCGAAGAGTGCGATGCGACACTTTGGTTCGTACGCTATCGTGCTATCGACGGCGGCGACGGCATCGTCGTCGCAACGACGCGCCCGGAAACGATGCTCGGCGACGTCGCTATCGCGGTTCACCCAAACGATGATCGCTACGCTGCGGCAATCGGAAGTTCGGTCATCCTGCCGCTGACGGGCCGGGCGATTCCCGTGATCGCCGACGAAGCGGTCGAGCCGCAATTCGGCACCGGTGCGGTGAAAGTGACGCCCGCGCACGACGCCGTCGATTATGAGATCGGCCGTCGTCACGATTTACCGATGCCCTCGATCTTCGATCTTTCCGCACGGATCACCGATGCCGAGATCGACGTCGGTCCGTATCTCGGTCTCGACCGTTACGTTGCGCGCGAGCGCATTCTCGCCGATCTTCGCGCTGCCGGAGCGTTGATCGAGGAGCGCCCGCATCGCATGGCGATCGCGCGCAGCGAGCGAAGCGGGGAGATCGTCGAACCGATGCTCTCGCTTCAGTGGTTCGTTCGTATGGAGTCGCTTGCAAAGCCGGCTCTCGAGGCCTATCGCGATGGGCGCCTCCGCTTCGTTCCGGAGCGATACGGTCGCACCTACGAACAGTGGCTCGAGCAGATTCGCGATTGGAATATCTCACGGCAGGTCTGGTGGGGGCATCGCTTACCGGTCTGGTATACACCCGACGGCGCCGTCATCGTCGCGCACGACGAAGAAGAAGCGCGGGAGATCGCGCGGCGCGAGCACGGAGATGCCTCGTTAACGCGCGACCCCGATACACTCGATACCTGGTTTAGCAGCGGGCTGTGGCCGTTTTCGATTTTAGGATGGCCCGCCCAAACGCCGGAGTTGGAGCATTGGTATCCGACCAGCGTCCTCATTACCGGCGGTGAGATCATCTTTTTATGGGTCGCGCGCATGGTGATGTTGGGGCTCCACCTGCTCGACCGTTTGCCTTTCCCGACCGTTTTCGTGACGCCGCTGGTCTTCGACGCTCAGGGCCGCAAAATGAGTAAATCGCTCGGAAATGCCATCGACCCGATGGATTTAGTCGAGAAGTATGGAGCCGACGCCTTTCGCGTCGGTATTCTGCGGCAGATGCGGCTCGAAGGGCAGGAGATTCGCTTCCAAGAGTCTCGTTGCGAAGAGGCGCGAAATTTCAATAACAAAATTTGGAATGCGCTGCGTTACGCACGCGCGCTCCCCGAGGGGCTCCCGGGGGCGATGCAGCTCCCGCCGCCCGCACAACGCACGCTCGCCGATCGTTGGATCGTCGCACGTCTTCGCGCGACGATCGAGCGGACCGGCGCGCTCTTCGATGGATTTGATTTTGGAAACGCCGTCGAAACGCTCTGGCGCTTTATTTGGTACGAACTCTGCGATTGGTATATCGAGGCGACAAAGATGGCCGACGCACGGGAGACACGAGCCGCGGTCCTCTCTTACGTCTTCAACGCATCGATGCGTCTCTTGCATCCGATCGCCCCGTTTATTACCGAAGAGGTTTGGCAAGCGCTTCCTCACGATGGGGAGAGCATCGTGACGGCGGCCTGGCCCGATCCCTTCGAGTGCGCCGACGACGACGCAGCGATCGCGCACTTTGAGGCATTGCAGCGCTGTATCGAGCGGCTCCGTAACGAACGCGTCGCCTATGGCTTGCCCCCGCGCGGAGCCGTGAAGGTCAACGTGCCGCGCAACCTTCCCGACGATCTGCGCGCACTCGTTCTGCACTTCGGGGTAGCAACCGAGATTGCAAGCGATGCGGTCGTCGGCGATGCCGTCGCAGCGCTCGACGCGATCGGCGTTGAGGCACCGCGCGAATTGATGAGGGAGCGCTATCGGCGCGAGGTCGAACGGCTGCTCGCCGAAGTGGCGCGCTCGGAGAAGAAACTGGGGAATGAGGCCTTCGTGGCGCGAGCCGCCGCCGAGGTCGTCAACGCCGAGCGA
>JBMFXH010000154.1:0-5336 GCA_049964475.1 Vulcanimicrobiaceae bacterium
GTCACGGACGGCGTCTTCTCGATGGAGGGCTCGGTCGCCGATCTTCCGGCGATCGTGGCGCTCTGCAAGAAATACGGGGCGGTCAGCGTCGTCGACGATTCGCACGGCACCGGCGTGATGGGTGCGACCGGCCGGGGAACGATCGAGCACTTCGGCTTGACCGGGGAGATCGATATCATCACCGGGACGCTGGGCAAGGCCCTCGGTGGCGCGGCAGGCGGATTCGTCGCCGGAAGCCATGCGTTGGTCGATATGTTGATCCAGCGCTCGCGTCCACAGCTTTTTTCGAACGCATTGCCGGCGACGGTCGCCTGTAGTGCGCTCGCTGCCATCGATTTTCTCGATGGGCACCCCGAACGCGTGCGCGCGCTTCGGGAGAACGTTACCTATTTCCGCGCCGGGCTCGAGCGGATCGGTTTGAAACCGTTACCGGGGCCGAGTGCGATCGTGCCGATTATCGTCGGCGAGACCGCGTTCGCGATTTCGATGAGCGATAAGCTGCTCGAACGCGGCGTCTTCGTAACCGGGTTCGGCTTCCCCGTCGTGCCCGAAGGCACCGCGCGGATACGCACGCAACTCTGCGCGACGCTGACGCGCGAGGAGATGGATCGCGCGCTCGAGGCATTTGCTGCGGTAGGAAAAGAAGTCGGGCTGGTGGCGGCATGATGCGCGCGGTGTTGCTCGCCGCTGCGCTTGCGAGCCCCTCACCGGCACCGAGTGCCTCGCCGGTTCCGTCGATCGCTCCCGCTCCCATAGCTACGGCTTCGGCCACCGCGCCCGCCACGGCTTCGGCCACCGCGCCCGCCACGGCTTCTACCCCCGCTGCGGCGGCCTCGCCGCAAGCGACGATGCAGCCGATCTCGGCGTTCATGCAAGTGCCCAAGGGGTGGACGCTCGACCGTCGCGTCCGCGTGCTCTCGGCGGTCGAGCAGATCCGCTTTCAAGCGATGAAGCCCTATGGGGGTGCGGGCGAGGCGATAAACGTTACCGAAGATGATGGGCCGACGACCGGAACGCTCGAAACGAACGTTGCAACGGCACTCGGAATGCTCAAACATTTCGGCACGAAGTTTCGCTTGATATCGAGCCGTGCGAGTTTCGTCTGCGCAGGTGTGCGTCCGGCTTGGCGCATTCATTACCAACTGACCCTCGGGCCGATGAATTTCGAGATGCTGCAGTATATCGCTCGGGCGCCGCATGGTTCGTTTGATGCGGCGACATACATGCGCCCCAGCGGCTCTGCTGCGGATCCGGAGGCGCTCGCCGCGCTCGGAACCTTCTGTCCGCAAGATTTCGTTGCGCCGCCGGCAGTGCCCGAGATGACGAGCGTTCCGTGGCTGCACGCGCCGCTTCCGGTCGGCTGGACGGCGGCGGCATCGGGACACGGACTGATGCCGGGTTCGCGCGTGCTCGGATCGGCTTCGAAAAAACTTCCCGACGGGACGATGGAGTCGTATCTCGTCTCCGTAACGTCGTTGCAAAAATACGGCAACATCTCCGGGAAGCCGGTGCCCCTTGCAATGGTGGCTCAATCGGCGAGTAACGTCATGCTCAAATTCTTTGCCCACTCGACGCTTGTCTCGTCGGCGAAAGTCTTCGGCTGCGGCGGAAGCGATGCGCAGTGGCAGTTCGAGATTCAGACCCCGATGGCGTTTCTCGTCGAGCGGCTCGCTCAGAAGCAGGGCCAACTCGTCGTGGTCGTCTACGCCCGTCCCGTAAAGATGGTGCAACCCGATCCCGTCGCACAGACCGCCCTCGATGCACTCTGTCCGTCGTCATCGGTCGCATCGCTCCAGCAACCGTAGCGCGGCGTGGCGCGTCCGTTCGTTGCAATTCTGGTCGGCGTCACGCTGCTGGGCGCACTCACGCACGCAGTGCGCGCAAACTGTGCGATCGGAGGCGCTCGACGGTACCGAGATATTTCTGGGATATCCGTGCGGAGGACCGGACTGACGGATATCGGCGATCCGAAGTATCGTTTTAGTGTTGATAAGAACGGCTTCGTAGCGTTCGATGGGGCAGAAAAAACCCCGATCGTCGGAAATTACGATGGTCGGGACGGGCGGCAATTGCTACTGCGTTTGGTAGCGATATTGCGAAACAGATCATTTTTCGAGATGTCGCTGCGAACCAGTCGCAAAATATACATCGACGGGCCGGAGGACTCGATCTCCGTTCTTCGGTGTGGCGTCGTGACCACGATCTCGACCGTTGGGTCGCGAAGCGTTGCGTTTGAGGCGGCATTGCATGGAGAGCGAATGCGGCGATTCTTCGCTTTGCTGCGCGCGTTGGAGGCGCCGATCTTCGCCTGGCCCTGGACGCAAGAGCGACGCCTATCGCCCGAACGAAAAAATCCGGCATAGGAGCGAGACGTGTGGCTCGCCTTCGACGTGAAAGCGTAGGTAACGCCCCGTGGAACGGGTCTGACAGATTCGTCGCGTCGCCGTCTTCCTCGGAGGTGCAATTTCGCGGTCGGTTGTTGGGGTGCAGAATAAACGAGCCCGCCGTTCTCGCGAACGTCGGGCCCGTGCATGGTTGCGGGGGCGAGATTTGAACTCGCGACCTTCGGGTTATGAGCCCGACGAGCTACCGGACTGCTCCACCCCGCGCCGGAACTCCATGGATTCTAGCATACCGCAGCGAACCCTTGTGCGACCGATGTTGGAGTTCGAACCGCAAGAATCGCTCGCCGCGCGCATCGCCGCGTTGCCGAAGATCCACCTGCACTGCCATCTCGAGGGGACGCTCCGCGAGAGTACCTTCCTCGAACTCACCGCTCGCGATGGGTTGCCGACGCGCTACCGCCCTGGTGCGGTCGCCGAGGGGGAGGATCGTTCGCCGCGCGAGCCCGGGCAGGTTTATGCGTTCGCCGATTTTTCCGAGTTTCTGCTGCTCTTTGCCGCCGTCTCGCGCGCCCTCTCGCGCCCCGACGATTACGCCCGCCTCGCCGAGGAGTTCGCCGCCGATGCGTTGCGGCGCGGAGTCGCCTACGGTGAGCTCTTTATCTCGCCCTCGGTCTGGCGCTTCTTTCACCCCGATCTCGACCTCCGGGCCTGCATGGAAGCGATCTACGGGGTCTTCGCCCGCGTCGAACGCAGCCACGGGGTCGCCTTCCGCACCATCGTCGATCTGACGCGCAACTTCGGTGCAGGCAGTGCGCTTGAGACCGCTCGCTTCGCCGCTTCCGCAACCGAACTTGGGGTGATCGGCATCGGGCTCGGCGGCGACGAAGCGCGTTTCCCGCCCGAACTCTTCATCGAGGCCTTCGCCTTCGCGCGCTCCGAGGGGCTCCATGCAGTCGTTCACGCGGGTGAAGCGGCGGGTGCGCAGAGCGTGCGCGCGGCGGTCGAGCACCTGCGGGCCGAGCGCATCGGGCACGGTATTCGCGCGGTCGAAGATCCGGCGGTGCTCGACCTGCTGCGCGAGCGGGAGATCGCGCTGGAGATCTGCCCGACCTCGAATCTGCGCACCGGGGTAGTGAGCACGCTCGAAGCGCATCCGCTCCCCGACCTCCTCGCGGCGGGGCTCCGGGTGATCGTCGACGACGACGACCCGGCGATCTTCGGTGCGCATATCGACCAAGAGTATCTCGCCCTCGCCCGGCTCGCCGGGGAGCCGGCGCTGCGCGGCTGCATTGCAAACGCGATCGAGGCCTCCTTTGCTCCGCTCTCGCTAAAACGCTCGCTCGAAGAACGGCTGCGCTCCGCGGAGTAACGCGGGCGGCGTCGAAGGCAAGCGGATATGTCAGGGCACAGTCACTTCGCTGAATCGGTCGAGGAGTATCTCGAAGCGGTCTACCGTCTCGAACGTGAGGGGGACGGTGTGAGCACCGGAGCGCTCGCTTCGTCGTTGGGGGTCGCGCCGGCCTCGGTCTCCGGCATGCTCAAAAAACTCGCGAAAGACGGGCTCGTCGAGCCGGTCGCTCGCGGCACCGTCAAGCTTACTCGCGACGGGCTCGCCGTCGCAGTTCGCGTCGTCCGCCGCCATCGGATCGCGGAATGTTTTCTCGTCGACGTGCTGGGGATGCCGTGGCACGAGGTGCACGCCGACGCATGCATGCTCGAACACGCAATCTCCGCGAACGTTGAAGAGCATCTCCAGCGGTTGATGAAAAACCCGGAGCGCTGTCCGCACGGCATGCCGATTCCACCGAGCGATTTAAGCGACCCGATCCCGCGCGGCGAACCGCTCGCGCGCGTTGAGAGCGGTGTCGAGCTCGCCATCGTCGGCGTTACCGAAGAAGTGCCGGAAATATTGCGCTATCTCGCCGAGCTCGATCTGAAACCGGGGCGGCATCTGCGCGTGCTTGCGCGGGCTCCGCTCGGCGGTCCGTTGACGATATCGGGCGATCGCGGCGAACGTGCGATCTCGTTAGAACTCGCGCGCATGCTTCTGGTAGAACCGGCAGGCGCCGCCGGCTGATGCAGCCCCGCCCCCGCTTTACCCACGCGATCGTCGTGGTTTGCGTGCTCGTGTTCTTTTGGGAGATCGCTACGATGGGTGCCGGTATTCTGACCGGCAACGTGACGATCGGGCAGATCGATAACGCCGGGGCATTGGTGCCCGCATTAGCCCAACAAGGGCAATGGTGGCGTATCGTAACGAGCGCGTTCCTCCATGCCTCGGTGCTGCACATCGGGCTCAATATGTATTCGCTCTGGATACTCGGCCGCTTCATCGAGCCGATCCTGGGGACGCCGCGCACCGCGCTGGTCTACACGCTCTCACTGATCGCATCGGGGCTCGGCGTCACGTACTTGAGTTTCGGTAACCTCAACGACCCGACGCTCGGTGCAAGCGGCGCGATCTTCGGCATCTTCGGCGCGCTCTTCGCAATCGGCCTACGGAACGGACCGGCCGGGCTCCAACTCGTCCGCGCAAATCTCGGCATCTTATTGCTCAATCTCGTTTTCACATTCGCGTTCCCGGGAATATCGAAGCAAGCCCATGTCGCGGGCTTACTGACGGGTTTTCTTGCGACGTTGGCGATCTATCGTCCGCTGCGGCCGGTCCGCGCGCAAGTGACCGATGCATTGACCGGTGAGGCGCTCGAATCGACGCTCGAAGAACCCGAACCGCAACCTCGCCGGTGAATCCACCCCCCGGGATCGACGAAATTTTCGCCGTCGGCGGATCGCTCGCGCGCGTACTCCCCGGTTTCGAACCGCGCCCCGGGCAACTCGAGATGGCACGCGCGGTCGCGGCGGGCTTCGAAAACCGCTCGCACGTGCTCGTTGAGGCGGGTACCGGCGTCGGCAAATCCTTCGCCTATCTGGTTCCCGCGTTGCGTAGCGGGAAGCGCGTCGTCATATCGACCTCGACGATCACCCTCCAGC
>JBMFXH010000155.1:0-5243 GCA_049964475.1 Vulcanimicrobiaceae bacterium
TTTCCCTATATTGCCAACGAGGCGGGGTGGGTCGTTACCGAAGTCGGGCGACAGCCGTGGGTGATCTACGGCATCATGCGAACCGCCGAGGCTGCATCGACCAACGTTGCCGCAGGCGAGACGGTCTTCACGCTCATCGGTTTCGCCGGCATGTATTTCTTGCTCGGACTGCTCTTTATGCTCTTGGTCTTGCGTGAAATCGGCCTCGGGCCCAACGCGCTCGCGCACGGAACGTCGGAGGTGGACGCATGAACGCCGCTGCATTCGTTCTTCTCGCGACGATGATCGCGCTCTACGTTATTCTCGACGGATACGATCTCGGCGTCGGTGCCGTCTCGCCGTTCGTAGCGCGCACCGGCGAGCAACGCGCGGCGGCGATGGCGAGCATCGGGCCGTTTTGGAACGGAAACGAGGTCTGGCTGATCGCGGCGGGCGGCGTTCTTTTCGCGCTCTTCCCGCGCGCATACGCCTCGGCGTTCAGCGGATTTTATCTGCCGTTTACCGTGGTGCTCTGGCTCTTGATGTTTCGCGGCATCGCGATGGAACTGCGCAATCACTTCACAAGCGAGCTTTGGCGCGCGTTCTGGGATGTGGCGTTCACCGGGGCGAGTGCGCTGCTCGCGGTGCTCTTCGGTGTCGCACTCGGGAACCTCGTGCGTGGGCTGCCGCTCGACGCGCACGGCTACTTCCTGGGGCGCTTCGCGTTTCTCCTCAACCCCTATGCGCTCGGCGTCGGCCTCTTCGCGCTGCTCGCTCTGGCGCAGCACGGCCTGGCGTTTTTAGCCCTGCGGACCGAGGGCGAGCTCGCCGCACGCTCCGCGCGCCTGCTCTCGCGGCTCTGGTGGGGCGTGCTGCTGCTCTATAGCCTCACGACGCTGGCGAGCCTGACGCTGCCGAGCGGAGCGGCGGCCCGGAGCCCGATGCAGCTCGCGCCGATCGCCGTGCTCTCGCTGCTCGCCCTCGGCGGGGTGCACTGGTTTACCCGGGTCGGCAAGCCGGCTGCGGCGTTCGCCGCCTCGGCGATCTTCCTCGCCTCCCTCGTGCTTGCGGCGGCGGCGACGATGTACCCCTATCTCTTGCCGGCCTTCCCGGCCGGGAGCGGCGGCATCGCTATCACCGACGCAGGGCCCGGCCCCGGTGCGCTCGGCATGACGCTGGCGCTGACGCTCCCCGGGCTCGCCGCGGTGGTGCTCTATGCGCTATTCGTGATTCGGCGGATGCGCAAGAGCGTCGGGTCGGGCTAAACCCCGCTCTTCCTGCCTCCGTGGCGCTTGACGCTGCTCCGGTTCCCGGGTAGAATCCGGAGGTTGTCGCGGGCTAGCCCCGCGGCGGTTCCCTTCTTGTCCCTTCATTCAGAACTCTAGGAAGCCTCGATATGCGGACTTACCAACAGACTACGGCGCAGGCAACGCACGATTGGTTTATCGTCGATGCCGCCGGGCAGCGTTTAGGCACCCTCGCGGTGCGGATCGCGCGCGCCCTCTCGGGCAAGCACAAGCCCACCTGGACCCCGCACATCGACGCCGGCGACCACGTTGTGGTCATCAACGCCGAGAAGATCGAACTCGGCGGCAATAAGTGGGAGCAGAAGGTCTATCATCGTCACAGCGGCTTCCCGGGCGGTCTCACCACCCAGACGGCGCGCCAGATTCACGAGAAGCACCCCGAGCGGCTCATCGAAAAGGCCGTTCGCGGAATGCTCCCGACCAACCGCATGCGCGACGTTCAGCTCACGCGCCTGCGCGTCTATCCCGGAGCCGATCACACCCATACTGCGCAGCAGCCCAAATCGCTGCTCGAGGAGATTTCGTGAGCGAGTTCGTTCAGGCGACCGGTCGTCGCAAGCGCGCAGTAGCGCGCGTTCGCATGGCGTTAGGCCAAGGCGTGATTACCGTCAACAACAAACCGTTCGATGAATACTTCCCGCGCCCGCAGTTGCAGCAGATCGTCTGCCAGCCGCTTGAAGCGCTCGAGAGCCGTTCGCGCTACGACGTGATCGTGAAGACCGAAGGCGGCGGCGTCACCGGCCAGGCCGGTGCGATTCGCCACGGCATCGCCCGCGCGCTCGTCGTGATGGATGAAGGCAGCAAGAGCACGATGCGTAAGCACGGCCTGCTCACGCGCGACCCGCGCGAAAAAGAATCGAAGAAGTACGGCCGCAAACGCGCCCGCAAACGCTTCCAATTCAGCAAGCGCTAAAGACTCGCTTTGCCCTCGGCGCCCGTCTCGCTCTTCTGAGCGCGGCGGGCGTCGTCGCATCCATCCATCCCAGCGCCGCATGGATCGAACGCCGCTACGTCAACGGCGGCTACCCGGTCTGGCAGCATATCGCGCGCGCGATCGCCGCGCCGTTCCCGTTCTCGCTCGGCGATATTGCGGCGCTCGCGCTGCTTGCGTTCTTCGTGCTCTCGCTACGTCGCGGTCTGCGCGGGCTCTTCGATGCGATGCTCGTGCTGTTGGTCGCCTACGCGTGGTTTGAAATCGCGTGGGGGTGGAACTACGCACGCACGCCGATCGAAGCGCGGATCGCCACCTTCGATGCCGCGGCGGTCAATCCACATGCGGTAGCGGAGCTGCGCCTCAAGGCGATCGCCGAACTCAATGCATTGGCGCCTCTCGCGCACGCTCGCGAACGCGGAGGATACGACCGCGCCGAACTGCGAACGGCGTGGCTGCCGGTGGTGCGCGCACTCGGCGATCGCTGGAACCCGCACGTCGGCGCACCGAAATGGACGATCGTCGGCCCGTTCATGTCGCTCAACGGTACCGAGGGCTTTATCAATCCGTTGACCTTAGAATCGCAACTCGCTCCGGATCTGCTGTGGTTCGAGGTCCCGTTCGATCTCGCGCACGAATGGTCGCACGTTGCGGGCTTTGCGCGCGAGGATGAAGCGAATTATATCGGCGCGCTCGCCTGTCTGCGCGACCCCGACCCGATTGCGGAATACTCCGGGTGGATGAGCGTGCTCTTCGCGCTGCCGCCGCTGCCGCACTATGCGAAAAACACGTTTACGCCGTTGGTATGGAGCGATTTTGCGGCGATTCGCGCGCGCAACGCGCGCAACCTCAACCTTGCCTTCGCCCGCTTTTCGTGGGGAACCTATAACCATTATCTCAAGAGCAACCACGTTGCGAGCGGCATCGCGAATTACGACGAGGTGACGAAGTTGCTCCTGGGAATCCCGCGCACGCGCAACGGGCTGCCGCGCGTTACGCCTCGGTAACGTTGCGGAAATAGTGCGTCGATATGTAGGCGGTACGATGCCTGCATGTTTGACGTAGCAGCATCCCTCCAACCCGGCTTCGCCCGCGCCGATGCCGGTCTTGCAGCCGGTAGCAACGAACTCGCGCGCAGCCAAGCCGCCGGCGGCACCGGCGAGCGCGCGATGGCCGAACTCGCGCGCAGCGCGCTCTTCGGCGACGCCTTGCTCTCGGCGATGCACGCCCGCCTCAGCGAGATTGCGAAGGCCGCGCGATGACGCTCGATCTCTTGGGTAGCGCCGCCGATGCGATGCAAGCGCAGCGCAGCGCGCTCGATGTCTACGCACACAACGTCGCCGCGGCGCAGGCTGCGGGGCCGCGCGGGCGCTATGCGCGTAGCGTGCCGACCTTCGCGATGGTGCGCGACGCGCAGGGCGAGCGGCGGCTTCGCTTTCTCGGAGCGAAGCGCGAAGCGACGCGCGACGTGAATCTCGTTACGGAGATGGTCGACGTGCTCGATGCCTCGCGTGCGTATGCCGCCGATGCCGCGCTCTTCTCGATCGGTAAACGAACGATCGAGCGCACGATCGCGGTCGAGCAGCCGTGACCGTTCGCCCGCTTCTTCCCGACGAGGCGTTGGTGTCGGCTCCGAGCGCCACGGCGAAAGGGGCGTTCGCCGCGATCGTCGACGCGCTGGGGGCGACGCTCCAAAAGGGTTCGCAGGCCGAAGACGCCTTTGCGGCCGGGCGCGGCTCGCTGCGCGACGCGGTCTACGCGCGTGCGAAAGCCGACGTTGCCGTCGAGGTCGCCTCGGCGGAGTTGCAGCATGCAGCGCAAGCTCTGCAATCGATCCTGACGATGCAGGTGTAACGTGGAGGCGTTAGCACCGTGGTTGCGTCGTTGGAACGCACTGGGCGGACGAATGCGCGCGGCGATCGGTGCGGCGCTGCTCTTCGCCGCAATCGCGAGCACCGCGATCGGTATCGCGATGCATCCGGCGCGCACCGCGCTTTTTTCAACGCCGCTCTATCCCGCGCAGCTCGCCGAGATCGAGGAGCAACTCGCAGCGTGGAACGAGCCGTTTACTCCGGTCCACCGCAACGTCGTCGTCGCCGCGGGGCGGCGCAGCGCGCTGCTGCTGCGTCTCGCGCTGGTCGGTTTGCCGCACGACCACGTTCCCGACAGCACCGAGGCGCTCGCCGGTATCGGCGTGCTCACCCCGCAGAGCGTCGTCGACGCGCAGACGCGCGTCGGGCTCGCCGGTGATATCGAACGCGCCTTGCGCGGCATGCACGGAATTCGCGACGCGCGCGTTATCATCGCCCCCGCGCGCCGAGCGGCGTTCGCCGACGAAAGTGCGACGCCGGCGACGGCGAGCGTGCGCGTACGCGTCGTTGCCGGAATGCAGATCGATGCGAAGGAGGCGCGCGGAATCCGTCGTTTCGTCGCGGCGAGCGTACCGGGATTAACGGCGCCGCGCGTAACGTTGCTCGACGACGGCGGCAATGCGTTCGAGCGTTCGAACGACGGCGGCCTCGCCGCCGGTACCCGTCTGCAGGCAACCTTACAGGGCGCGCTCGACCGCGCCTTCGGTATCGGCAGCACGATCGTGCGCGTCGTCGAAGAGCGCGACCCGGCGACGCGCAGCGTTTCCACGCTCACGCGCACGCCGTACGGGCCCGGCTCGCTCAGCGAGAGCAGCACGAGCGAACGCTATCGCAAAGGCAGCATGGGGTACGACCGCTCGAGCGCGCACCGTCAACGCGGTGTCGCGCAGCGACGGGTGCGGGAATCTTTTCCAGCCGGGACATTGCGTCGACGCGATGTCGCCGTGTTGGTCGATGCGCGCCGGGTCGCCGATATCGCGGCGATTCGTACCCTGGTGAGTGCCGCCGCCGGCATCGATGCGCGGCGCGGCGACCGTCTCGTTGTCGAGGCATTACCCTTCGCGCAGCCGCGAGCGGTCGTGCGGGATGGGTGGTGGCTTGCGTATGGAGCGATCGTTCCGTTGTTGCCGACGCTGGTTGCATCGCTTGCGGGGC
>JBMFXH010000156.1:0-5202 GCA_049964475.1 Vulcanimicrobiaceae bacterium
ACTCATGCGCGCCGGCGCCGATAAGGAGCGCATCACCGATGAGATATTCGGCAACAAACGCATTGCGGCGATTCGGTTGCTCGGTGAAGTGCTTGCGGTGATGCGTTTTTCGAGCGAAGGGCGCTATTGTTATTCGTATATCGACGAACCGATGTTGGCGCGTACCGGCGCCGATGGTGAAGATAGCGAGGATCTCGTCAACGTGTTGTTGCGCGTCGAAGGCGTGCACGCCGCCGCGCTCTTCAAAGCTTTCGACGGCGAGATTCGCGTGAGTTTGCGCTCCGACGGCTCGGTCAACGTCCAGCAAGCCGCCGCGCAGTTAGGCGGCGGCGGCCATTATCGCGCCTCCGGGCTCACGCATCCAGGGCCGTTGCCCGAGGCCTTTGCAGCGGTGGAAGCGGCGTTGTTGCACGAGGGCCTCGCGACGACTGCGCCTGCCTAGCTCGACGCACGACCGAACGAACGAAGCGATGCTTCCCTCTTCATCGATGATGGGTTTCGTCAACGTCTGTAAGCCCGCCGGGCCGACATCGACGCAGATCGTCACGCGCGTGCGGCGCATTTTTAGCACCTATTCCGAACAGCGCGATCTCGCCGCAGGGCACCTCGGGACGCTCGATCCGCAGGCGGCCGGCGTGCTGCCGGTCGCAATCGGGAAGGCGACGCGGTTGATTCCGCTCCTGGAAGACCGTCGGAAGTGTTATGCCCTCACGCTCGTACTCGGGCGCTCGACGACGACTCAGGACGCGCTCGGCGAGAGCGTCGAGTGCGCTCCCGTTCCCGAAAATATCCTGCAGCGTGTCGAAGAAGTTTTGCCGGCGTTCTGCGGTCGAATCGAGCAGATTCCGCCGATGTTTTCCGCGCTGCATTACGGCGGGAAACGGCTCTACGATCTCGCGCGCGCGGGGGTGACCGTCGAACGAAAAGCGCGCACGATCTCGATCTACGATCTTTCGATCCTCGGCTTCGAGGCGCCCGACACCGTGCGCATGCGCGTGGCGTGCAGCGAGGGTACCTACGTGCGTACGCTCTGCGCCGACCTCGGCGCGGCCGTCGGCGTTCCCGCGCATATGGGTGCGCTCGTGCGCGAAGCCTCGGGGCCGTTCTTGCTCGCCGAGGCGCTGACGCTCGAAGAGATTGCCGAGGCGCCGGAGACCGCACTGCTCGCCCCCGATCGCATCGTTCCCTTTCCCACCGTCGTGCTCGATCTACGCGCGTCGGCGGATTTTCGCGCGGGACGAACGGTTGCAATGGCCGAGAGTGTCGGCGGTAAACACGTTTTCGTGCGCGACGCGGCGCGAACGCTGGTCGGCGTCGGTGAAGCACACGGCGTCATGCTCGCCCCGCGGAAGGTCTTCGTATGAAGATCTATCACACGTTCGAACGGAGCGCGACGCGGCCGCTCGCCGTTGCGATCGGCTTCTTCGACGGCGTTCACCTCGGGCATCGCGAATTGATTCGGCGCACGTTGCTGGAACGGAAGCCGGGTTGGCGCGCTGGCGCGATTACCTTTTCGAATCACCCCGTCGCTTATTTGCGTCCCGGGGAAGAGCCGCCGTTGCTGCAGAGTTGTGAGGAACGCATCAATACGCTTGCCGCGCTCGGCATCGAAGAATGCTTTCTCGTTCCCTTCGACCATGCGGTCGCGAGCATGAGTGCGGAGCGTTTTATCGATGAAGTGCTCGTCACGCGCCTCGGCGCGCGGGCGGTGGTGACCGGCGAGAGCTTTCGCTTCGGGGAACGCCGCGGCGGCGACACGACGCTGCTACGGGAACGCCTCGAACCGTTGCAGGTGCGGGCGATCGCCGTTCCTGCAGTCTGCGATGCAGCGGGCGAGCGCATCTCCTCGACGCGCATTCGCAGCCTCGTCCAGCGCGGGGAATGCGCAGCTGCCGACGCCCTGCTTGGAGCGAGTTTCACGATCCGGGGCGTGGTAGAACGCGGGGCCGGGCGCGGACACGACCTCGGCTTTCCGACCGCGAACCTCCGGGTTGCCGAGGGAATGCTCCCGAGTGACGGCGTCTATGCGACGCTCGCTCGGCACGACGGACGCGACTATGCCGGGCTGCTTTCGATCGGCAGCAACCCCCAATTCGCCGGCGAACGCCGGACTGTCGAGGTCTGGCTGCGTGACTTTTCGCGCACGATCTACGGCGAGCAGCTCGCTCTGCGCGAGCTTCGTTTCGTGCGCGGACAGAAAACCTTTTCCGACGTTTCGGCGTTGATAGAGCAGATGGAGCGCGATCGCGAGGCGGTCGCCTTCCCGAGTTACGGATGAGGAGACCGATGAGAGCCTATCGCCCGCTGATGCTCGCCGCCGCGTTCGCTTTGCTCGCCGGCTGTGCGCACTCCGCAACATCGACGGCGCCCGCGCATGCCAGCGTCGGCGCGATGGAACCTTCGTGGAACGAACGCACCGACACCGGATCGATGCTGTCGTCATCCTCGCTGCTCGGTAAACCGGTCTACGTGAATTTCTTTGCCTCGTGGTGTCCGCCGTGTAACGACGAAGCATCGGATATCGAAGCGCTCTCGAAACGCTATGCGTCGCGCGGTCTTCAGGTCGTCGGCGTCGATGTCATGGAGAATGCCGATAAGGCGGCGCTCTTTGGGCGCGAGCATCATCTCACCTATCCGCTCGTTGTCGATGACGGCACCTTGCGCAACGCCTATCAGCTCGATGGTTTACCGGTGCACGTGTTCATCGGCGCCGACGGCGTCGTGCATGCGATCCGCATCGGCGAATTAACGAAAGCCGAGATGATGCGCAACATTCGCGCAATCCTTCCGAGCAAGGGCCCGGCTTAAGAGGACTCTGTAGCGCGAAACCAAGCGGGCCGTCGATTCGACGGCTCACGGGAGGAATAAACGACGAAAGTCGTTTTTTTTTTTTTGTTAGGACTTGGTAAAAGAGGCGGGTGCCCTTCGGCAATACGGGGGCACGCCTTGTTCTCTTGCTACAGGATCGGAGTTTTCATGTCGTCCCATCGCTCTCGGTTGCCGCGTCTTCTTGCGTGCTCGGCCGTTCTTGTTTCACTTTTCCTCAATGCGTGCTCGGGTGCTTCGAACGCGCTGCCGACGGCGAGTTCGGCTCCGCGCTCCGAAAGCGTTATACCGATGGCTCTAGCGACTCCGATGACGTCGCGCTGCCAGACACCGGAGAGTGCCCCGCGGGCCGGAGAGTCGCCATTGGGGGGCGCCAATCGGCGTCAGAGCTCTACGTGCTGCGCTAACGGCTCGATATCTTTAGGCGGGCAGTGCGTGATCTTCTCCAGTGGGCCAACACCCGAGCCGAACAATCCGGCGCCGGGCTCAGGCGGCGGAAGCGGCGGAAGCGGCGGAAGCGGCGGTGGCTTCGGCGGCACGCCGATCATCGGCGGCGGAAACCCGCCGGCGCCTCCGTCTCCGCCGTGTTACCCCACCTGCGTACCTCAGCCCCCGCATCCGGGCAGCCGATTACAATCGCCGGGTGAGCGCTTTGCAGCGCTGGTTGCCGCCGCGCGCACGGCCGTTGGTTCGAACGACGTTTCGTTTATCACCGGTGCAGAGGCGGACGCTGAAATTCTCGCCCAGCATCCCGACTATGCGACACCGATGTTTGACTCGGCTTATGGTGCCGCAGAAACCACCGCAGACTCGGCGCTTCAGTCAGCGTTCACGGGCTCGCAAATGCTCGTACGACTTTCGAGTAGATTTGGTGCCGCAGGGGCAGGCCAGTTTCTCACAACGATCGGATCGCTTCAGAACGCCGACGGGTCGATGATGACCGCCCAAGAGGCGGCGAGTGCCACCGGTCTCGGCTACATTCCGACCTACGTAGGTATCAATATGCAACTCCCGGCGGGTGCGCAGACATTGCTCGGTATTACCTCAGGCGGAAACCCGACAGCGATTGCAGGCTCGGTCGGCGGTGCCGACCAAATTTGGGTGAGCGAAGCTGCGAGCGCAGAGGGGGATGCCGCTATCGCGGGCGGTACGGCCGTGATCAGCTGGGAAACCTTCGTTGAGTTTGCTCCACTCCTATTGCTCGATGCACCAAGGAACGGAACGCGCCCGTAAGAGCATATAGGAGTATCGGAAGGGTTGGTATTTTGAGCCAGAGCAACGCCCTATCGGGCCCCGCACCCCGTACTCGCCTCCCCTTGCGGTTGGATGAGAGCGGACGAGTATGGCTAGCTGAGGTCGCTCCAGGGCTCTGGAAAGGGTGCGGACCGAGCATTGCCGTCGATCGAATCGGAGCGTGGTTCGTTAGTACGGGCCCGGCGGAGGAACAGGTGCCCGGACACTCGACGACGCGCTGCTTTGGATCATATGCCCGCCTTGCCGTCCCCGACAAATCGTGCGCCTTGGATAAGTGGAGCTGGATGTGTTTCACCGTGCGCCCGATACCACTGAAGGTCGACGACGACATGCTGGGCTTTTTCACCGCTTCGGGCGTGCACGTTACAACCGATGTAGCATTAAAAGCAATCACGGAATTCGACCTTGGCTATGTCGTTGTTCGAAATCTACGGGAGTCCCGACGCAGCGCGTTGCCGGAGATTTTTGCGGTTGGCAAAAAAGGGGAAAAAATTTGGGAAATGGCGGATTCAGCCGGTTTATATAAACCCCTCGATTGGAGGTACGCTCTTCCTTGGGACGACGGCAATATTTTTCTCTACCCGCACGGGACGATTCTTGAGCGACAATCTGGAAAAATATTGCGAACGAACACTCATTGGGAAGGTGATTTTAAAGCATAGCATTCCTACGAACGACCGTTGTAAGGAAGTCTGCACGAGCCTCTCGCTCAACTCCGCCAAGAAGGTTCCTTGCCCCATCGGCGTTCATCCGCCTCGGAATCCGGCCCGCCGATTACCGACGGCCGGCAAGCGTTCTGCAGCGTTGGTTGCCGCCGCGCATAAAGCGGTTGCTTCGAACGACGTTTTGTGTGAGCGGTGCAGAGGCAGACGGAATTTTCAATGCGGCAAACCTTGCGGCCGGAAGAGCAGCTTATGCTACGCCAATGTTCGACTCAGCTTATGGTGCCGCGGAGACGACCGCGGATTCCGCGCTACAGTCAGCGTTCACGGGATCGCAGATGCTCGTACGACTTTCGAGTAGATTTGGTGCCGCAGGGGCAGGCCAGTTTCTAACAACGATCGGATCGCTTCAGAACGCCGACGGGTCGATGATGACCGCCCAAGAGGCGGCGAGTGCCAC
>JBMFXH010000157.1:0-5166 GCA_049964475.1 Vulcanimicrobiaceae bacterium
GGAACGCGGTCCTTCGCGGTCAGCATGATAATCGGCACGCGGCTTTTCGCGCGAATGCGGCGGCAGACTTCGATGCCGTCCATCCGCGGCAGCATGAGGTCGAGGATGACGAGGTCGGGCTCTTTGAGCGCGAGCTCGAGCCCTTCGACGCCGTTCTGCGCGCGTTCGACGAGGTAGCCTTCATGCTGGAGTTCGAGCTGGAGTACGCGCGCGATCGCCGCATCGTCCTCGACGACGACGATACGGCGCTGCTTTTCGGGAGCATCCATGGGGCGGTTCTACCCGCCGCGGGTCTAGCGCCCCTTGCGCGCGAGATAAATCCCGGGTGAGAATTCCGCCAGCGATGATGCTGCGAAGGCTGCGGCGACGCCGACGGTGAGCCAGATCAGGATCGACGGCTGCGCGAGGGTAAAGGCCGCGCGGGCGATCGTCGCGATGATGCCGTTGATATCGGAGAGGTGCGGGACGAGCCAGACGGCGAGGGCGAGCAAGAGCCCCCAAGCACTCGCCTCCCATGGGTCGATCGGCTCGGCGGGAACCCGCTGCACCGTTGCAGTGAGAATCGAAGCGCGCAGCCCGGCGGGCGGCTCCTCGAGTGGGAGCGCTGCAAGCAGGCGGTCGAGTTCGTCGTCGGTTCGGTCGTTCATGGCTCTCTCTCCGATGCGGCGAGGATTTGCCGCAGTTGCTCTTTGGCGCGGAAGATGTGTGTCTTGATGGTTCCGAGAGGTACCCCCAACACCGAGGCAATCTCATCGTACTGCTTTCCTTGCAGATGATACAAGGTAATAACGCTGCGATATTTTTCCGGAAGCGCGTCGATCGCCGCGCGGAGACGTCCGGCGTCGTCGTTGGCGATCGCCTGTGCCTCCGGCCCCGGAGCGGCGTCGGCCCGGTCGGGAATCTCCTCGCCGGAGTAACGACGCGAGCGTTTGAGACGGTCGCAGCAGGCGTGATAGCAGATCGAGAAGATCCAGGTCGAGAACTTCGCGTCGGGACGGTAGGTGTGCAGCGAACGGTAGGCTTTTACGAACGCCTCCTGGGTGGCATCGCGGGCTTCCTCGCGGTCGCGCAAGGTCCGCACGGCGAGCGTATAGAGCGAGCGTTCGTAGCGCTCCACCAGGGTGGTGAAACCGGAGGGGTCGCCGGCGAGCGTGCGGGCTACCAGCTCGGCATCGCTCGTCCGTGGCTGCTCGGCCTCGATATGCACCTCCACCGCCATCGCTGACATGCTTCCTCTACGCGTGAGAGATGGGGATTGTTTCGTCGGTCGGCGTTGAAACCTGGGACGGCCCTCGGGCGTAGATGCGGTATGATGACGCCAGGCAAGGAGTTCTCCGTATGAGTGACAACGCAGTCGGTGCGATCGCCGTCTTCTGCATCTTCGGGTTACCGATCGTAGCCATCATGGTCCATCGCGTGCTCAAGCATCAGGAGCGAATCGCGATGATCCAGCACGGCTTCCCGGTCGATGCCGATCCCCGCGATGCCTATCGAGCGATGAAGATGGCCGCGAAGATGGGGGTCCCGCCGCCGGGCGTCGGCGACTCCGCGTACCTTTTCTATGCCAACGCGCGGCTCCAGCGCGGTATCACGACCACCTTCGTCGGGCTGGCGATCGTCGTCGGGCTCTCGTTCATCGGGTATCATCACGGAACGTTTACTCCCGGGCCGTGGCTGATCGGCGGGTTGATACCGCTCTTTATCGGGCTCGCCCAGGTCAGCGGAGCGGTGCTTTCGGGAGCCCAGATCGGTGGCTTCGGCATCGGACGCGGTCCGGTGATGCCGCCGCCGGGACCGGTTCCTCCCAATGGCATGCCGCCGAATGCGCCGCCGGGCGGATCGCCGTGGGGCTGGCGCCCCGGGGCGACGCCGGGGCTCGACGAGCCGCCGAAGCCGCCGAATCGCCGGTAGATGCAAGGATACGAAGAGGCCGCCGGACTGATCCGGCGGCCTCTTCGCTTGCTGCTACGTTTCGTTGAAGGAGACGTTCGTGATGTGGAAAGAGACTACGGTTTGCAGTTCACCAGTGCGAGTGCCCAACCCGCATCGGTTCGGGTCCGAACTAAATACCCTTCATTCGTGCGTTCGTACACTTGGTAACCTGCGCGTAGCGCTTCTGCCAAGCTGGTGAAAACCATCACTCCGGACATTTGTCGGCCCCCCCTTCCTTCTGAGTCCTCCGACTCTACTACGTATAACGGCTAAAACGATGAGAAGGTTCAGTGATATTCCCGAGAGTTTTTTTAAGATTTGGAGAAAAAGCCTGCCCGTGGCGCTCCCATCATCGATTTCGGCGGTCGTTTCTACCCGCATCCTCGACCGTTCCGAGGTTGCGCGCGACGTTATTCTCCTTGGCCTCGAGGCGCCGGAGCTCGTCGAAAACGTTCGCCCCGGTCATTTCGCGATGGCTTTACTCCCCGGTGGCCAGGCTGCCGGCGTTGCTTTAGGTATCTACGAAGCGCACGGCGAGCGATGTTCGCTGCTCTTTTTTCTCGCCGGCGATCGTACCCATCGCTTGGGTGCGTTGCGGGTTGGAGATCGGCTCGATCTTGTCGCTCCGCTCGGGAACGGCTTCGATTGCGAGGGTTCGCAACGCGATATCGCGATCGTCGCGGGGGGCGTCGGCATCGCCTCGGTGCTGTTACCCGCGCAGGTACTGCTCGCACGTGGAGCGCGCGTGCGCCTCTTTTACGGCGCGCGTACCGCCGAACGACTCGTCGAAGCCGAGCGTTTCGCTGCCGAGGGCTGCGAGCTGCTGCTTGCAACCGATGACGGCTCGCGCGGATATCACGGAGTCGTGACCGATCTGCTCGCGCGCGAAGATGCAGCCGAAGCGATTTTCGCCTGCGGCCCAACGCCGATGTTGCGCGCCGTCTCCGCCTACGCACAAGAGCGCAATATTCCCGCGCAACTCTCGCTGGAAGAAGCGTTCGGTTGCGGGGTCGGCGGTTGCTGGGGCTGCGTGGTGCCGATCGTGCGGACGAGCGCGCAGGCGCCTTCTTTCCCCCCGAGCGATGCCGACGGAAGCGACGTCGTGCACGCGCGCGTCTGCGTCGAGGGCCCGGTTTTCCGGGCGCATGAATTACGATGGTAGAACTTTCGAAATTCGACGTGAGCGCACGGATCGGTTCGCTCGTGCTGCCCTATCCAACCGTCGGGTTGAGCGGTTGCTACGGCAGCGGTGCGGAGTTCGCTCCGTACGTCGATCTCTCGCGCCTTGGTGCCGTTGTACTCAAAAGCGTG
The DNA here is from genome assembly GCA_049964475.1 of Vulcanimicrobiaceae bacterium. Classification (GTDB taxonomy): domain Bacteria; phylum Vulcanimicrobiota; class Vulcanimicrobiia; order Vulcanimicrobiales; family Vulcanimicrobiaceae; genus JABEUX01. The sequence goes on from JBMFXH010000157.1 coordinate 3,244, forward strand.
ACGCGCCGACCGCGCATGGGGAATCCGACGCCGCGCATCGTGCATACGCCGGCCGGAATGCTCAACGCGATCGGGCTGCAGAACCCGGGGATCGAATGGTATCTTCGGCACGACGTCGCGAAATTCGCGCAGACGCCCTGCGCGACGATCGGCAGCGTCGCCGGTTTTAGCGTCGACGATTACGCGTACGTCTGCGAACGGCTCGCCGCCCGTAGCGAGATCGCCGCGATCGAACTCAATATTTCGTGTCCGAACGTCGCCCACGAAGGCGAGACCTTCGCCTGCGATCCCGATTTGACGGCGCGCGTCGTACGGGCCGCCCGCGCGACGACCGATAAACCGCTCATTGCGAAGCTCTCGCCGAACGTTACCGATATCGCGACGATCGCGCGCTCGGCGGTCGCCGCGGGGGCCGACGCGCTGGCGGTCGTCAACACCGTTCGCGGAATGGCGATCGATATTCACCAGCGTAAACCGCGCCTGGGGAACGTCACCGGAGGGCTCTCCGGCGCTGCGATCCGCCCGATCGCACTGCTTGCCGTTTACGAAGTCGCGCGCGCGGTTTCGGTGCCGATCGTCGGGCAAGGGGGAATCGAAACGGCGAGTGACGCGTTGGAGTTTATTCTCGCGGGGGCAACGGCGGTCGGCATCGGCACCGCGAACTTCGCCGACCCGCGGGCCCCGATGACGATCCTCGACGGAATCGTCGCCTATATGGCGCAACGGAACGTTCGCTCGTTGCGCGATCTCGTCGGTGCGGCGAACACCGGCTTTGCCAACATCAATCAAGTCGAAGGAGACGAAGGGTAATAGCATGGCGCAATTAATCGTGGCGCTCGATCTGCCGACCGCACAGGAAGCGGAGCGCTGCATCGACGAGCTCTATGAGACCGATGTCATTTTCAAGATCGGGCTGGAAGCGCTCTGCGGGTATCCCGAGCGAATCTTCGCGCATGCGGAAGCGCGCGACGTGCGGCTCTTTATCGATGTGAAATTGCACGACATTCCGCGCACCGTCGGGGCGGCGATGGAGCGGCTCGTGCGTCCCAACGCATCGATCGTCAACGTTCATGCGCTGGGGGGTTCGCGGATGATGCATGCCGCCGTCGATGCTGCGGCGCGGCGAGCCGAGCAACTGGGAATCACGCGTCCCGAGATCTTTGCGGTGACGATGCTCACGAGCATGGAGCAGCGCGACGCCGACGAGTTGGGGATCGGCGGCGATATCGGCGGCATCGCCATGCGTTTAGCAGGCATCGCGAGGAACGCGGGTTGCGACGGCGCGATCTGCAGCGTTCACGAAGTCGCCGCGCTCAAGGCGACCTACGGCGGCAATTTCCTTGCGCTGACCCCGGGTATTCGCCCCGAAAACGCCGAGTCGCACGACCAGCGGCGCATTGCAACGCCGCGCAGCGCCGTCGCTGCCGGAAGCGATTATATTGTCGTCGGCCGCCCGATTCTCACCGCTCCCGATCGCCTCGCCGCAACGCGCGCGATCCTCGATGAGATCGTTGAGGCACGCGCGTGATCGACGCGGTGCAACTGCGCGCGGCGCTGCTCGAACGCGGCGCACTGTTGGAGGGGCATTTCCGTCTCTCCTCGGGGCGTCACAGCGACCGCTTCGTGCAGAAATTCCGAATCCTCGAAGAACCCAAACTCGTCGCACCGGTCGCCGAAGCGATCGCCGCGCGGTTCGCCGCGCAACGCCCAACGGTCGTAGTGAGCGCGGCGGTCGGCGGAATTATCTTGGGATACGAGACCGCGCGCGCACTTGGGTTGCGCGCGATCTTCGTCGAAAAGGAGGGCGGCGCCCCGGTGCTGCGCCGCGGCTTTGCACTCGGACCCGAGGACCGCGTGCTCGTCGTCGAAGATGTCGTGACGACCGGCGGCTCGGTTCGCGAAGTCCTCGATCTCGTTCGCGCG
>JBMFXH010000158.1:0-5150 GCA_049964475.1 Vulcanimicrobiaceae bacterium
CGCCGAACCGAGCGCCCCATAGAGCGCTCCCTCGGCAAGAAATATTCCCACGATCTGTCCGCGGCGTGCCCCGATCGCGCGCAGCGTACCGACATCGTTGCGCCTCTGGACGACCGAGATCGCTACCGCGTTATAGATCAGGAACCCTCCGACCAGCAACGCCACATACGCGAGCGCCGCAAGGTTCATTTGAAAGCTCGCGAGCATCCGTTGCACTTGGTTTTGCCGCGTTTTCGGAGCGAGCGCTTCGGTGCCCGGCGGCAAGATCTGCGCGAGACGACTGCGGACCTGCGCCATCCGTGCGGGGTCGACCACGAGATCGATACGGTCGAGGCGACCGACTTCGTGGAAGATATCTTGTGCGGTGGCGATATCGACGAACGCAACATCTGCATCGATGCCGACACGACGCGATGGAACGAGCCCCATAACCCGCAGCCGCACCGGCGAACCATCGGCGAGCGCGCTCATCATGTTTCCGACATGCAGCCGTTCGCGCTTCGCGAGCCGATCGCTGATGAGGATCCCGTTATCGTCGATGAATGCGCCGAGATCGAAATGCGAGGAGGTCGCGATCCCGACTCCGGGCGGCAGGGCCGTGCGCGTGCTATCGACCCCTACCGTGTTGACGACGACTCCGCCGCGCGAGCCGGAGCTATCGAGGGTTAATTCGCCGGTAACCGCCGGGTCGGCCGATCGAATGCCCGGGATGCGTCGTACGCGCAGGTACGTGCGTTCGTCAAAGCCCCGCCCCGCACCGACGACTTGCAAATTGACGTGCGGCGAGAGCACGTTGACGCTGCGTGCAAACGAGGCAACCGCCGTCGCATTTGCCAGATCGATGGCAAAAAGCGAGGCGACCCCGACGGCAACGGCAACCAAAGTGACTGCGGCGCGAAGCGCGCCGTTGCGCGCATAGCCCATCACCAAGGCGCGAAAGATCGGCATCTACGCTCCCGAGACGATGCGCCCGTCGCGCATGTGTAGGCTGCGGTCGGCCGCCGATGCGGCCTCCGGCGAATGGGTGACCATGAGGATCGTCTGCCCCCGCCGCGCGAACGAACGTAATAGTTCGAGCACGCGCTCGCCGCTACGCGAATCAAGATTACCGGTGGGTTCGTCGGCGAGAAGAATCGCCGGCGCATGCACCAATGCTCGGGCGATAGCAACGCGCTGGGTTTGACCACCGGAGAGTTGCGATGGCATCGCTCGGGATTTCTCGGGGATGTCGACCGCTTCGAGAGCTTCGCCGACCCGTGCCTCGATCTCCGCACGTGCTCGCCCTTGCAGGCGAAGCGGCAGAGCAACGTTTTCGAAAACGTCGAGCGTCGGTAGCAGGTTGAAAAATTGGAAAACCGTGCCGACGCGGTCGCGGCGCAATTGCGTCAGCGCGTCGTCGTTGAGGTCGTTCGTCGAGGTTCCATCGATCTCGATGCTGCCGCGATCGGGGAGATCGACGCAACCGATGAGATTGAGCAGCGTACTCTTGCCGCAACCGCTGGGGCCGAGCAGGGCGAGCATCTCGCCGCTCTCAATAGTAAGGGAGACGTCGTCGAGCGCGACGACCCCTCCCTCATAGGTTCTACCGACATTGAAAACGCGCACGGGCACCACGGCCCGCTCAACATTGCAGCGGGACGAACGGTTGCGCGTTACTTTTTCTTGAAGTACTCGGCGTTGATCGCCGTGTAGTTCGCCCATTTTTCGGGCACATCGGAATCGGCGAAGATCGCTTCAACCGGGCAGGCCGAGACGCAGGCGCCGCAGTCGATACAGACTTCCGGGTCGATATAGAGCTGTTCGTCGCTCTCCTCACCGTGAATGCAATCGACCGGGCAAACATCGACGCACGACTTGTCTTTGGTACCGATACACGGTTCGGTGATGATATAGGCCATGAAGCGGAAGAAACCTCACTTTGGGCGAGCGATAAACGGTGGATACGATCCCGTCCCTCCAGGATGCAGGGAGTGGGAGGTTGGTTGCAGCGACCTACGTCGCTTTATGCGTTCCCAGTCGACGCAAGAGGTTGAGCGCAAGCACCGCTCCGAGCAGTGCCATGACGGCGTCGCGAATACTCGGTGCTCCGATTCCCCGCCCGGCCACGAGCTCCCCAATCCATCCGACGAGCGCGCCGCCGAGCACGCCGACGAGCAGTTCGAGAGGGCGCGAGCGCGGCACACCGGGGATGTAGGGGCTCAGAAACGCAGCTACCAGCGCCCCAACCACGAGCCAGAGAAGAATCGCCATCGGAGCCCCCTTCGGCATCCGGTGCCCGCCCTCATCGCGGCAGGGGCAAAGCAACCCGGCGCTCTACGTTGTCATCATGAAAATCATCGCCTTCGCGCTTTGCGCCCTCTTGCTCGCACCGCTTCCCGCGCTCGCCGGCGGTGCTCGCCCGTCGCAGGCCGTCCTCTCGGTCCACGGCACCGGCACCGTTTCACAAATGCCGGATGTCGCCGATATCACGGTGACGATTTCGACGAGCGGGGAGAAAGCGACCGACGTCACCTCGCGAAATAATGCCGCCTACGAACGCATCGCCGCCGCGCTGAAATCCCTCGGGATCGGCGCGAACGACCTGCGCACCGCCGGCTATAACCTCAGCTACAATCCACCTCCGAATCCGCTGCCGAAAACGGTGAGCCCCTACGTCCACTACGGGTACTCGCTCTATCGCAGCTTCACGATCCACGTGCAGAAGCTCGACCTGGTTGGCAAAGCGATCGATGCGAGTATCGGCAACGGCGCGACGGGAATCTACGGCGTAAATTTCGGTATCGCCGATCAGCATAATGCGCGCAAACACGCCCTCGCAAAAGCGACCGCCGATGCGCGCGCCCAGGCTGAAGCAGTTGCCGCCGCCGAGCACCTGCGCCTCGGCCGCATCCTCTCGATCGCCATCGATGGCGCGACGCCGCGCTACTTCCCGCAGCAGGCTCTGGCCTTCAAGACGATGATGCCTGCGCCGACCGCACCTCCGACCGAGATCGCGCCGTCGGCGGTCGCCGTTCAGGCAGGGGTGACGGTCACCTACCAACTGCTGCCGTGAAACCGCGGCGGACCGGCGGCGGTAGAACGAAGCGATGAACGAACTCTGCCGCCGATGCGCCGCGCGTCCCGCCGTCGCGTTCGATGAGACCGGGCGCGCGATCTGCGCCAACTGTCGCGCCTCGACCGCGGCCGCGCGCTCGGCGATGGGCTGGCTGGGAGCTGCGGCAACCGCCGCCGGGTTGGTCGTTGCCGGATCGTTGCTCTACGAGCGCATCGCCAACGAACGCGGGGGCGGGAAAGAGCCGCTTGGAGATCTTGCAAAGCGATTGCGTGGCGGCACCCCGACGCTGGAGAGCTTTTCCCGCGACCTCACCGAATTGGCCCGCGCCGGCAAACTCGATCCGGTCATCGGCCGCGACCGCGAGATCGAACGCGTGATCGCGATTCTCTCGCGGCGAAGCAAGAACAACCCGGTTCTCGTCGGCGAGCCCGGGGTCGGAAAGACGGCGATCGCCGAAGGGCTCGCACAACGCATTCATGCCGGCAACGTGCCGCAGGCATTGCGTGGGAAACGGGTTCTCGCGCTCACCCTCGGTCCGCTCGTCGCCGGCACGAAGTATCGCGGTGAGCTCGAAGGACGCGTCAAGCGTATTCTCGACGAACTCAAACGGAGCAGCGGCGAAGTGATCCTCTTTATCGACGAGCTGCACGCGCTCGTCGGAGCCGGTGCGGCCGAAGGTGCGCTCGACGTCAGTTCGATGATCAAACCCGAACTCGCACGCGGAGAACTCCAATGCATCGGCGCGACGACCTTCGCCGAATATCGCAAATATATCGAGTCCGATGCCGCGCTCGAACGGCGCTTCCAGCCCGTGCAGGTCGCCGAACCGAGCCCCGAAGCAGCGCGCGCAATTCTCGCCGGATTACGCAAACGGCACGAGCAGCACCACCACGTGCTCATCACCGATGATGCGCTCGACGCCGCCGTCGCGCTCTCGGCGCGCTATATCGCCGACCGTTTTCTGCCCGATAAAGCGATCGATCTTCTCGATGAAGCGGCGGCCTCAGCGGCGCTTGCAGCAGCACCCGGAACGACCGCGCGCGTGACGCGCGACGAGATCGCCGCGATCGTTACGAAATGGACCGGCATTCCGCAAAACAGCGTCGCCGACGACGGCGCAAACGTTCTGCTCGCGCTCGAGGAACGGCTTGACGCGCGCGTCATCGGACAGAGCGAAGCGACCCGCAAGATCGCCGAGGCCTTGCGCCGCGCGCGCGCGGGGCTGCACGATCCGCGCCGCCCGCTGGGGAGTTTTCTTTTCCACGGCCCCAGCGGCGTCGGCAAGACGGAATTAGCGAAACGCCTGGCCGCCGAGCTCTTCGGCAGCGAAGAAGCAATCGTGCGTATCGACGGTGGAGAATTCGGCGAAGCGCACAGTATCGCGCGACTCATCGGTGCGCCGCCGGGATATGCCGGGCACGACGCGCCCGGGCAACTTACCGAGCCGGTGCGTCGCCGTCCCTACAGCGTGGTGCTCTTCGACGAAATCGAGAAAGCACACCCCGATGTCGCCGCGCTGCTACTGCAGTTGCTCGGCGAGGGACGGATCACCGATGCGAAGGGGCGCACGATCGATTTTCGCCACGCCCTCGTCATTCTCACGCTCAACGGCGACCGCGAGGATCTCGCAATGTTGTTGCGCCCCGAATTACTCAACCGCGTCGATGAGATCGTTGCATTTACGCCGCTAGGCAACGAAGAGATCGAGAAAATCGTCGCGCTCCACGTCGAGGCACTCGCCTCGCGTTTAGGCGCGCGCGAAGTGCGGCTCGAGGTCGCGCAGATCGCGCTTGCCGAGTTAGCGGCCGAAGCGATGCGGACGGGAAGCGGTGCGCGCGACGTCGCGCGGACAGTGCAGAGCCGGCTCGGCACGCCGCTCGCCGGAGCGATGTTAGCGGGTCGCTTCGCCGCCGGCGGCACCGCGCAGGTCACGTTACGCGACGGCGATTACATCGTCACTGCGGCGTAAGGTGGGGCCACGGAGATTTTATCGGCAGGAAAGCGCCATAAACTTCTCGCGGCACTCGTAGGCAACGGCATTGCTGCCGCGCCGGGTGCCCGAGTACGCACTTGGTTCAGCGGCCGAACGTCGTAG
>JBMFXH010000159.1:0-5139 GCA_049964475.1 Vulcanimicrobiaceae bacterium
GGTCTTCCTGCAGTTCGCACCCTATGCGCTGCTCGCCAATCTCGCCGTCGTGCCGAGCGTCGGAGCGACGATGCTCTGCGGTGCACTGACCTTGCTCGCGACTCCGGCGCCTGCGATCGCAGCGGGGATCGCAAACCTCACCGCGTGGTTGCTCGCGTGGCAACTCGCAGCGGTGCATCTCTTCGCTTCGCTTCCGGCAGCGAGCATCGCGATGACGCCCGCGCCGATTCCCTGCATCGTCGCGTACGACGCCGGGTTGCTGCTCGCACTCCACGCGCTGCGCAACGGCAACCTGCGCGTTGCAGGCGCGGCGTTCGCGGCGGCGTGCTGGTTCGTGCTCGCGCCGCCGCAGGGCATCGATACGCGTTTGCGCGTGTGGGCGATCGATGTCGGGCAGGGCGAAGCGCTCTTGATCCGCACGCCGGGCGGACATGCATTCGTCGTCGATGCCGGTGGGAAGATGGAGCGCGGAAACGATCCAAATGCGCTTGCCACCGCCGAGCGGGTCGGCGAACGCACGGTGCTGCCGTTTCTCTTGCGGCGCGGCATTCACGCGCTCGATTTCGCGATGCTCTCGCACGCGCACGGCGATCATGCCGGCGGCATCGCTCCGCTGCTGCGCGCGCTACGCGTCGGCGCGCTCGTCGATCCGGGCGAACGCTATAGCGGCCCGGCCTATCTCGACGCGCTTGCTGCCGCACGTCGCCGCAGCATTCCTATCGTGCATCCGCACGCCGGCACGCGATGGCAACTCGACGACGGGACGAGCCTGCAGTTCATCGGCCCGATGCTGCCGCACCTCGCCGACGGGAAGAATCGCGTCAACGATAACTCGTTGGCGTTCGTGCTGCGTTACCGCACGTTCAGCATGCTCTTTACCGGCGATGCAACGGCGACGATGGAGCGTTGGTGGATGCGTGAAGGCGTCGATCTCCACGTCACGGTGCTCAAAGTCGGGCATCACGGCAGCCGCTTTGCGTCGTCATCGGCGTTTCTCGCGATGGTGCGGCCGCGCATCGCGCTCATCTCGGTCGGGCGCGATAACCGCTACGGGCAGCCCGCCCCGGCGGCGCTCGCTCGGCTGCATGCGATCGGTGCGCGGATCTTTCGCACCGATCGCGACGGCGAGATTGCCCTTAGCACCGACGGCACGCGGATTTGGGTGCGGCGAACTCTCGCTCCAAACGCCGCCGCAACTTCCAGTGCTCGCGAATGATCTTCATCGCATGGTCGATTGCGGGTGCATCGCTTGTTGGTAGGACGGCATCAAGATAGCGCTGCCATTGCCTGGGTGTGCGCGCAACCCACGGTCCGCGCGCAATCCCATCGGCAAAGCTCTTGCCGCGTTTCGCCGGTGGTATCGCTTGCAATACTTCGTTGGTCTTGCGGGCGAGGTAGGCCGAAATCAAGTGCGGATGCTTCCGGCCGAAACGCCAAAGCACCGATGGATAGTCCACGTGTTTCAGTCGGAGGGCATGGATAATTGCAAGCATTTCGTGAGGGTCGCGCGCACCGAAGAGAAATGGCGCCGGATCGTTGATGCCGTTGTTGTCGGGGACATGTGCCAGTGCCCATTGAAAATCGGCGGGCGTTCCCGCAGAGGCAGCATAAGTGACCGTCCACCAATCCGCTTGCGTGTTGAAAATAATCGGTTGCTTCGGCGCGTGCTCTTGCCTCCAAATCCGTAGTAGCGGTAGCGCGATGCTTCTCTTGGGCGCGTATGCAAGGGGATCGTAGAGCTCGGAGAGCTCTTGGATCGCGAGCGGCCCCTTCGGAGTCTTCTCGCGCCTTACGAATGGGAGCAGCGCTGCATTCATCTCGGCGGTGAAAACACGTTCGTACGGCGTTCCGACCAGTGCCGTCGCCGCGCCCTGCAAATCCCACGTAACATCGCGAAGAAACGCCTGGCCGACCGCGTACCCGGGATCGATGCGCACGGCGGCGAGCAATTGCGGCATCGTTGCTAACCCGCTTGCGTACAGCGCAGCGGTATCGCGCAAGATGCGCGTACGATCGATCGGCGATGCCGACGGCGCACGCGCGATGGCGTCGAGCACCGAGAGCGGGAGCAAAGTCGGATAGGGTGGCCGCAATCCGGAATCGATCGTGAATGGCTCGTCGCACGTTCCCATCGAGGCGGTCGTCGAACGGGTATCGAGCATCAGCCAGTGCGCGACACCGGCATAGGTGACCGAGATCGGCAGCGACCAGCGTGCATGCGGCGAACTGCGAAAATAGCCGTTGACGAGCGGCGTTTGCGCGAACGTTATGCGCCGCGTTCCCGCAACGCAGGAGACGTGAAGCGAGAGCGCGGGTGCGCCGGGTTGATTCATCCACGAAGCGCCGTAATGGCGAGCCTGTGGGTTACGAAATGCGTGCCAGAAGTCGGCATCGGTAGCGGTGTGCCAGGCGTGTGCGACGAGAAAACGATGAACCGCCGCCTTCATTCGCGCCGCACCGATATATGCTTCCCATTGCGTGAGCACGGCGAAGCCGGTGTCCGTCGCGCCGGCCATCATACGACTGAAAGCTGATGGATCGCGGTCGTCGACGGAACGATCGTGCAGCGCGTCGAGCGAGCCCCAGAGGCTCATCACGTTCCACGACCAGTCGTCGTCTTGCGGGATCGCCGCGAACTCCGGGTGAAAGCGCTGCTCCGCTTTTTGCGTCGCCCACGACGAGAGCCCCTGCGTTAGCCAGGCGTCGTTCCAGGAACGGATGCCGACAAGGCCGCCAAACCACTGCTGAGAGATCGGCTGCGCGACATAATCGAAAGCGGTCTGCTTGCCGACAAGACCCCCGTGTGATTGTTTTCCGGAGACGTCAAACTCGGTATAAATTGTAATCGCGCCAAGCCCTTCCTCGACATCGTTGAGAACGCCGGCCGCAACGACGATATCGAGCTTCGGCATGGGGTAGCGAACGCCGAAGAGGTGAGAGTAGAACGTGAGTGATTGCTCCGCGGTATGCAGCACGCTTGCGGCAATCTTTTCTGCCCCCGGCGCAACATATACCGCTACCGGGACGCCGGCTGCGTGTCCGCGCACGGTAATAAAACGTCCCATATCGAGCGTCAAAAGATAGGTCGGTATCGGCGGCGTCCACGCGAAAGTGAACGTGCTGTTCGTCGGATCTCCGGGCACCGTAGCGCGGCTTTGCAGCGGAGCGTTCGATACGACGCGCCAGTTGCTTGGAGCGATGACGCGCAGCCGGAAGCGCGCGTGGAATCGCGGCTCGTCGAAGCACGGGAAGAGCGTGCGCGCGGTCGACGGTTCGAAAAGCGTGACGAAATTCGGTGCATTTTTCCGTGTGAAACCATCGGGCCAAAGGCCGTTGGCGTCCGACAAGATTCTCCCGATGAAATGCAGCGTGAGAACGTGTTTGCCGGGAGCAATGGCCGCGCCGGTAGCAAACGCCATCTGCTGCGCGATAGGGTACTTCGTTGTCGTCGCCGCTTTACCGTCGATGGTCGCACGGAGAATGACGATCCGTGAAAACGCGTTGAGGACGATGGCGTGGGTCGGTCGGCGCACGACGACGTCGATGCGCTCGCTGCCGACGGAGGTTCCGCCTTGACCGCTGATTTTTGGCGGACCGATGAGGATATCGTAGGATATTGGTGCGACGTTGCCGCTGAGGTGCGGCGTGCGTTCAGGTTGCGGCGAGGGTGTCGGCGAGGGTCCGGCTGCGAGAAGAAGCACGGCACCGAACAGCGAGAAAAGAGCGGAGGGTAGACGCATGCGTGCGCCCGTTCGCGCGAGCATGCGGCCTTCCTGGGACGTTAAGAGCGTTCGCCTTCGAACGCGTCCCTTAGATGTGGCGCTCGACGAAGACCGCCATCCGGCGGCCGCTCTCGCCGTTGAGCGGCGCGACGATCACCCGGAAGCCGCTGACGACGGCCGCGTTGGAACCTGCAGTGCGGGTGGCGCGCCAGCTCGAGGTCATCGCGCGGACCGCTCGGTCGATGGGGCCGGGGAGCGCATCGGGGGCGGCGTCGTCGCCGTAGAGAGAACCGAAGGGATCGACGGCATTCGCAGGCCCGGCCATCACCACGCGATAGTCGTCGTCGAGGACGAAGCAGTAGGGAATCTCGGGTTTCCCGCCGGCTGCGGTAAGCGTAGGGATGCTTGGTTGTGCGGCCTCGGTGGCGAGTGCGTACATGCTGAAATCCTCCATGCCCCTACGATAGCCCCCAACGCCGTCCCCACGCCTCCGGGAAAACCCCTGGTTTTTCGCGTATCGCTCCCCCGTGGGAACGCTGATCGGACGCAGGAAGGAACTCGACCGCATCGCGAGCCTCCTCGAGGAGGCCGGGCGCCTGCGGGTCGCGCGGACGCTGCGCCTCGTCGGAAGCTCCGGGATCGGGAAGAGTACCCTCGGCGCGGCAATCGCCGAACGTGCGCGCGCCGCGGGCTGGCTCGCGGTGCTCGAACCCGCGCACCGCATTCAGGCCCGCCTGCCGATGGCCGCCGCGCGGCGGATCGGCGAGGGAATCCTCGGCGCGCTCGGCGAGCGCGGCGCGCTCTTTGCCGCCGGGCTTCCCAGCGACTTTTCAACCGAACGGGACGGTGCGAAGACCGAGGAAGCGCTCTACCGGCTCATCGAGGCGGTGCTGCTCGATTATCCGCTGCTTCTCGCCGTCGACGACATGCAGTGGTGCGACCCCGAATCGCTCTCGCTGCTGCTGCGCCTGATCGAACGTTTTGCCGACCAACGTTTTGCGTTGCTCTCCATCGAGCGGCTCGACGAGCCGGGGTGGGAGGGACTCGTGCAGTCCGACGCGTCGTTGCTGCTCGACGTGCTCACCGAGCCCGAAGCGCGTGCGCTCGCGCGCACGCTGTTGCCGGGTGCAAGCGATGAAGCGATCGCGCGCATCGCCGAGGTTGCCGCGGGGCGCGCGATCGATATCGTTGCCATCGCCGAATCGATCGCGACGGAGAGCAGCGAGAACACCGCGAGCGTCGCCGTCGGCTTGCGGGCGGTCGTCGCGCGCGATCTCGCGCTGGCGCCGCCGGAACGCCGCGAGTTTTTGCAGATCCTCGCGTTGATGGAGGAACCGATACCGCTCGCGCTGCTCCAGCAATTGTGGAGCGAGGAGCGTTTCTTGCCGCTGTTGCAGGCGAGTTCGGGGCGCTACCT